>NZ_JBFAAE010000082.1:0-33688 GCF_040639575.1 Streptosporangium sp. NPDC023825 | reverse complement strand
AACACCGCGTCCAGCAGCGCCGGGTGCACCCCGAAGCGCGCCGCGTCGGCGTGCGCCTGCTCGGGCAGCGCGATCTCGGCGAACACCTCGCCCGGCTTCGTCCAGGCCCGCGTCACTCCCTGGAAGACCGGCCCGTACTCCAGGCCGACCGCCGCGAGATCGTCGTACAGACCATCGACCGCCACCGGCCGCGCGTCCACCGGCGGCCACTGCGTCAGCTCGAACGCCGCCACCGATAGTGGTTCCGCGCTCAGCAGTCCCTCGGCATGGCTCGTCCATGGGGCAGTGGGGTCGTTTTCCGGACGCGAGTGGACCGCGACCGCCCTGCCGCCGGACTCCTCAGCTCCGACGACGACCTGGACCTGGACCCCGCCCTCGACGGGCAGGAGCAGCGGGGCCTGCAGCGTCAGCTCCCGCACCAGCGGCCGGCCCACCTCGGCCCCGGCCCGCAACACCAGCTCCAGCAAACCGGTACCCGGCAACAACACCGTCCCGTTCACCGCGTGATCGGCCAGCCACGGCTGCGCGGCCACCGACAGGCGCCCGCTGAAGACCACCGACTCACCACCGGCGACCTCCGTCACCGCACTCAGCATCGGATGATCAAGCGCACCCAGTCCGGCGGCACTCATCTCCCCGACCCCACCACGTGCCGAGATCCAGTACCGCTCCCGCTGGAAGGCGTAGGTCGGCAGGTCGATCTGCCGCGCCGGGGCGAGGATCGCCGTCCAGTCCACGCCCACACCGTGGGTGTGCAGCCGGCCCAGTGCCTCGACCAGCGTCCGGATCTCGTCGCGATCCTTGCGCGCGACCGCGACGAACGTTCCGTCCTCGACGCTCTGCTGGGCCAGCGCGGTCAGGGTGGTGTCCGGTCCGATCTCCACGAACACACCCGCCTGGCAGGCGACCACCCCGTCGGCAAAACGCACCGCTTCGCGCACATGCCGCACCCAATAGGCCGGGTCGGTCAGCAGACCCGGCTCAGCAGGCCGGCCCGTCACGTTGGACACGACCGGAATGCTCGGCTCACTGAAAGTCAGCGCGGAGACGACCTGCTCGAACTCGGCCAGCATCGGCTCCATCAACGGCGAGTGGAACGCGTGCGAGACCCGCAGCCTGCGCGTGCGCGCACTCACCAAGCCCGCGATCTCCTCCACCGCGCTCTCGCTACCGGAGATCACCACGGCCTGAGGGCCGTTCACCGCGGCGATGCTCACATCCTCGCGGCCCTCCAGCAGAGGAAGGACCTCCGCCTCGGGGGCGGCGACGGCCAGCATCGCCCCACCCTCCGGCAGCGCCTGCATCAACCGGGCCCGAGCCGTGACCAGGGCACACGCATCTGGCAGCGACAACACCCCGGCCACATGAGCCGCCGCGATCTCCCCGACCGAGTGACCCACCAGCACATCCGGGGTCACCCCCAACGAAGTGAGCAGACGGTACAGAGCGACCTCGAAGGCGAACAGCGCCGGCTGGGTCATCCCCGTCTCGGCCAGCACCTCGTCCGGACCGGAGAACATCGCCTCGCGCACCGACCCCGGCAACAACGCGCAGATCTCCTCCAGCGCCTCGGCGAACACCGGGAACGCGGAGGCCAGCTCACGGCCCATGCCCACCCGCTGGCTGCCCTGACCGGCGAACAACATCGCCAACCGGCCACCACCGGCCGCTTCCAACGTCGTCGTGCCGTCGGCCAGAGCACGCAGACCCGCCAGCAGCTCGGCCTGGTCGGCGCCGACCACCACCGCGCGCTGCTCCAGCACCGCACGGCCCGTCGCCAGCGTCCAGGCCGCGTCAGCCGAGTTCAGCTCCGGCTGAGCCTCCACCCACGACGCGAGCTGCCCGGCCTGCGCCCGCAACGCCTCCGGCGTCTTGGCCGAGAGCAGCCACGGCGTCACCGGCGACTCTGTGCCGGAGGGCTCCGGCTCCACCGCGGGACCCTGCTCGATGATCACGTGCGCGTTCGTGCCGCTGATCCCGAAGGAGGAGACCGCAGCCCGGCGCGGACGGTCCTCCACATCCCATGTACGGGCCTCGGTCAGCAACTCCACCGCGCCCGCCGACCAGTCCACGTACGGCGAGGGCTCATCGGCGTGCAACGTCCGCGGCATGACGCCGTTGCGCAGCGCCATCACCATCTTGATCACACCGGCCACGCCGGCGGCGGCCTGCGCGTGGCCGATGTTCGACTTGATGGAACCCAGCCACAGCGGCCGGTCCTCCGGCCGGTCCTGACCGTAGGTGGCCAGCAACGCCTGCGCCTCGATCGGGTCACCCAGCACCGTTCCCGTGCCGTGCGCCTCGACCACATCGACATCCGCCGCCGACAGGCCCGCGTTCGCCAGCGCCTGGCGGATCACCCGCTGCTGCGCCGGACCGTTCGGCGCCGTCAGGCCGTTGCTCGCGCCGTCCTGGTTGACCGCGCTGCCCCGCACCACGGCCAGCACCCGGTGACCGTTGCGGCGAGCGTCCGAGAGCCGCTCGACCAGCAGCACACCGATGCCTTCGCCCCAGCCGGTGCCGTCGGCCTCCGCGGAGAACGCCTTGCACCGCCCGTCCGCCGACAGGCCACGCTGCCGCGAGAACTCCACGAAGGTACTCGGCGTGGCCATCACCGTGACGCCGCCCGCCAGGGCCAGGTCGCATTCGCCCGACCGCAGGGACTGCGCCGCCCAGTGCAGCGCCACCAGCGACGACGAGCACGCCGTGTCCACCGTGACCGCCGGACCCTCCAGGCCCAGGGTGTACGACACCCGGCCCGAGGCGACACTGCCTGAGCTGCCGGTGCCGATCAGGCCTTCCAGCTCGCCCGGCGCGTCAGAGAGCTGGGGCGCGTAGTCGTGGTACATCACCCCGGCGAAGACACCCGTCCGGCTGCCACGCAGCCGATCGGGATTCATCCCCGCCCGCTCGATCGCCTCCCATGACGCCTCCAGCAGCAACCGCTGCTGCGGATCCATCGCGAGAGCCTCACGCGGCGAGATCCCGAAGAACCCGGGGTCGAACTCGGCGGCCTCGTACAGGAACCCGCCGTGCCTGGAGTACGAGGTACCCCGGCTGTCCGGGTCCGGATCGTACAATTTCGCCAGGTCCCAGCCCCGATCGGTCGGGAAGTCGCCGATGGCGTCGGTGCCGGACGACACCAGATCCCACAGAGCCTCGGGCGAGGAGACGCCGCCGGGGAACCGGCAGGCCATCCCCACGATCGCGATCGG
The DNA here is from genome assembly GCF_040639575.1 of Streptosporangium sp. NPDC023825. Lineage (NCBI taxonomy): Bacteria > Bacillati > Actinomycetota > Actinomycetes > Streptosporangiales > Streptosporangiaceae > Streptosporangium > Streptosporangium sp. NPDC023825. The sequence continues at coordinate 30,473 of NZ_JBFAAE010000082.1, read as the reverse complement.
CTCGTCGGCCACCGAGACATCGGCCACGACCGCCTGCGAGACCTGACCACCGGCCAGCTCCCCTGCCAGGTAGTCCGCCACCGCCTCAGCGGTCGGGTAGTCGAAGATAAGGGTGGCCGGCAACCGCAGCCCGGTCGCCGTGCTGAGCTGGTTGCGGAACTCGACCGCGGTGAGGGAGTCGAAACCGAGCTCCTGGAAGCGCTTGGCCGACTCGACCGCCTCCGTGTCGGAGAAGCCGAGGACCGTCGCCGCCTGGGTACGCACCAGCCGGAGAAGATCAGTCGGATCCGTCGCGGCCGTACTGGTACGTCGGGTGGGCACGCGGACCAGCCCGCGAAGGGCCGCGGGGAGGGTGCCGGCGTGGGCCTGGGCCTGCAGGGCGGGGAGGTTCAGCGCGGCCGGGACCAGCACGGCGTGCTCGTGGTCGATCGCGACGTCGAACAGGGCCAGACCGTCGTCGACGGGCAGCGGCGTGATGCCGCCACGCTCAAGGCGGTTCAGGTCGGATTCGGTCAGGTCGCCCGCCATGCCACCCGAGGCCCACAGACCCCAGGCCAGCGACGTGGCCGGCAGTCCCTGCGCCCGGCGCTGCTCGGCGAGGGCGTCCAGGAAGGTGTTGGCCGCGGCGTAGTTGCCCTGGCCCGCGCTGCCCAGCACGCCGGAGAGCGAGGAGAACAGCACGAACGCCGACAGGTCCAGCTCCCGGGTCAGCTCGTGGAGATACCAGGCCGCGTCGGCCTTCGGCCGCAGGACGGCGTCGAAGCGCTCCGGGGTGAGAGAGCCGACGACCCCGTCGTCCAGCACGCCCGCCGTGTGCACGACACCGGCCGGCGGGACCGACGCGACCAGCCGCGCCAGATCCTCTCGATCGCCGACGTCACAGGCCGCCACCTGCACGGAGGCGCCCAGCTCGGTCAGCTCGGCCACCAGCTCGGCGGCTCCGGGCGCCTCGGCGCCACGCCGGCTGGCCAGCAGCAGGTGCCGCACGCCATGGGCCGTCACCAGGTGCCTGGCCACGACCGCGCCCAGACCGCCGGTGCCGCCGGTGACCAGCACCGTGCCCTCAGGACCGAACACCGGATCGAGCACCGGACCGGCGTCGCCGGAAAGCGCCGGTTCCGCGACCGCGCGTTCGGCGACCCGGCTCAACCTCGGCACCAGGAACTGCCCGGCCCGCACCGCCACCTGCGGCTCGCCCGTGGCCAGCGCCCGGCCGACCATGCCCGCGTCGAAGGGTTCGGTGTCCAGGTCCAGCAGCACGAACCGGCCAGGCTGTTCGGCCTGCGCCGCCCGTACCAGGCCCCACACCGCCGCCTGCGCCAGATCCGGCACCTCACCGGCCACCGCCACCACCGCGCCATGCGTGACGACGACCAGCGGCGACGGGCCCGGTTCCGCCTGCAGGGCGGCGAGGACCGCGTTCGTGGCGCGCCTGATCGCCTCGGGAACGGGCGCGTCGTCCGAAGGCACGTCGAGAATCGCGTACGAGAGATCCGTCTGTCCGGTACGGCCGGCCTGCACCCAGTCCAGCTGGAACAGGGAGTTGTGACGCACCGCCGACCGGTCGGCGGATCGAGGACGGAGGATGAGCGATCCGACTTCCGCGACGGCCGTCCCCGCGGTGTCCGCCACCGCCACGCCGAACACGCCGGTGCCGCCCGCCGGGGTGATGCGGACCCGCAGGGCGGTCGCCCCCTCGGCGTGCAGCGTCACGTCGTTCCAGGCGAAGGGGATGTACGGTCGGCCGGGTTCCGCGTCGGGCAGGAGCCCGGCCATCGGGATGGCGTGCAGGGAGGCGTCGAGCAGTGCCGGATGCAGCCCGAACCGCCGGGCGTCGGCGCCGGACTGCTCCGGCAGGGCGATCTCGGCGTAGACGGCGCCGTCCTGCCGCCAGGCGGCCTGGAGGCACTGGAACGTCTCGCCGTACTCCATGCCGATCGCGGTGAGGTCGGCGTAGACGTTTTCGACATCGAGGACCTCGGCACCGGGCGGCGGCCACTGCGCGAGATCGAAGGCGGGCGCGACGGCGGCTGCCGGGGCGAGGACGCCCTGGGCGTTCTGCCGCCAGTCCGCGGCGTCCCCGGCGCGCGAGTGGATCGTCACCTGGCGGCGGCCGGAATCGTCGGCGCCCGCGACCACGACTTGAAGCTGGAGGCCGCCACCCGCGGCCAGCACCATGGGAGCTTGGAGGGTGAGCTCGTCGAGCACCGGGCAACCGGTCTCGTCCCCGGCGCGTATCGCGAGCTCGACCTGCGCCGCGCCCGGTACGACCACCTGGCCGTCGACGAGGTGGTCGGCCAGCCACGGCTGCGCGGACAGGGACAGGCGGCCGATGAGCGTGAGCGTGCCGGAACCGGGGGCCGGGACGACGGCGGTCAGCAATGGGTGGCCCACCGCCACCAGGCCGCCGCCGGAGGCGACCTCGGCGGTGGCGTCGAGCCAGTAGCGACGGCGCTGGAAGGCATAGGTGGGCAGCTCGATGTGCCTGGTGGGCACCGAGGCGAAGTAGGTGTCCCAGTCGACCATGACACCGTGGGTGTGCAGCCGGCCGAGCGCCTCGATCAGCGTCCGGATCTCGTCGCGGTCCTTGCGCGCGGTCGCGACGAAGACGCCGGTCTCGACGCTCTGCTGGGCCAGACCGGTCAGCACCCCGTCCGGTCCGACCTCCACGAACACACCCGCCTGGCAGGCGGTGACCCCGTCGGCGAAGCGCACCGCCTCGCGCACATGCCGCACCCAGTACGCCGGGTCGGTCAGCAGACCCGGCTCGGCGGGCCGGCCCGTCACGTTGGACACGACCGGGATACTCGGCTCACTGAAAGTCAGCCCGGAGACGACCTGCTCGAACTCCGCCAGCATCGGCTCCATCAACGGCGAGTGGAACGCGTGCGAGACCCGCAGCCTGCGCGTCCGCGCACTCACCAAGCCCGCGATCTCCTCCACCGCGCTCTCGCTACCGGAGATCACCACGGCCTGAGGGCCGTTCACGGCAGCGATGCTCACATCCTGGCGGCCCTCCAGCAGGGGGAGCACCTCCGCCTCGGGGGCGGCAATGGCCAGCATCGCCCCACCCTCCGGCAGCGCCTGCATCAACCGGGCCCGAGCGGAGACCAACGTGCAGGCGTCGGCCAGCGACAGCACTCCGGCCACGTGCGCGGCGGCGATCTCTCCCACCGAGTGACCCACCAGAACGTCCGGGGTCACCCCCAGCGAGGCGAGCAGCCGGTACAGGGCTACCTCGAAGGCGAACAGCGCCGGCTGGGTCATCCCCGTCTCGCCCAGCACACCGTCAGGGTCGGAGAACATCGCCTCACGCACCGACCCCGGCAACAACGCGCAAATCTCGTCCAGCGCCTCGGCGAACACCGGGAACGCGGAGGCCAGCTCACGGCCCATGCTCACCCGCTGGCTGCCCTGACCGGCGAACAACATCGCCAACCGGCCACCACCGGCCGCTTCCAGCGCCGTCGTGCCGTCGGCCAGAGCACGCAGACCCGCCACCAGCTCGGCCCGATCCGCGCCGACCACCACCGCGCGCTGTTCCAGCACCGAACGGGCCGAGACCAGCGCCTTGCCGACGGTGGTCGGCGGGACGTCGTCCTGTGACGCCCAGTCCGCGAGCCGGGCGGCCTGCGCCCGGAGGGCCTCGCCGTCGTTGGCGGAGATCAGCCACGGGACGACGGGCAGTTCGGCGTCGTCGGCGGGTACGGTGGCGGCCGGGCTCTGCTCGATGATCACGTGTGCGTTCGTGCCGCTCACGCCGAAGGACGAGACACCGGCCCGGCGCGGACGGTCATCCGCATCCCACGGGCGGGCCTCGGTCAGCAGCTCGACGGCTCCGGCCGTCCAGTCCACGTGCGGCGAGGGCTCCTCGGCGTGCAGCGTCCGGGGCAGCGTCCCGTGCCGCATCGCCATCACCATCTTGATGACGCCGCCGACACCGGCGGCGGCCTGCGTGTGACCGATGTTGGACTTCAGCGACCCCAGCCACAGCGGCCGGTCCTCGGGGCGGTCCTGACCGTAGGTGGCCAGGATGGCCTGCGCCTCGATCGGGTCGCCCAGCACCGTTCCCGTGCCGTGCGCCTCGACCGCGTCCACGTCCGCGGTCGACAGTCCGGCGTTGGCCAGCGCCTGGCGGATCACCCGCTCCTGTGCCGGGCCGTTCGGGGCGGTCAGGCCGTTGCTCGCGCCGTCCTGGTTGATCGCGCTGCCCCGCATGACGGCGAGGACCTGGTGCCCGTTGCGGCGAGCGTCCGAGAGCCGCTCGACCAGCAGCATGCCGACACCCTCGCCCCAGCCGGTGCCGTCGGCCTCCGCGGAGAACGCCTTGCACCTGCCGTCCGCTGCTAGCCCGCGCTGCCGGGAGAACTCGATGAAGACGCTGGGCGTGGCCATGACGGTCACACCGCCGGCCAGTGCCAGGTCGCACTCACCCGAACGCAGGGACTGCGCGGCCAGGTGCAGCGCGACCAGCGACGACGAGCACGCCGTGTCGACCGTGACCGCCGGACCCTCCAGCCCGAAGGTGTAGGCGACCCGGCCCGAGGCGATGCTGCCCGCGCTGCCGTTGAGGACGAAACCCTCGAAGCCCTCGGGCGCGTGCGGCAGTCGGCCGCCGTAGTCGTGATACATCACCCCGGCGAAGACGCCCGTCCGGCTGCCGCGTATCGCCTTCGGGCTGATCCCCGCCCGCTCGATCGCCTCCCACGAGGTCTCCAGCAGCAGCCGCTGCTGCGGGTCCATCGCGGTGGCCTCGCGCGGCGAGATGCCGAACAGGGCGGCGTCGAACCGGTCGGCGTCGTGGAGGAAGCCGCCTTCGCGCGCGTAGCTCGTACCGGCGTGGGCGGGATCGGGATCGTAGAGCCGCTCCAGGTCCCAGCCACGGTTGTCGGGGAAGGTGCTGATCGCGTCGTCGGCCCGGACGAGGAGTCGCCACAGGTCGTCGGGAGAGACCACGCCGCCGGGGTAGCGGCAGGCCATGCCCACGATCGCGATGGGCTCGTCCGCGGGACCGGTGTGGGCGCTCACCTGGTCGGCGCGCGAGGCTCCGGTGAGCTGCTCGTGCAGGTGCTCGGCGAGCGCGTCCGTGGTGGGGAAGTTGAACAGCAGGGTGGCGGGCAATCTCAGCCCGGTGGCGGCGTTGAGCCTGTTGCGCAACTCGACGGAGCTCAGCGAGTCGAAGCCGAGGTCCTTGAAGGCCGCCTCGGCGTCCACGGCGTCGGCGTCGGTGTGCCCGAGCACGAGCGCGATGTTCGTCCTGATGAGCGAGAGCAGTGCCGCCTTGTCCGCTCCCGCCCGCACGGGCCTGGCCGTCGCGGCGCGCCGCGCCGGGGGCTTGACCAGCGCCCGGAAGACCGCGGGGATCTCGTCCTGGCGGCGCAGTGCCGCGGTGTCGAGGCGGGCGGGAATCTGCACTTCCCTGTCGAGCGTGAGGGCCGTGTCCAGCAGGGCCATGCCCTGCGCCGCCGGGAGCGGCGCGAGCCCGATCCTGCCGAGCCGGGCCACGTCGGCCTGGCTGAGCGCGCCCGCCATGCCGTTGTCGGTCTCCCACAGCCCCCAGGCCAGGGAGAGGGCGGGCAGCCCCTGCGCACGGCGGTGCGAGGCCAGCGCGTCCAGGTAGGCGTTGGCCGCGGCGTAGTTTGCCTGGCCGGCGCTGCCGACGATGCCGGCGATGGAGGAGTACATCACGAAGAACGACAGGTCGAGCTCGCCGGTGAGCTCGTGCAGGTACCAGGCCGCGTCCGCCTTCGGCGCGAAGACCCGGTCGATCCGCTCCGGGGTCAGCGACGTCACGGCGCCGTCGTCGACGACCCCGGCCAGATGGATCACACCGGTCAGCGGCCGGTCGTCGGGAACGGCCACCAGCAGGGCGGCGAGCTCGGCCCGATCGGACACGTCGCAGGCGGCGATCGTGACCTGCGCGCCGAGCGACGTGAGCTCGGCCAGCAGTTCGTCGGCTCCGGGCGCCGCCGGGCCGCGGCGACCGGCCAGCAGCAGGTGCCGGACCCCGTGCTCGGTGACGAGCCGGCGCGCGGCCAGGGTGGCGAGCTCGCCGGTGCCGCCGGTCAGCAGTACCGTGCCCGCCGGAGTTCCGGACGAGCGCTCGATCACCGGCGCGTTGACCAGCGGTACGATGCGCGGCACGCGGACCGTACCGGACCGCAGGGCGAGCTGTGGCTCGCCGGAAGCGCAGGCGCGAAGCAGCGCGGCTTCCGAGTCGGGGTGACCGTCGGTGTCCAGGAGGACGAACCGCCCGGCGTGCTCGGACTGGACGGATCGGATCAGCCCCCAGATCGGGGCGGTGGACAGGTCGGGTACCTCCCCCTCGGCCACGCTGACCGCGCCGCTGGTCACCACCACCAGCTGCGACCGCGCGAGCCGCTCGTCCGCGAGCCATTCCTGGACGAGCGCCAGCACCTCGTACGTCCGCTCGCGGCCCACACCGGCCGGGACGCGCACGAGGACCTGCTCCGCGCCGATGCCCTCCTCCGGGGAGGAGAGATCGCGGAGTTCCACCACTCGTCCGGGTTCCGCCCCACCGGCTCGTACGCTCACCCAGTCCAGCACGTACGGCGTGCGCTCCGGAGACAGTTCCGTCGCCACGGGCCTGACCACCAGGGAGTCCACCGTGAGGATCGGCGCGCCGGTGTGGTCGGCGACGCTCAGCGAGAGCTCGCCCGGCCCCTTGGCGGTGGTCCGTACCCGCGCCACGGTCCCGCCCGCCCCGTGCGCCGAGACGCCGGACCAGGCGAAGGGCAGGAACGGGTGGCCGGGCTCGCTGGACGGCAGGAGATCGCCGAGCGTGATGGAGTGCAGTACCGCGTCGAGAAGGGCGGGGTGGAACCCGAACCGCTCCGCGCCGGCCTGCACCTGGTCGGGCAGGACGATCTCGGCGTAGACGGCGCCGTCCCGCTGCCAGGCGCTCACCAGGCCCTGGAAGGCGCTGCCGTACTCCAGGCCTGTGACGGCCAGGTTGTCGTAGAGGTCATCGATGTCGATGGGCCGCGCGCCGGGCGGCGGCCACTGCGCCAGGTCGAAGCCGGGTGCGGCGGCGGCGGGGCCGAGCGTCCCCTGGGCGTGCCGCTGCCAGGTGGTCGTGCCTTCGGGCCTGGAGTACAGGGCCAGGCCGCGCCGGCCGCCGTCGTCGGGAGCGTCGATGACGACCTGAAGCTGGACGGGGTGGTCGTGCGTGAGGACGAGGGGGGCCTGCAGGGCCAGTTCGGAGACCGTCTCGCAGTCCTCGATCTCGGCCGCGGCACGCAGCGCTATCTCGAGGAAGCCCGTGCCGGGAAGGATGGCCGTGCCGTTGACCGCGTGGTCGGCGAGCCAGGGCAGCGTGGTCAGGGAGAGCCGCCCGGTGAGCGTGAGGCTGTCGCCGTCGGGTGCCGGGATGGTGGCGCTGAGGATCGGGTGGTCGACGACGCTGAGCCCGGCCGCTGCCACGTCGCTGCCGGATCTGCCTGATTCCAACCAGTAGCGCTGATGCTGGAAGGCGTAGGTCGGCAGGTCGATCTGCCGCGCCGGGGTGAGGATCGTCGTCCAGTCGACGGTCGCACCGTGGGTGTGCAGCCGGCCCAGTGCCTCGACCAGCGTCCGGATCTCGTCTCGGTCCTTGCGCGCGGTCGCGACGAACGTTCCGTCCTCGACGCTCTGCTGGGCCAGCGCGGTCAGGGTGGTGTCCGGTCCGATCTCCACGAACACGTTCGCCTGGCAGGCGACCACCCCGTCGGCGAAGCGCACCGCTTCGCGCACATGCCGCACCCAGTACGCCGGGTCGGTCAGCAGACCCGGCTCGGCGGGCCGGCCCGTCACGTTGGACACGACCGGAATGCTCGGCTCACTGAAAGTCAGGGCGGAGACGACCTGCTCGAACTCGGCCAGCATCGGCTCCATCAGGGGCGAGTGGAACGCGTGCGAGACGCGCAAGCGTCGGGTGCGGACACTCACCAGACCCGCGATCTCCTCCACCGCGTTCTCACTGCCGGAGATCACCACCGAGGCCGGGCCGTTGACCGCCGCGATGCTCACGTCCTGGCGGCCCTCCAGCAGCGGAAGGACCTCCGCCTCGGGAGCGGCGATGGCCAGCATCGCCCCGCCCTCGGGCAGCGCCTGCATCAACCGGGCCCGAGCCGTGACCAGGGCACACGCATCTGGCAGCGACAACACCCCGGCCACATGAGCCGCCGCGATCTCCCCGACCGAGTGACCCACCAGCACATCCGGGGTCACCCCCAGCGAGGCGAGCAGACGGTAGAGAGCAACTTCGAAGGCGAACAGCGCCGGCTGGGTCATCCCCGTCTCGGCCAGCACCTCGTCCGGACCGGAGAACATCGCCTCGCGCACCGAGCCGGGCAACAACGCGCAGATCTCCTCCAGCGCCTCGGCGAACACCGGGAACGCGGAGGCCAGCTCACGGCCCATGCCCACCCGCTGGCTGCCCTGACCGGCGAACAACATCGCCAACCGGCCACCACCGGCCGCTTCCAGCGCCGTCGTGCCGTCGGCCAGAGCACGCAGACCGGCCACCAGCTCGGCCCGATCAGCGCCCGCCACCGCCGCGCGCTGCTCCAGCACCGCACGGCCCGTCGCCAGCGTCCAGGCGACATCCGCCACGTCGAGCTCGGGCCGCTCCTCCACCCACGACGCGAGCCGGGAAGCCTGCCCCCGAAGCGCCTCCGGAGTCCTGGCCGAGACCAGCCACGGCGTCACCGGCAACTCAGCGCCGGAAGGTTCCGGCTCCACCGCCGGACCCTGCTCGATGATCACGTGCGCGTTCGTCCCGCTCACCCCGAAGGACGACACCGCCGCCCGGCGCGGGCGGTCGCCGGTGTCCCACGAACGCGCCTCGGTCAGCAGCTCGACGGCACCCGCCGACCAGTCGACGTGCGGCGAGGGCTCATCGGCGTGCAACGTCTGCGGCATGACGCCGTTGCGCAGCGCCATCACCATCTTGATCACGCCACCGACACCGGCGGCCGCCTGCGCGTGACCGATGTTGGACTTCAACGACCCCAGCCACAGCGGCCGGTCCTCCGGCCGGTCCTGGCCGTAGGTGGCGATCAGCGCCTGCGCCTCGATCGGGTCGCCCAGCACCGTTCCCGTGCCGTGCGCCTCGACCACGTCCACGTCCGCGGTCGAAAGACCGGCGTTCGCCAGCGCCTGGCGGATCACCCGCTGCTGCGCCGGACCGTTCGGGGCGGTGAGCCCGTTGCTCGCGCCGTCCTGGTTGATCGCGCTGCCGCGGACCACGGCCAGCACCCGGTGGCCGTTGCGCCGGGCGTCCGACAGCCGCTCGACCAGCAGCACACCCACGCCCTCGGCCCAGCCGGTGCCGTCGGCCTCCGCGGAGAACGCCTTGCACCGTCCGTCCGCCGACAGGCCACGCTGCCGGGAGAACTCCACGAACGTGCCGGGCGAGGCCATCACCATCACGCCGCCCGCGAGCGCCAGGTCGCACTCGCCCGTGCGCAGCGCCTGCGTGGCCAGATGCAGGGCGACCAGCGACGACGAGCACGCCGTGTCCACCGTGACCGCCGGACCCTCCAGGCCCAGGGTGTAGGACACCCGGCCGGAGGCGACGCTGGCCAGGCCGCCGGTGAGAAGGTATCCCTCCACGGACTCCGCGCCCTCGAAGCGCCGCGGCCCGTACTCCATCGGGGCGATGCCGGTGAACACTCCGGTCTGGCTTCCTCGCAGCTCCGCAGCGTCGATGTCGGCGTGCTCGATCGCCTCCCACGACGCCTCCAGCAGCAGGCGCTGCTGCGGATCCATCGCCAACGCCTCACGCGGCGAGATCCCGAAGAAGCCCGCGTCGAACTCGGCCGCGTCGTAGAGGAAGCCGCCGTACCGGGTGGAGGAGGTGCCCCGGTCGTCCGGGTCGCCGGAGAACAGCCGGTCCAGGTCCCAGCCTCGGTCGGTGGGGAACTCGCCGACCACGTCGGCACCGGCGGCCACCAGGTCCCACAGGTCCTCGGGCGAGGACACCCCACCCGGGAACCGGCACGCCATCCCCACGATCGCGATCGGCTCGTCGTATCCGGCCGTCCGGACCGCCGAGGACGCCGAGGGCGCCGCCGTGGTGTCGCCCAGCAGTTCCGCCCGCAGGTACTCCGTCAGCACCGCCGGTGACGGGTAGTCGAACAGCAGCGAACTCGGCAGCCGCAGGCCGGTGGCCGCGTTGAGCCTGTTCCTGAGCTCGACCGCGGTCAGCGAGTCGAAGCCCGCGTCCTTGAACGCGCCCGTCGCGCTGATCACGTGCGGTGTCACGTGCCCGAGCACCAGGGCCGCCTGGCCGCGGACCAGGTCGAGGAGCGTGCGTTCCTGCTCCTCCGGGCTCATCTCGCGCAGGAGCTGCCCGAGTGCCACGTCGCCGGACGCACCGGCCGCGCGGCGCTCGATCGGCTTGCGCAGCAGGCCGCGCAGCATCGCGGGCGCCGGGTCGGCGACCTTCGCGAGGCTCAGCCGCGCGGGAAGCGCCGTCTCCGCCGACGCGGCGAGCGCCGCGTCGAAGAGCGCGAGCGCCTGGTCCGGCGGCATGGGGGCGACGCCCAGCCGCGCCCACCGCGCCAGGTCGGCCGTGGCGAGCGTCGCCCCCATGCCGCCGAACTCCGAGGAGTTGTCCCACAGGCCCCACGCGAGCGCCGTCGCGGGCAGGCCGAGCGCGCGGCGGTGCCGGGCCAGGCCGTCCAGGAACCCGTTGGCCGCGGCGTAGTTCGCCTGGCCCGCGCTGCCCAGCGTGCCCGCGCACGACGAGAACAGCACGAACGCCGACAGGTCGCGGTCGCGGGTCAGCTCGTGCAGGAGCCAGGCGGCCTCGGCCTTGGTCCGCCACACGGCGTCGAGCCGTTCCGGGCTCAGGGCCGAGACGACGCCGTCGTCCAGAACGCCGGCGATGTGCACGACCCCGGTCAGCTCCTGGCAGGAGTCGACGAGCGAGGCCAGCGCGTCGCGGTCGGACAGGTCGCACGCGGTCAGCTCGACCCGCGCGCCGAGCGCGGTCAGCTCGGCCGCCAGCTCGACGGCCCCGGCCGCCCTCGGGTCGCGGGTGGGCAGCACGAGGTCACGCACGCCGTGCGCGGTGACGAGGTGCCGGGTGACCACTCGTCCCAGCCCGCCCGTGCCGCCGGTGACCAGGACGGTGCCGCCGGGTGTCCACGGCGCCTCCCCCGGCGGCAGGTCGCGCCCGGCCAGCCGGGGAACGAAGATCCTTCCGTCTCGCACCGCCAGCTGCGGCTCGTCGTAGGCGAGGGCGGCGGCGACGGCGTCCTGCGAGGCGCCGTCGTGGTCGAGCAGCACGAACCGGCCGGGGTACTCGGTCTGCGCGGACCGCACCAGACCCCAGACGGCCGTCGCGGCCGGGTCGGTCTCCTCGCCGGTCGCGCCCCTGGTGAGGATCACCAGCCGCGAGGACGAGGGGTGGTCGCCGGCGAGCCGGTCCTGGACGGCGGAGAGCACGCGCAGCACGGCTTCACGCGCACGTGCCGTCTCGTCGCGCTCGCCCCTATCGTCCTGCCCGTCCTCGTCCGCCCAGTCCAGGAACACGTCATCGGAGGCCGGGGCGCCGCCGGTGGCCGGCACCGGGACCCAGTCGACCGCGAACAGCCCGACGTGTTCCGTGGGAACGCCGCCGGGGCCGCCGGTCTCCAGCCAGTACCGCTCGCGCTGGAAGGCGTAGGTGGGCAGCTCGATGTGACCTGCGGGCACCGAGGCGAAGTAGGTGTCCCAGTCGACGGCTGTGCCGCAGGTGTGGAGCCGGCCGAGGGCCTGCACGAAGGTGCGGCTCTCCTCCCGCTCCTTGCGCGCGGCCGCGACGAACACGCCGTCGGCGAGCGTCTGCTGGGCCAGGCCGGTCAGGATGCCCTCGGGTCCGACCTCGAGGAAGACGCTCGCCTCGGTGGCGCTGATCGCGTCGGCGAAGCGGACCGGCCGCCGCACGTGCTCGACCCAGTACCGGGCGTCGGTGAGCTGTCCGGGGGCCGTGAGGTCGCCGGTGACGGCGGAGACGACCGGGACGCGGGGCTCGTGGTAGGTGACGGTGGCCGCGATCCGCCCGAACTCGGCCAGCATCGGTTCCATCAGCGGCGAGTGGGAGGCGTGCGAGACCCGCAGCCGGCGCGTGCGCACGGTGACCCGCTGGGCGATCTCCTCGACCACGGACTCGACGCCGGAGATCACCACCGAGGTGGGCGCGTTGACGGCCGCGATGGCGACCTGGTCCTCGCGCCCCTCGACGAACGGCAGCACGTCGGCTTCCGACGCGGCGATCGCGAGCATCGCCCCGCCCGGGGGAAGCGCCTGCATCAGCCTGGCCCGTGCCGCGACCAGCGTGCAGGCGTCGGCCAGGGAGAAGACTCCCGCCACGTGGGCGGCGGCGATCTCGCCGACGGAGTGACCGGTCACGACGTCCGGCCTGACACCCAGGGAGTCCAGCAGGCGGGAGAGCGCGACCTCGAAGGCGAAGAGGGCGGGCTGGGTCATCAGCGTCTCGTCGAGCACGCCGCCGGGATCGGCGAACATCGTCTCGAGGAGCGGGTACGGCAACAGCGGGTCCAGCAGGGCGCAGATCTCCTCCAGCGCCTCGGCGAACACCGGGAAGGCGGCGGCCAGGTCGCGGCCCATGCCCAGCCGCTGGCTGCCCTGCCCGGTGAACAGCAGGGCCAGCCTGCCGCCGTGGCCGCTGCCGGTCACCACGTCGGGCGCCGCCGTACGCCCGGCCAGTGCCCGCAGGCCCGCCAGCAGCTCCTCGCGGTCGGCGCCGACGACCACCGCGCGCTGTTCCAGCAGCGCGCGGTCACCGGCCAGGGCGGCGCCGGTCGCGGCGATCGGCGTGTCCGGCGTCATCCATGAGGCGAGCCGCCCGGCCTGTGCCCGCAGCGCCTCCGGGCTCTTCGCGGAGATCAACCAGGGCGTGACGGGCAGCTCGACACCGTCGGTGTCCGTGTCCGGCTCCTGGGGCCCCTGCTCGATGATCACGTGCGCGTTGGTGCCGCTGATGCCGAAGGAGGAGATCGCCGCCCGGCGCGGGCGCTCCTCGGCGTCCCACGGGCGGGCCTCGGTCAGCAGCTCGACGGCTCCGGCCGTCCAGTCCACGTGCGGCGACGGTTCCTCGGCGTGCAGCGTCCGGGGCAGCGTCCCGTGCCGCATCGCCATCACCATCTTGATCACACCGCCGACGCCCGCGGCGGCCTGGGCGTGACCGATGTTCGACTTCAACGACCCCAGCCACAGCGGCCGGTCCTCGGAACGGTCCTGACCGTACGTGGCCAGGATGGCCTGCGCCTCGATCGGGTCGCCGAGCATGGTCCCGGTGCCGTGGGCCTCGACCGCGTCGACGTCGGCCGCCGACAGGTTCGCGTTGGCCAGGGCCTGGCGGATCAGGCGCTGCTGGGAGGGGCCGTTGGGGGCGGTCAGGCCGTTGCTCGCGCCGTCCTGATTGATCGCGCTGCCGCGCATGACGGCGAGGACCTGGTGCCCGTTGCGGCGGGCGTCCGAGAGCCGCTCGACGAGCAGCATGCCGATGCCCTCGGCCCAGCCGGTGCCGTCGGCCTCCGCGGAGAACGCCTTGCACCTGCCGTCCGGCGACAGGCCACGCTGGCGGGAGAACTCCACGAACATGCCGGGCGAGGCCATCACGGTCGCGCCGCCGGCGAGAGCGAGGTCGCAGTCGCCCGACCGCAGCGACTGAGCGGCCAGGTGCAGCGCCACCAGCGACGACGAGCACGCCGTGTCCACCGTGACGGCCGGGCCCTCGAACCCGAACGAGAACGCCACGCGTCCGGAGATCACGCTGCTGGTGGTCCCGGTCAGGATGTAGCCCTCGGCGTTCCCGGTGGCCTCGTGCAGCCTCGGGCCGTAGTCCTGGGCCGTCGCGCCGGCGAACACCCCGGTACGGCTTCCGCGCAACCGGCCGGGGTCGATCCCGGCCCGCTCGATCGCCTCCCACGAGGTCTCCAGCAGCAGCCGCTGCTGCGGGTCCATGGCCAGCGCCTCGCGTGGCGAGATACCGAAGAAGCCGGGGTCGAACTCCGCCGCCCCGTACAGGAATCCGCCGTGCCGGGCGTAGGACGTGCCGCTGCTGCCGGGGTCCGGGTCGTACAGCCCGCCCAGGTCCCAGCCGCGGTCGACGGGGAACTCCCCGATCGCGTCCCCTTCCGAGATCACCAGCTTCCACAGGTCGTCGGGAGAGACCACGCCGCCGGGGAACCGGCATGCCATGCCGACGATCGCGATCGGCTCGTCGTGGCCCACGGCCCGCTCCACCGCCGGCGCCGGCGCGGAGTCACCCGTCAGCTCCGCGCGCAGGAAAGCGGCGAGCGCTGCCGGCGTGGGGTGGTCGAACAGCAGCGAGGTCGGCAGCGGCAGGCCGGTGGCGGTGTTGAGCCTGTTCCTGAGCTCGACCGCGCTGTAGGAGTCGAATCCGAGCGCCTTGAAGGCGGTGCCGGCGTCCACGGTCGCGGTGGTGGCGTGGCCGAGCACGAGCGCGACGCAGGTCCGTACGAGGTCGAGGAGAACCTGCTCCCGCTCCGGCCCGGACAGCCCGGCCAGGCGGCCGGTGAGCGGCCGGGTGTCGTCGGTGCCGGCGGCGGGCGCCGGCGGGGCGGTGTCGGTGAGCCAGTGGCGCGTGCGCTGGAAGGCGTAGGTGGGCAGCTGGACGCGGCGGGCGCCGGGGAACACCGCCTCCGCGTTCATCTCGGCGCCACCGGTCTGCAGCGCGGCGAGCGCGAGGCCCGCGGTGAGAGGTTCCGGCCGGCCGTCCCGCAGCGTGGTGACGAACCGCGCGCCGGCGTCCGGCGGCAGGCACTGCTGTCCCATCGCGGTCAGGACGGCGCCCGGGCCGATCTCCACGAACGTGCTCGTGCCCGCGGCCGCCAGGGCCCGGATACCGTCGCCGAACCGCACGGCCTCGCGCACGTGCCTGACCCAGTGGTCGGGCGAGCACAGCTCCCTGGCGGACGCGGTGGCGCCGGTGAGGTTGGACACGATCGGGATGACCGGCTCGTGGTAGGTGAGCGACTCGGCCACCCGCCGGAACTCCGCCAGCATCGGATCCATCAGCGGCGAGTGGAAGGCGTGGCTGACGCGCAGGCGACGGACCTTGCGCCCGCGCCCGCGCATCTCCTCGGCGATCTCGGCGACGCGGCTCTCCGCGCCGGAGACGACCACGGACTCCGGCCCGTTGATCGCGGCGATGCTCGCCGAGGCGTCGAGGAGAGGAAGGATCTCCTCCTCCGTGGCCTGGACGGCGACCATCGTGCCGCCGACCGGCAGCTCCTGCATCAACCTGCCGCGCGCCGCGACCAGGGCGCAGGCGTCCTCCAGCGACAGCACTCCGGCGACGTGCGCGGCGGAGATCTCGCCGATGGAGTGGCCGATGAGCCGGTCGGGGCGGATGCCCCAGTGCTCGTACAGCCGGGTGAGGGCGACCTCGAAGGCGAAGAGCGCGGGCTGGGTCGTCCCCGTCTCGTCGAGCCGCCCGCCGGCGTCGGTGAACATCGCCTCGAGCAGGTCGCCCTCGAAGCAGGCGGCGACCTCGTCGAGGGCACGCGCGAAGACGGGGTAGGTGTCGTACAGCTCCCGTCCCATGCCGCGACGCTGGCTGCCCTGCCCCGCGTAGAGGAAGGCGATGTCGCCGGTGCGCGGCCGGCCCGTCACGATCTCGGCGGCGAGCTCGCCGCGGGACAGCTGCCCGAGTACGTCGGCCAGGCGCTCCGGCTCGTCCACGACGACGCTCGCCCGGAACGGGAACGCCGTGCGCGTCGCGGCCAGCGAGTAGGCGACGTCCACGGGATCGGCGCCGGGGGTGGCGAGCAGGTGCTCGCGCAGCCGCACGGCCTGGCCGCGCAGCGCGGCCTCGCTCTGCCCGGACAGCGACACGATCAGCGGCCCGGCGGGTGACGCGGACGACTCGGACGACGTGAGCGGCGCCGATGGCTCGGACGACGTGAGCGGCGCGGACGGCGCCGATGGCTCGGACGACGTGGGTGACACGGACAGCGCGGATGGCCCGGACGACGTGGATGACACGGACAGCGCGGATGGCCCGGACGGCTCAGCCGGCGCGGGGGCCTCTTGCGGGCACTCCGCGAGCACCATGTGGCAGTTGGCCCCGCCCATGCCGAACGAGCTGACCCCGGCCACCAGCGGCGCGTCGGCGCGCGGCCAGGGGCTCAGCTCCGTGTTGACCCGGAGGTTGAGCTCGTCGAGGGGGATCCGCGGGTTGGGCGTCTCGAAGTTCAGCGACGCGGGCAGCTCGCGGTGCCTGATGGCCAGCGCGGTCTTCAGGAGGCCGACGATCCCCGCGGCCCCTTCGAGGTGGCCGACGTTGGTCTTGGCCGAGCCGACGAGCAGCGGCGCGCCCGGCTCCCTCGCGGCGCCGATGGCGGTGCCGAGCGCGCGTGCCTCGACGGGGTCGCCGACCCGGGTGCCCGTGCCGTGCAGCTCCACGAACTGGACGTCGGCGGCGCTCACCCCGGCACGCTCGCAGGCCAGGCGGATGACCTCCTCCTGGGCGTGCTGGTCGGGAACGGTGAGGCCCTCGCCGCCGCCGTCGTTGTTGACCGCGCTGCCCGCGATCACGCAGTACACCCGGTCGCCGTCGGCGAGCGCGCGGGCCAGCGGCTTGAGCACGACGATCCCGCCGCCCTCGCCGCGCACGTAGCCGTTGGCGCGCGCGTCGAAGGTGAAGCACCTGCCGTCGGGGGACAGGGCGCCGAACCTGGCGGCGGCCAGCGTGCTGTCGGGGGTGATGTTGAGGTTGACGCCGCCGACGATGGCGAGCCCGGACTCGCCGTTCCGCAGGCTCTCGCACGCCAGGTGCACGGCGGTCAGCGAGGCCGACTGCGCCGAGTCGACGGTCAGGCTGGGGCCCTGCAGCCCGAGGGTGTAGGAGATCCGGTTGGCGAGCAGGGCGCGGCTGAGGCCGGTCAGGCTGTGGCGGGACACGTTGCCCTGGAGCAGCTGGGCGTAGTCGCCGGCCATGGCGCCGATGTAGACGCTCGTGCCGGTGTCGCGCAGGCTCTCCGGGACGATGCCCGCGTCCTCGAGCGCCTCCCAGCTCAGCTCCAGGACCAGCCGCTGCTGGGGGTCCATCATCGCGGCCTCGTTCGGCGCGATGCCGAAGAACTCGGCGTCGAACTCGGCGATTCCGTCGATGAAACCGCCGCGCATCGAGCTGGTCTCCGGCGAGTTCCACCGGCCGCTCGGCACCTCGGTGATGGCGTCACGGCCATCGCGAAGCAACCGCCAGAATGATGCGGGATCGGGTGCGTGGGGAAGGCGACAGGATATGCCGACGATCGCCACCGCGTCGTCGGAGAAAATACGGGAGGAGAGTTCGAATTGCATTGAACCTATCCAGATTCCGACGGAGTGATCAGCTGATGACGTCGTACATCCCGAATCCGGTGGCGACGGTTACCGGCTCCTGAAAAAGCTCGAGCGGAGAGTCGGGATTGAACTTCCCGCAGTGCCGGTAGGCGGCGAGCGTGCCGTCCTGGTGCAGCCCGAGCAGGTCGGGGTGCCCGTCCATGTCGATGTCGGTGAGCGCCATGAGGCGCATGTCCTGCCAGCCGCCGGCCACGGTGTACCAGGTGCCCCCGGTCGCCGTGCCCGGCCTGCCGTCGAACTCGTACAGGGCCAGGTCGCCGTTGGCCCGGCGGACCAGCAGGTCGAGGTTCCCGTTGCCGGTGAAGTCGGCCATCGCGACGGGGAGGTCGTCGACGTCGATCTCGGTGAGCCTCACCGGATCCTTGTCGTAGGTATCGTTGCGAAGGACGCCCAGGTCGCGGTGGGGGAACACGTCCACGTTGCCGGCGTCCTTGCCCCGGCCGAACGTGTCGTCCGTGCCGGTGCCCGTCACGTCGGCGAACCCGATCGTCTCCCACTGCCGGCCGTCGTCGCGCCTGCCGGACACCCGGATCGGCTCGGCGAACGGGCCGATCTCGCCCGGCGCGCCCAGGTTCCGCAGCAGGAAGAAGCCGTGCTCCCCGTTCTCGCCCGGATTGATGTCGAATTCGTGGGCGCTGAACGCGCAGATGTCCGCCTGCCCGTTTCCGGTGGCGTCGACCGCACGGACGAAGAAGAACCGCCACCAGCCGAACCCGTCACCGATCTTCACCGGGTCGCCGAAAGTCTCGGTACCGTTGAATTCACCGCTGTGCGGGCAGACGAATAGCTCGCCCGTTTCCGTGTTCCGCACGAGCAGGTCCGGCCGCCCGTCACCGCGGAAGGACCGGCACTGACCGTTTGCGAAATTCGGTGCCATTCTTGTAGCTCCTCCCGCCGGGTTTACCGAACTTCAGTATTCGCGAGGCGGGAGAAAGCGGGTAACCCCTAAGGGCCACTAAAAGTGCTGGTAGAGCCGTTAATAGGGGGCGGGAACACGGCGACGCCCGGCGGGCCTGGGCGGCCGCCGGGCGTCATGCCGGGCGCCGGCGCCGGGCACCGGGCGTCGGCGCCGGATGTCATGCCGGGCGTCATGTCAGGCGTCGGGTGCCGGGCGTCGGTGCCGGGCGTCGGTGTCGGATGCCGGCGTCGGGACCGCCGCCGTCAGGCGTCCCGCGAGCGGAACACCGCGAAGGCCACGATCAGCAGGACGGCGGTGAAGGCGGCCATCAGGCCGAGCCCCGTCCAGGGCGCCAGCCGTTCCGCGGTGGGGACGGTGGTGGTGACCCGGAGACCGGCCGCGATCGGCCAGTACGTGCTCACCCAGTTTCCGACGGCGTCGGGCATGAGCCTGGGCCCGATGATCGGGATGATGAAGTTGACGGCCACCACCACGGTCGTGGCGGCCATCGTGTCGCGCAGCAGGCAGCCGAGCGCCACGCCGGTGAGACCCACCAGGACCCAGATCAGCCCCATGCCGACGACGGCGCGCAGGACGCCGGGCTGGCCGAGCGTCGCGGCCGGGGCGCCGGCGGCGCCGATCACGGTCTGGCCGACGAGGAACGCGCCGAAGGCGGCGATCTCCCCCATCACCAGGGTGATGAGACCGAACGTCCAGATCTTGGCGGCGAGCAGCCGTCCTCGCCGCGGGACCACGGTCAGGCTCGTGCGGATCATCCCGGTGGCGTACTCGGAGGACACCACCAGCACGCCGAGCGCGCCCACGGCGATCTGGACGAACAGGAACCCGCCGTACATGCTGATGTAGGTGGGGTCGAACGCCGCCCCCGCCGCCTGGTAGCCCCTGGCCGCGCCGTTGGCGGTGAGCGCGCCGGCGCCCACCATGACGGCGACGGTCGCCAGCAGGATGGGGACGTTGGACGGGATCGTGCGGAACTTGGTCCACTCCGACCGCATCGTGTTCGCGATGGCGCTCATGCCGCGCTCGCCTGGAACTCGACGCTGTCGCGGGTCAGATCCATGTAGGCCTGCTCCAATGAACGTTGTGGTGTCAGCTCCGTCAGCACGACCCCGGCGGCCAGCGCGGCCTCGCCGATCCGCCTCGCCTCCAGCCCGGTGACGATGAAGGAGCCGTCGGTACCGTCCTGGACGGAGCCGCCCGCCTCGATCAGGTGGGGGACGAGCCGGTCCTGACCGTCGGCCCGCACCAGCACGTTGGAGCCCTGCCGGACGAACTCGCCGATCCCGATGTCCGCGATCAGCCTCCCCCTGCCGATGACGATGAGATGGTCGGCGGTCTGCGCCATCTCGCTCATCAGGTGGCTGGAGACCAGGACGGTGCGGCCCTCGCCGGCCAGCCCGCGCATCAGCTCGCGGATCCACTTGATGCCCTCGGGATCCAGGCCGTTGACCGGTTCGTCGAACAGCAGCACCTTCGGGTCGCCGAGGAGCGCCGCCGCGATCCCGAGCCGCTGGCCCATGCCCAGGGAGAAGGATCCGGCCCGTTTGCGCGCCACCGATGCCAGCCCGACCAGCTCCAGCACCTCGTCCACCCGGTCACCCGGAATGTCGTTGGTCTGGGCGAGGCAGAGCAGGTGGTTGCGTGCCGTACGGCCCTTGTGCAGCGCGCGGGCGTCCAGCAGGGCGCCCACCTCACGCATGGGCCTGGCCACGCCCACGTAGTCGTGGCCGTTGACCGTCACGCTCCCGGCGTTCGGCGCGTCGAGGCCGAGGATCATTCTCATGGTCGTCGACTTGCCCGCTCCGTTCGGGCCGAGAAAGCCGGTGACCCGGCCGGGTTCGACGGTGAACGTCAGGTCGTCCACGGCCGTCCTGTCGCCAAAACGCTTCGTCAGTCCGTCTATCTGGATCACGTTCGAATGCCTCTCGTGCGTGTTTCCCGATCAAGAGGTTCCCGCCCCGTCCGGCCCGTACGCGGGCACGGCGAGGGCATTGAGCATAGGACGGAACTTGAGCCTGGTCTCCTGGAGCTCCACATCCGGGTCGGAGCCCGCCACGATCCCGCACCCCGCGTAGAGGGTGGCGGTCCCCTCGTGCAGGTGGGCGGAGCGGAGGGCGACGGCGAAGTCCCCCTCCTGGTCGGTGTTCATCCAGCCGACCGGGCCCGCGTACCAGCCGCGGTCGAAGGGCTCGGCCGAGGCGATCCAGTCGAGCGTCCCCTTGCGGGGGTGGCCGCCGACGGCCGGGGTGGGGTGCAGCCGCTCGACGAGGTCGAGCACACTCGTGTTCTCCGGGTCGGCGATCTCGCCGTCGACGCGGCTGTGCAGGTGGCGCAGGTTCGGCAGGTCGAGCACGTGCGGCTCGGCGGGCACCGAGACCTCCCGGCACACCTGCTCGAAGGCGTGGCGGAGCATGTCGGTGACGACCTGCTGCTCGCGCCGGCTCTTGTCGTCCTCCAGCAGGGCGGCGCGCAGCCGGGCGTCCTCGGCCGGTGTGGCGCCGCGCGGCATGGACGCGGCCAGGCTCATCGACCGGGCCCGTCCGGCGTGCAGGCTGACCAGTCTTTCCGGGGTGGCGCCGACGAAGGCGTGCCCGCCCGCCGCGACGGCGAAGACGGTGGTCCCGGACTGCGCGGCGAGCAGGGACCCCAGCACGGACGGCACGTCGTAGGGACAGGGCGAGGTCACGCGCAACTGGCGGGCCAGGACCGCCTTGTCGAACCTGCCGCGGCCGATCTGGTCCGCCGCCCGCGCGACCAGCGCCTTCCACTCGGCGGCGGGGGGGAATTCGGTGACGGTCGTCCCGGCGAGGTAGGGGCTCGGGCACGGGCGCCCGCCCGCGGCGGAGAGCAGGCCGCAGGCCTGGGCGACCACCTCCGCCACGTCGTCCTGCACGGGGTTGCCGGGGTCGACGCTCACGCTGAGCGCGAGCGTGGTCCGCCCGTCCCGATCCCGGGCGACCAGGACCCGGGGCACCCACATCAGCGCCTCCGGGAGCGGCCCGGGCCGCGGGGCGAAGGCGAAGCCGCCGACCAGCGACGGCGTACCGCGCCGGCCCGGCCCGCCGGCCACCGCGTTCTGGGCGGCTCTCTCCCAGCTCGCCCGGATGCCGGCGAAGCGGCCGGAGCCGCGTTCGACGAAGTCGGCCGCGCTGCCCATGGCGATCACGCTCGACTCGGGCGACACCCAGACGAACGCCCGCCTCGTCCGCGCGAACACCGGCGCGAGGAGCCAGGCCGGATCGACGGGGTCGATCTCCTGGCGCCAGGTCGCCAGGGTCCGGCTCGCGCTGTTGCGCGACTCGGCGGTGGCCTTCGCGTGCACTTCCAGGAACCCGGGCAGGTCGATGTCCAGCAGGTACGGGTCGACGCCCGGCAGGCGCGGGGCGGTGTCCGGCAGGCACGGGGCGGTGCCCGCCAGGCGTGAGTCGATGCCCGGCGGGCGTGAGTCGGTGCCCGGAGGGTGCGGGTCGATGTTTGGCAGGTGCATGGGGAATCGTCCTCTGTTAACCGAACATGCCCGCGAGCTGCTTCTTGCTGACCTTGCCCAGTGGCGTGACGGGGAGGGCCTCGACGATCTCCAGGCGGTCGGGGAACTTGAAGGCCGCGACGCCGCGCCCGCGCAGGAACGCGGTGAGCTCCACCAGCGTCGGAGGCGTACCCCGGGGGACGACGCAGGCGCAGCTCCGCTCGCCGAGAACCTCGTCGGGCAGGCCCACGAAGGCGACCTCGCGGACGTTCGGATGGGCGAGGAGGTGGTTCTCCACCTCCTCTGCCGCGATCTTGTCGCCGCCCCGGTTGATCTGGTCCTTCACCCTGCCCTCGAAGATCACGTGCCCGGTGGGCAGCAGCCGCACCAGGTCGCCGCTCCGGTAGAACCCGTCCGCGGTGAACGACCGGGCGTTGTGCTCCGGCGCCCGGTAGTAGCCGCGGGTGGTGTACGGCCCGCGGGCCAGCAGCTGGCCCACCTCTCCGGGGGCGACGTCGTTGTCGTCCTCGTCCACCACCCGCACCTCGTCGTCCGGGGAGACGGGCAGCCCCTGGCTGACGAGGACCACGTCCGCCGGATCGTCCGGCCGGTGGAAGCCGCACAAGCCCTCCGCCATGCCGAAGGCCTGCTGGAGCCGGCAGCCGAGGGCGGGCTCCACCCGGCGGGCCAGCTCGGGCTGCAGCTTCGTGCCGCCGATGGTCACCCGGCGCAGGCTGGAGATGTCGTGCTCGCCCCACTCGGCGGCCTCCATCCAGAGCAGGGCCGCGCCGGGGATGAGGCCGGTCTCGGTCACCCGCTCGCGCTCGATGAGGGGGAAGGACTGGTCAGGGCTCGGGCCCGGTGCCAGCACGAGCGTCCCGCCCGCGTGGAAGGTGGCCAGCAGCCCGTGGGTCAGCGGCCAGTTGTGGCTCAGCGGCAGGTTCACCAGGTGGACGGTGTTCGCGTCGTAGCCGCAGGCCTCGCCGACCGCGCGCCCGCTGTAGCTCCATTCCTGGTGGGCGCGCGGCACGAGCTTGGGCACCCCGGTCGTACCGCCGGACAGCAGGAAGAGCGCCACCCCCGCCGGGTCGGGGCGGGGCAGGTCGGGCAGGGACTCGCCCCGGACGTCGCCCAGCGCCACGAAGCCGCCCGAGCCACCCCGGTCACCCGGATCTCCCGCGACGAGGACGTGCTTGACGGTGGGCACGCGGGCGACGACCTCGGCGGCCAGCTCCCGGTAGTCGAACCCGAGATGCGTGTCCGCGACGACGTAGGCGACCGCCTCGGTGAACTCGCAGAAGTAGGTGATCTCGCTGCTGCGGTGCGCGGGCAGCGCCAGGACCGGCTGGGCGCCGATCCTGAACAGCGCGAAGAACAGCGTCACCAGCTCCGGCACGTTGGGCAGCTGCACGACGACGCGGTCGCCGGCGCCGATGCCGAGCGCGTGCAGTCCCGCCGCCATCCGGTCGGCGCGCGAGTCCAGCTCGGCGTAGGTCCACCGGTGCGGGCCCGCCACGAGGGCGGTCCTGCCCGGGTGGGAGCGGGCCAGCCGGCGCAGGAACTCGCCGAGGTTCTCATCGGTCCAGTGGCCCGCCGCCCGGTAGCGTTCCGCGAACTCCTCGGGCCAGGGGGTGAATCCATCGAGCACGGGGTCGTCCTTTCTCAGCCCGCGGCCGGGGCCGTGGCCTCGGCGAGCAGGTGTTCCGCCAGCTCGGCCGGTGTCGGGTAGTCGTAGACCGCGTCGGCGGCCAGCTCGATGCCGGTCAGCTCGCTGAGCCGGTTGCGCAGCTCCACCGCGGCCATCGAGGAGAAGCCGAGCTCGAAGAACTCCGCGTCGGGCTCGACCGCGTCATGCAGCGGGAACTGCAGGATCGCGGCGGCCTGGCGGCGCACCACGTCGAGCAGGATGCCGTGGTGCTCCTCCGCCGGGCTGTCGTCCAGCAGGCGGCGGAAGGCGGCGACGCCGTCGACCAGGTCCTCCGGCTCGTCCTGGACGAGCACCGCCTCGGGGATGTCGTCCAGGAGCCGGGAGCGCGTCGCGGCGGCCAGCGCGATCCAGTCGGGGTCGGCGACGACGAGCGTCGTGTCCCCCTGGCGCAGCGCGTGGCGGACGGCCGCGACCGCGTCGGCCGGTTCCTTCAGGCCGACCGCGCCGGACAGCGCCGGCAGCCCCGCCTCGCGCCGCGCGGCGGCCAGCGCGTTGAAGTACTCGTGGTCCGACGCGCCGTCCTCGCCCCAGGCCGCCCCCGCCGGCGCCAGCATGACGAAGGCGGACAGGTCCGCCGAGCGGGTCCGCTCGTCGAACAACCGGGCCGCCTCCGGCGTCGTGCAGACGACGGCGGTCACCGGGAGATCCAGGAGGGCCGAGAGAACCGGGAGAGCCGGGAGACCGTCGCCGATCGCCCGCACGACCACGCCGGGCTCGCCCGCGAGCCTGGCGTCCGGCTCGGTGAGGACGACCTGCTCCGCGCCGTTGCGCGCGGCCCACCTGCCCAGCTCGGCGGCGGTCTCGTCGAGCGGACCGGCCAGCATGACCGTGCCGCTGGGCCGCCATTCCGCCCCCAGCGCTGCCCCCCGGCACGGTGCCGGTCGCAGCCTGCGCGCGAACACCCCGCCGAGCCGTACGGCCAGTTCCTCCTCTCCGGTCACGCCGGAGAGCACCACGCACAGCTGCCGCAGCACGTGCTCGTCCAGCCTGGCCGGGAGGTCGACCAGCCCGCCGTTCCGCAGCAGCCCGTCGCGGGCCGCGGTCCTGAGCGCTCCCCATGCCCGTACGGTCACCGGCACGGCGTCCCCGTCGGACGGCGACACCCGGACCGCGCCCCGCGTGAGAACCCAGACCGGTGCCGAACCGGGTGCGATCTCGGGAAGGGGCGCGCCTTCCGGCAGCAGGTAGACGATGCCCGCCACTCCCGCGTCGGAGACGGGCATCTCCGGGAGCACGACGGTGTCGGCGCCGTGCGCGGCCAGCCCGGCCGCCAGCGCCCGGCCCGCTTCCGCGGAGTCGTCCGGCGCGACCACCGGCCAGGTTCCCGACAGGACCGGCGCGGGCAGGTCGGTGAGCGGCCGCCAGCCGAGCTGGTAGCGCAGGTGCCCGTACTCGGCACCGCCGCTCCCGCCGCCGTGCAGCCTGGCCAGCGCCGGCAGGAGGTCGTCCAGTGTGGCCCCCGCTCCGAGGCCGAGCGTGGCGAGCAGCCCGTCCAGGTCCTGGCGCGCGACGGCGTCCCACAGCTCGTGGTCGGGCGGTGCGGCCGCCACGGCCGTCTCCGCCGGGGGCGGGTCGGGCCAGTAGCGCTGCCGCTGGAAGGGGTAGGTGGGCAGTTGCACGGTCGTGCCCGCGCCGACGACGGCGCCCCAGTCGACGTCGGTGCCGTGCGCGGAGACCCGCGCCAGCGCGTCGAGCAGCGCGGCCGCCTCCGGCCGGTCGCGGCGCAGCGCCGGAACGGCCACCCCGGTCCAGCCCTCCGCGCAGTCGCCGACCATGGCCGACAGCACGGCGTCGGGGCCGAGCTCCAGGAAGGTGGTGACGCCGCGACTCCGCAGCGTCCTGATCCCGTCGCAGAAGCGCACGGCCTGCCGCAGGTGCCGGGCCCAGTACTCCGGCGAGGTCAGCTCCTCGGTGGTGGCCGGCTCGCCGGTGACGTTGGAGATGACGGGGATCGCGGGCGGGTGGAAGGTCAGCTGCCTCGCGACGTTCAGGAAGTCCTCCAGCACCGGCTCCATCAGCGGCGAGTGGAAGGCGTGGCTGACGGCCAGCCGCTTGGTCTTGTGCCCGCGCCCGGCCAGCAGTTCCGCCAGCTCGAGCACGCTCTCCTCGGTGCCGGACAGCACGACGGAGGCCGGGCCGTTGACCGAGGCGATGCCGGCGCGGTCCTCGTACCCGGCCAGCAGCGGCAGCACGTCGGCCTCCGCCGCGCGCACCGAGATCATCGCCCCGCCGGGCGGCAGCGCCTGCATCAGGCCGCCGCGCGCGGCCACGAGCGTGACCGCGTCGTCCAGTGACAGCACGCCCGCGACGTGCGCGGCGACGATTTCGCCGACGGAGTGGCCGGCGAGGAAGTCCGGGCGCACCCCCCAGGCCTCCAGGCAGCGGAACAGCGCGACCTCGACGGCGAACAGGGCGGCCTGGGTGTAGCGGGTCTGCTGGAGGAGCTCGGGGTCACCGGTGATGACCTCGCGCAGCGGCCGGTCGAGGTGGCGGTCGAACCGGGCGCACACCGCGTCGAACGCCGCCGCGTACTCCGGGTAGGCCGCGTACAGCTCCTCCCCCATCCCCTGCCGCTGGCTGCCCTGGCCGGTGAACAGGTAGGCGACCCTGCCTCGGGCGGCCGAACCGGTGATCACGTTGTCCGCCTGCCGCTGCGCCAGCGCGGCGTCCAGCCCGGCGGTGAGCTCCTCGCGGGTGGCGCCGAGCACGACCATCCGGCGTTTGAACGAGGAGCGCGTCGTGGCCAGGGACCGGGCGACGTCGGCCGCCGAGTGCTCCGTCCACGACTCCAGGTGGCCGCGCAGCCTGCGCGCCTGGGCCTTGAGCGCGTCCTGCGTCTTGGCCGACAGCACCCACGGGATCAGCGGGCGCTCGGGCGCGTCCCGCTTCTCCGCGGGCTCCTCCGGCGCCTGCTCCAGGATGACGTGGGCGTTGGTGCCGCTGATCCCGAAGGACGAGACGCCCGCGCGGCGCGGCCGCGCGGTCTCGGGCCACGGCGTGGCCTCGGTGAGCAGGCGAACCGCGCCCGCCGACCAGTCCACGTGCGTGGTCGGCTCGTCCACGTGCAGGGTCCGCGGCAGCACGCCGTGCCGCATCGCCATCACCATCTTGATGATGCCCGCGACGCCGGCGGCGGCCTGGGTGTGGCCGATGTTCGACTTGACGGACCCCAGCCACAGCGGCCGGTCCTCCGGCCGGTCCTGGCCGTAGGTGGCCACGATGGCCTGCGCCTCGATCGGGTCGCCGAGAGTGGTGCCGGTGCCGTGTCCCTCGACGGCGTCGACGTCGGCGTTGGTCAGCCGGGCGTCGGCCAGGGCCTGCTCGATCAGGCGCTGCTGGGAGGGGCCGTTGGGGGCGGTGAGCCCGTAGCTGGCGCCGTCCTGGTTGATCGCGCTGCCACGCACCACCGCGAGGACCTTGTGGCCGTTGCGGCGAGCGTCGGAGAGCCGCTCCACCAGGAGCATGCCCACGCCCTCGCCCCAGCCGGTGCCGTCCGCCGCGTCGGCGAAGGACTTGCAGCGGCCGTCGGCGGCCAGGCCGCGCTGGCGGCTGAAGTCGACGAAGACCGCGGGGGTGGACAGCACGGTGACGCCGCCGGCGAGCGCGAGCGAGCACTCGCCCCTGCGCAGCGCCTGCATCGCCATGTGCAGCGCGACCAGCGAGGAGGAGCACGCCGTGTCCAGGGTGACCGAAGGCCCCTCGAAGCCGAAGGCGTAGGACACCCGGCCGGAGGCGACACCGGCCGAGACTCCGGTGCCGACGAAGCCGTCCAGGTCGCTCGGCACGTTCTGCAGGTGCACCCCGTAGTCGTGGTACATCAGCCCGACGAACACGCCCGTGCTGCTGCCGCGCACGGCGGCCGGGTCGATGCCCGCGTGCTCCAGCGCCTCCCACGAGCCCTCCAGCAGCAGCCGCTGCTGGGGATCCATGGCGACGGCCTCCCTCGGGGAGATGCTGAAGAACGACGGGTCGAACGCGGTGGCGTCGTAGACGAACCCGGCCTCCCGCGCGTAGGTGGTGCCGGGGTGCTCCGGGTCGGGGTGGTAGAGCTCGTCCAGGTTCCAGTTGCGGTCGGGGGGGAACATCGACATCGCGTCGCCTCCCCCGGCCACCAGGTTCCACAGGTCGTCCGGGCCGGTGACGCCGCCGGGCAGCCGGCAGCTCATGCCGACGATGGCGATCGGCTCCTCCGCGTCGATCGCGCTGTGGGTGGACACGGCCGCCCTGGGGCCGTCGAGGAGCCGGCCGCACAGATACTGGACGAGGGCGGTGGGCGTCGGATAGTCGAAGATCAGCGTGGCGGGCAGCCGCAGCCCGGTGGCCGCGTTCATCCGGTTGCGGAACTCCACCGCCGTCAGCGAGTCGAAGCCGGCCTCGTTGAGGGGCCGGTCCTGCTCCACGGCGCTCGGGTCGGGATAGCCGAGCACGGTCGCCACCTGGTCGAGCACCAGGTCCATCACGACCTTGTGGTGCTCGCTCTCCGGCAGGCGGGCCAGGCGCTCGCGCAGCTGCGACGCGGCGGCCGGGTCGGAGCCGACCACGCGCCGCCTGGAGACGGGGACCAGACCCTGCAGGATCGCGGGCAGCGCGCCGAACTGCGCCGCCATCCGCAGGTTGCGCAGCTCCAGCCGGATGGGGACCAGCGTCGCCCGGTCGGCGGCGCAGGCCGTGTCGAGCAGGGCGAGGCCGTCCTCGGTGGTCAGCGGGACGACTCCGGTGCGGGCCAGCCTGGCCCGGTCGGCGTCGCTGAGGGTGCCGGTCAGGCCGCTGTCCTGCTCCCACAGGCCCCAGGCCAGGGAGAGGGCGGGCAGGCCGAGCCTGCGCCGCCGCACGGCCAGGGCGTCGACGAACGCGTTGGCCGCCGCGTAGTTGCCCTGGCCGGGGCCGCCGAAGACGCCCGCGGCCGAGGAGAACAGCACGAACGCCGAGATCGGCAGGTCCTTGGTGAGCTCGTGCAGGTTCAGCACGGCGTCGGCCTTGGGACGCAGCACGGCGTCGATCCGCTCGGGCGTCAGGGTGGCCAGCACGCCGTCGTCGAGCGTGCCCGCCGCGTGGACCACCCCGGTGAGCGGGTGCTCCGCCGGGACGGTGGCCAGGACGGCGGCGAGGGCCTGGCGGTCGGCGGCGTCGCAGGCGGCGACGGTCACGTCGGCGCCGAGTTCGGCGAGCTCGGCCACGAGCCCGGCGGCGCCCTCCGCGTCGGGTCCGCGCCGGCTGGTCAGCAGCAGCCGCCGCACGCCGTGCCCGGTCACCAGGTGGCGGGCGACGAGGCCGCCCAGGGTGCCGGTGCCCCCGGTGATCAGTACGGTCCCGCCGTTCTCCCAGCCGATGGCGCCGGACTCGGTGCCGGACTCGGTGGCGGATTCGGCGCCGGGCCCGGCGACCGGGTGGCGGGCGAGCCGCGGTACGAGGACCTCGCCCTCGACCAGGGCGACCTGGGGTTCTCCCGAGGTCGCGGCGGCCGGGACGGCCCGCCACGACGCGTCCGTGCCGTCGACGTCCAGCAGGACGAAGCGGCCGGGGTTCTCCGACTGCGCCGAGCGGATCAGCCCCCACACGGCGGCACCGGGCAGGTTGTCGCCCGCCGCCACTCCCTCGGTGACGACGACCAGGGGGACGTCGGCGTACCTGTCCTGGTCGAGCCAGGACTGCGCCACCGCGAGCACCTCGGTGGTCGCCGCCCGCGCCCCGTCCGCCGGGTCGGCGTCGGCGACCGGGCTGCAGGGCAGGAACGCCAGTCTCGGCGGCGGCCCGTCCGGGTCCGGCGCGCCGACCTGGGCTCCGGCCGCCTCCAGGACGGCTCCGAGCCGGGAGCCGTCGCCGCCGGCGATGACGTAGTGCGCCTCGCCGGGCTCGGTGGCCGCCACGGGCTGCGCCGCGACCCAGTCGAGCGCGAAGAGCGCGTCGCGCAGCGGGTCGGTGCCCGCCTTGAGGTCCTCGGCGGCCAGCGCCCGTACGACCAGCGAGTCCACGCAGGCGACGGGCGCGCCCGCGGTGTCGGCGACCTCGATGCGCACGCTGTTCGTCCCGGCGGGCGAGAGCCGTACGCGCAGGGCGGCGGCGCCGGTGGCCGCCAGCCGCACGTTGGTCCAGGCGAACGGCAGCATCGGGCCGCCGGAGGCCCCGGAGGTCTCAGCGTCGAAGAAGCCGCCCACGGCGAGCGGCTGGATCGCCGCGTCGAGGAGGGCGGGGTGCAGGCAGAACTCGCCGGCGGCGGTGCCCTCCGGCAGCGCGACCTCGGCGAAGATCTCCCGGTCCCTGCGCCACAGCGCGGTCAGCCCGCGGAAGGCCGGACCGTAGTCGACGCCGATCCCGGCCATCAGCTCGTACACGTCGCCCGCCTGCAGGGCCGTCGCGCCCGGCGGCGGCCAGGACTGCTCGGCGAAGGTGGCCGCGGCGGTGTCCTCGGTGAGGAAGCCGCTCGCGTGCCTGGTCCACGGTTCCTCTTCGGCGCGGGAGTGGATGGTCAGCGCGCGCCTGCCGTCCTGGTCGGGCGCGCCGACGGCGATCTGCACGTGCACGCCGCCGGTGGCGGGCAGGACCAGCGGCGCCTGCAGCGTCAGCTCCTCCAGCAGGTCGCAGCCGACCTCGTCGCCCGCCCGTACGGCCAGCTCCACGAAGGCGGTGCCGGGCAGCAGCACCTGCCCGTTGACCTCGTGGTCGGCCAGCCACGGGTGCGTCTTCAGCGACAGCCTGCCGGTCAGCAGGACGCCCTCCGCGTCGGCCAGCGACACGGCCGCGGCCAGCAGCGGGTGCCCGGTGGTCCCCAGGCCGAGCTGCGCGAGATCGCCGCTGGTCTGGATGCTGCCCGGCCAGTAGTGCTGGTGCTGGAAGGCGTAGGTGGGCAGATCCACCCGGCGAGGCCGTGCCGGGGCGATGACCCGCTCCCAGTCGACGTCGCCGCCGCGCACCCACAACTCGGCCGCGCTCGTCCACAACCGGCGCGGCCCGCCGTCATCACGCCGCAACGAGCCCACCACCACACAGGCATCGGC
>NZ_JBFAAE010000081.1:0-33715 GCF_040639575.1 Streptosporangium sp. NPDC023825 | reverse complement strand
GTCGCGGCCCAGGACCACGAAGTCCGCGGCCGCGCCGAGCGGCACCGGCGCCGGCGCCGCCGCGCCCGCCGGGGTAAGAGCCACCGCGCCCGCGCTCACCAGGGCCACCGGGGCCGCGCTCGCGGCCGCGGGGGTCGCGGCGACGGCCGCCAGAGCGACCACGGCCACGAGGACCCCCGCCGTCCGGGAACGAACGGTGTTTCGCGGCGCCACACGAGGTCGAACGGCCTCCATCATGATGTTTTCCTTTTCTTGTAAAACTGCCCCGTCGAGGCGCATTTCCAGCGATGCACCACTCCTTCCGACCTTACCGATCGACGAAGCCGCACTCGTTATACGACATACATGCGATTGCCCTTGACGCCGGCTCGCCTTCCACCAGCAATGATGGTCGTTTTAGCGGTAAATAAAAACGTTTTGCACATTTATAGGAAAGTGCAGCGGTAAATCACTTCCCGGGTTCGAGGAACCGGGCGGCCGCGGACATCGCCCGTGCACGTGATCAGGATTCCGCCGCCCGGTCGGTCGCGACCTCCCGCCCTTCGGGGCAGCACCTTCGGCACCCGTCTCCTTTCCCGGCGAAGGCCACTCCGCAGGTGCCGCACGACGGGCAGAGGAAGATGGAGGGACGCAGCCTGCAGGGCATCGAGACGATGTGGCTGCCGAGCAGCCGGTCGACGCCGTCACCGTCGAATTCGACGCCCTCGGGCACAGGCTCGGCACTGATGACGGGATAGGGCCGGGTGCACGACGCGCACCGCCGCAGTTCCCAGCGGGCGTGGCCCTGCGGGCACTCGCATGAGTAGGTGCCGTCCCTCCTGGACCGGTACGCCCGCCAGGGATCCGTCCTCCGCTGCAGGCAGACCGGGCACCTCGTGTACTCGGCGAGGGTCTCGGCGGCCGCGGTCAGCTCGTCCGCCACCCGGTCCAGGAGTTCCGCCTCTCCGGCGCCGTCCGGGCGACCGGCGACCCGGGCCCTCAGCGACTGCAGCCTCGCGCGGGCGGCGGCCAGTTCGCCGGGCGCGGGGGGCCGTGTGACGAGGAGTCCGGCCTGCTCGACCCGAAGCCAGTCCGCGCCGTCGCCGACCTCCCGCGCGTACGCCTCGCGGCACCGTACGGAGAGCGGGTGGTCGCGGTGCCGCTCCCGGGCGAGAACGCTGTACAGGCTCCGGGCGAGCCTGACCACACTGTCGATCTCCATCGGCGAGACCGGCAGCAGCCCCACGCCGCCGCGCCTCCAGGGCACAGGCGCGTCGCAGCCGGAGAAGACCTCCAGGCGTAGCCGTTCCGGCAGCGCCCGCCGCTCCTCGAGCGTACCCGGGTAGACGATCAGGGTGGGGATCCCGGGTTTCTCGGTTATCAGCCGCTCCGTCTCGTCCCGGGTGGCCGACGTCCGGCCATGACCGGTGAGGGCGTGCGGGAGAGCCAGGACGCGGAGCACCGGCCGCCCTCCGACGGCGAGCTCGAAAACCTCCGTGGGCAGCCACGCGAGGGTCACAGCCGCGCCCGTGGCCGCGACGTCCCCGGCGCCCAGCCGGATCGGCGGTCCGCCGCGGGTGAACGGCGACGCTCCCCCCGTCCCCGCGGGCTCACCTGATCCGCCCGGCCCGCCGAGCAGGCCGAGGTGGTCGAGCGCGTGGAGGAGCAGCAGACCGGTGTAGACGGTGAACCCCCGGCACCAGTCCTGGATCCGGGCCGAGGGGGCGTCCTCCCGGTCCCTCCCGGTACGGTCGTTCACCCACGCCTGCCACAGGTCGCGCACCCGGCGATAGCGTCCCTCGTTGACGAAGAGGTTCGTGGCCCGAAGCGCGGTCCCGATCTCGGCCTGCCGGTTGACTCCCGGCAGGACGCCGCCACCGCGCAGCGCGACGAGGGCGTCCCTGACCGCGCCGAGCTCCTTGCGTCTCCCCGCGGCCAGGTCCTTCCACGTCTCGTTCGCCACGACCCCCTCGATCAGGTCGAACAGCTTGCCCTGCTGCCGCCACGGCCGGTCGACGGCGTCCGCGACGTAGCGGTCAAGGTCGCTGAACATCTCGTCGATGCGCGCCACGGCGTTCAGCCGTGCCACGACGTCACCCCAGAGGTGGTCGACCAGCCGGGCGGCGACGCGGTTCTCGTAGAAGTCCAGGTTCTGCTCACGCGAGGACGCGAGAACCACTTTCGGCTCGACGCCGTCCGGCCGCAGCCGGTTCCAGTCCTCGCTGTGCCCCGCCAGCCGGGTGATCGTCGCGGGCGTGATCCGCCGTGCCAGGCCCACCGGCACCAGCCGGTTCACGACCCGCAGCCGGTCGGCAGGGTCGTGGCACACCGCGCGCAGCGCGTCGAGATGCTCGCCGATCTCGTCGTCCATCCTGCGCCGCCGCAGCCGTGGCCCGATCTCGGTGTCGCCGAGCAGCGGGCTTTCCCGCAGCCACCGATCGGCCGGTTCGGCGCCGAGCCGCTCGAGTCCGGCCGCCACGCCGAGGACGGCGTGTTCGGTCACCTCGTCGGGCAGCGCGCACGGGTCGCAGGCACCGTGCGTGGCCTGCCGCCGGTCCTCGTCCCACAGCGTCCAGTCGCCGATCGCGACGAGATGATCGCCGGACCGGACGCGACGGCCCGCCAGGGACAGGTCGCGCCCGCCGGAGGGACCGCGCGGGCCGGAAATGCCTCGCCCGCCGGAAGGCCCGCGCCTGCCCGAGGCGCTCCCGCCGCCCGGCGCGCCCTGCTCGGCGCCGACGAAAACGTATCGCCCGATCGGCACCGGCCCCGAGGGCGGCGGGTCGGCCTCGCGGTCGAGGAGCCGGTCCCAGAGCCTCACCCGCATGGCGTCACGCCTCCCCTCGGTGGTGCAGCTCGTCGTTGAGCAGCTCGATGGCCCGGACCGGGCGGTCGGGGTCGCCCTCCGCGGCGGGCAGTTCGGCCCAGAACTTCGGAAGGTCGTCGCGGAGGGCCCTGATGGTGTCGCTGCGGAACTCGTAACGGCCGCGGACCTTCCGCAGCACCTTCATCGCCAGCGCGTGGTCCGCGGCCTCCCGGACGGTTCCCCCGGCGTCGACAACCACGGGGACGAACCACGAGAGCTGCTTGACGCCCCGCGGCCCGGTGGAGATCCGGAAGTCCCGCCGCAGCCGGTCCCCCAGGTCGCCGCCCAGGAGGGCGCGCACCAGATGGGCGGACCGCTCGTGCCGTTTCCGTGCCACGGCGAAGGCCCGGTTCAGCGCTTTGAACGAGAACGGCGGGAACGGCTCGGTCCGCTCGTACTCGAAGTGTTCCGGTTGCGCGGGCAGCTCGATGACGTTGGACCGGTCAAGCGTCTTCTCCGCGAAGCCCACCGTGGTCTCGTCCTGATTGGCCGTGCCGATGAACCAGACGTTCCGCGGCAGGGGCAGTCTGATCCCGTCGACCAGCCCGCGCGGCGCCGGCTCGACCCTCGCCGTCATCAGGTCGAGCCCGATCTGCCCGCCGGCCGTCCGCGACCTGAGCTCGAGCACGTGCAGCACATCGCTGAAGTACTGCTCGGGGTGGGACAGGTTCATCTCGTCGAGGACGATGAGGAACGGCTGGGACCGGTGCTCCGGGCAGTTGGCCCGGTAGAGCGCCTTGGTGAACTTCGACTCGTGGAACCTTCGTTCGAAGGCGTTGTAGTAGCCGGTCAGGTCCTGCGGTGTGCGCCAGTCGGCGCCGACCGGCACGGTCTCGGCATGCGCCTGCAGGGCCTTGGCGAACGCCAGCGGAAGTTGCGTCTTGCCGATGCCGCTGGCGCCCTGCAGCAGGTGCAGGCGGGTGGCGGCGAGCCCGGCGAGGAAGATCCGCAGGTCGGACTCCGCGTAGAACAGCCTCTCCTGCTGGGCGATGACGTGCCGCAGCCGGTGGACGAACTCGTCGATCGGCGGCAGCTCGTCCACCAGATCGTCGCGTTCCCCGGCGTGGAGCGCGTCCATCTCGGCGCACGCGGGGAAGGGAGACTCGCTCTCCTTGCTCCGCCTGAGCCCTTCGGCGTTCTCCTTCAGCCGGGCGACCTCGTCCTTGTAGGCCTCGACGTTGGCGGCCAGCGCCTGCTTGACCAGCTCCTGCCGCTCCAGCTCCATCGCGGTGATCTGGTACGCGGAGAGCTGCCGCTGCAGGCCGGAGTTCTCCTGCATGAAGAAGGCGTGGTCCTCCTGCCAGCGCTGCTCGGCCTCGCGCAGCCGGTTCAGCTCGGCCTTGACCTCGGCGGGCGGCCGGTGGCCGCGAAGGGTGGTGTTCTCCTCCTGCAGCCGCTGAAGGTCCGCGACGACGTGCTCGGGCTCGCGGCCACCGAGCGCCAGGCGCAGCCGTTCATGACCGGCCAGCCGCTGCTCCAGCAGCTTGTAGTCCGCGACCATGTCGTCGTGTCGTCGCTGCAGCGCCTGGAGCCTCAGCCGGTCCTGCTCGGCGAGCTGCTCGGCGGACCGTTCGATCCGCTGCTCGACGAGCTGCCTGGAATCCTCGAGGTCCTCTCGCTCGATCTTCAGGCGCCGTTCCTCGGCGCGCAGCTCGCCGCGCTTCTCGTCGAGTCGCGCACCTTCCCTGTCGAGTTCGGCGCGGGCGTCGGCCAGCGCGGCGCGGACGGCGGCCCCGGCCCTGCTCCGAGCCTCCTCCTCCTGCCGCGCCGCCCGCAGTTCGAGCTCGGCCAGGCGTTCCTCGCGCTCACCGCACTCGACCAGCCGCAGGCGCAGTTCCTCGGTCATCCTGGCGATCCTGGCGGCCCCCTCCGCCTCGCGGCCGGCGATGCCGCGTTCCCGTTCGTCGAGTTCGCACCCGCGTTCACCGATCGCCTTCTCGGCTGCCCGCAGTTCGTGCCGCGCGTCCTCAAGGTCCCGTTCGGCCTTCTCGAGCGCGTGTCGCGCGTTCTCGGCCCGGCCGGTGGCGGCCTCGTACGCCCTCTTGACCTGGTCGATCTGCCGCCACAGCCTGTCGACGGCGAGGTAGTCGGCGCCGGCGGGCGGTTCGGCCGGCTCCGGCAGGTTCTCGGCACCGCCCACCGCTTCGGCCGCCTCGGCGGTCGCCTTGGGCAGGGCTTCGGCCAGTTCCCTCCGGTTGACCGGCCCGGCGGGTCTGCGGGTGGTGTTCGCCCTGCCGCCGGCCACCGTCCCCATGCGCTGTGCCTGCGCCTTCGACCCTCTGCCCTTGCCCATTCAGTGCCCCTTCGTGAAGTCTTTCGAGCCGTACGGGTGCTGTGCGGCCCGTGAGTGCTGCCGATGTGTGCCTCCCGGGTGCCCCCGGCCGGCGTGCCGGTCACGAGACGGGAGGGAGCTCCAACAGCTCCGAGGCCGCCTGCTCCCCGAGTTCCTTGCACCACTTCAGGTCTTCGGCGACGGACTGCCTTCCGAGCCGGTGCAGCTGGCCGTTGCGCATCTGGCGCAGCTGGTCGTAACCGAAGAGCACGTCGCTCCGGTGTGCGATCATGCGGCGCATCGGGTGGTCGTCCCGCGCCTCCGCGCTGATCAGGGTGGCCGCGATGAGCACCCCGATCTTCGTTCCGTCCGGTGGCCTCGGTTCGCCGGCCAGCTCTCCGAGGGTGTCCGACCCGGTGTTCAGCACGGAGTAGGGGACCTCGAAGGCCCCGATCCGTTCGGCGGCCTTCCTGATCGTCTCCTTGGCCACCGGCGCGGTCCACAGCGGATCGGGGCCGTCACGCCGGCGACGCCGCCGCTCCGCCGCCCGCCTCCGGAGCGGCTCGGCGTGGTGCGCCGGCATCGGGTACGCGATCGTCAGCCGGTGGAACAGTTCCTCGAAAAGCGAGAACGCCGCCCACACCGCCATGCGCAGCGCCTGATCGGTCTCGCCGTCGTAGGACGCGGTCCGCAGGTCGACGAGTTTCTCCAGCACACCGGCGTCCTCGCGGACCCTCGCGCCGAACTCCATGACCAGCTCCGCCTTGGCCTGCGCGCGGGCCCGCTTGGTGGCACCCTTCAGATCCGCGCCGACCGCCTCTCCCTGTGCCTTGAACAGCCGGTCCAGCCGTTCCGCCAGTTCCGGGCGGCTGGTGGCCCAGTGCTCGACAAGCCGGCCGAACATCGCGTTGGTGGTGACGCCGAACGGGTCGTGTGCGACCCAGCCCTCGCCGGGCAGGTCGGGTCCGGCGGCCTCGATCACGCCGAGGATCTCGACCGGCTCCGGTTCTCCGATGAGGGCGACACGGGCGAGTTCGGCGAGCGGCTCTCCGGTGGCGACGCGGCCGCCGTAGACCGTCTGCTCCTCCTCCATGTCCTGGAGTGCGGCCAGGTGGTGTTTACGCGCGAACTCCTGGGAGCGGGCGTTGATCCGGGCCATCCGGTCGCGGCGCACGACTTCCATGATCTGTTCCGGGTGCGGCGTTCCGGGACGTTCGCCGTCGGCCCCCATACGTAGCGCCGGCACCTTGGCGGGCCGCCCGGCCGTCCCGAGATCCATGACCACGTCGTCGGCCTCCCGGTGGACGACGTAAACGTCCGGCAGCCGCTCGGCGGTGCGCGGCCACAGGTCTCCGGTCGCCGGGTCGTGGAAGACGTAGCGCACCGCCCACTCGGTGTCCTCGTCGACGGCGCCGGTGCGCAGCGCCACCCGTCCCCGCTCGGTGGGCTCGCCGCCGCGGTCCAGCAGGTCGTCGCGCTTGGCGGTGTCGATGATGTACGCGCACAGCCGCGCGTGCAGCCCTGTCAGCTCGCTCACCCCCTGGGGGGTGCGCACGCCGGTTTCGCACAGTCCGAGGACGACCCGCTGGAAGAGATCGAGACCTCTACGCGGGACGAGAGGGGCGGTGACCCGGTAGGCCCAGGCGGGGACGGTGACATGGATCCGCCTGTCCTTGTCCTGGCGGATCAGCGGGCCGTCGCCGATGAACGACAGGAACCTGGGGTTACGAAACAAACCGGCCATGGTCTCCTCCCTCACGGCACAGCAGCAGGAAGTCGGTGAGCGGCGCCACCCCGTCCGGTGCGCGCGGTTTCTCGAACATGGCCGCGTCACCGACCACCACCAGCAGCCGGCGCTGCCGGCTCATCGCCACGCAGAGCCGGTTGGTCAACGTGAGGTGGCCGTAACGGCGGCCCACCCAGCGCCGGTGCATCGCCGGATCCGCAGGCGGGGTGTCGTCGCCGGGGGGCGCCGATCTGGTGGCGGAGAGCAGGACGATGTCGAACTGCTTGCCCTGGAAGGAGTCGACACTGCCGATGTGCAGCCGGTTCAGCGGCCTGCCCCGGCTGTCGTGGCGATACCGTCCGGCCGCCTCGTAGTGCCCCTTGTCGTCGCGGGCGGCCACGCCGAGGCGCTGCAGGGCGTCGCCGATCTCCTGCACCTGACGGGTGTAGAACGACATGACTCCGATCCTGAGGTCCGGGGCGGCCTCGAGCAGGGCGGGAATCCGCTTCACCAGCCAGTCCCTCTCGGCGGGGCGATGGGTGCTGCGGGTCCGGAACTCGCCGCCCCTGTCGGCGGGGACGTCCGCCCACACGGCGACCGCCTCGCCGTACTCCGGCAGGCCGTGCGCGAAGCCCTCGGTGCCGCGCGGAGACCCCAGGGTGTTCCTGTAGAAGTTGCGGCTGACGAAATCGCCCAGGACGCTGTGCATCCGGAACTGCGCGTTGAGGGTGACGACCCGCCGGACCGGCGAGCCCTTGTTGTCGTGCGCGCGGAACAGCCGTTCGAAGAGGCTCTGCCGCAACACCTCCTGGGTCGACCCGTCCTGCCGCACGAGCGCCCGTTCGACGTCGGGCTCCAGCAGGGGCGGGAGCTGGAGATGGTCCCCGACCAGAACGATGCGGCGGGCCGCCAGCGCCATGGGGATCATCAGGTCGAGGGGGTTGGCGCGGGCCGCCTCGTCGATGACGACGGTGTCGAAGACGACGTCCTCGTCGGTGTCCACCTGCTTGGCCTCGACCACCTTCTGGGAGGCAGCCTGCTGGCAGGTCGTGGCGTACGAGGCGGTGTAGGCCCGCAGCGTCCACTCGACGGCCAGCGGGTCACCCTGCAGGGCCTCGTAGTAGTCGGCCAGGGCCAGCGTCGCCCCCATGTCGGGGGTGCGGCGCAGAGACTCCTCCATCTCCGCCACGGCCTGGTTGAGCAGGTCGTTGACCGCCGGATCGGCGGCGCGCACCGGCTCGGGCCCGGCCTGCGGCAGCAGGCGGTCGATCAGGCGGTCGCGCAGCGCGACCAGGTCCTCCTGCGGCACCGGCGGGTGATCGGGATCGCTGTCCGCGACCCGTTCGAGAAGCGTGAGATCCGCCGCGGGGGGACCGCCGTCCGCGTCACCGTCCGCGGTCGTGATCGCGCGTAGCCGGCGCAGTGCCTTGGCCGCCGCCTGCGGGCCGTCGTCGGCGAAGGCCTCCGGCGTCGTACGCAGGGCGCGTACGGCCATCAGCGCGAGTTCGTGGGTCTCGTCCACCGGCCCGTTCCACCCGCCCGGCGGTGCGGCCGCCAGGGTGATCCGCAGCTCGTCGCGGGCCGCCCGCAGGCGCTCGGCCAGCGCGACGGTGATGTGCGCGCGGGTCCGCTCGTGCACCTCCTCCAGCAGTTCCACGGTGCCGTCGGGAGCCGGTGGCGTGAGCCAGTAGCCGGCGACGAGGCCGCTGAGCCGGCGCAGCGTCAGCACCGCCTCGCCCGGCTCGCCCAGTCGCTCGGGGAGGTGCGCGGCCGCCGTGTCCCGCAGCCGGTCGCGGAGCACGGCCGCGCCCCGGTCGGCTCGGTCGATCTTGTTGGCCGGGATCCCGAAGACCATGGACCGCTCCGCCATCTCCTCGACGGCGGCGTGCTGGAAGCTGGTCAGCAGGATGCTGCCGCGCACGTGGGCGTACGACCTGCCGGACTCGGCCAGCCGGGTCTGGATCGCCGATATGACCTCCGTCTTCCCGGTGCCCGGCGGCCCCTGGATGATCGCGATGTCCGGGGTGTTGAGCGCCACGTCGATCGCCTGCTGCTGGCGCTCGGTCGGGGTGCCGCCGAAGATGGCCCAGGTCGCCTCGGAGCGTGGCTCGATCCGCTCCGAGGGATTCGCCACGACCTGCTCGCCTTCAAGGAGTGCGAGCAGGTTGGGGATGTTCGTCCCTCCGCGCAGGATTCGTTCGTACGCCGTCCTGCGCCGGGCCAGTTGCCTGCGGTCGCCGCGGAACGAGCGGAACAGGAATCCCTCATGTTCCGGCTGGACGGTCTCGTCGCCACCGACTCCCGCCGGGCCGCGGCGCTGCAACTCGGTCCGCCTGATGTCGATCGTGCCGTCGGCGACGTCCACCGCGACGACGGTGCCGCTGAACAGATGCTTCTCAAGCCGCTGCTGGACCACCTCCCAGTCATCGGCCTCGGCGGCCTCCTCGTCGGTGCCGGGGCCG
This sequence comes from Streptosporangium sp. NPDC023825, assembly GCF_040639575.1. Taxonomy (NCBI): domain Bacteria; kingdom Bacillati; phylum Actinomycetota; class Actinomycetes; order Streptosporangiales; family Streptosporangiaceae; genus Streptosporangium; species Streptosporangium sp. NPDC023825. The sequence goes on along the minus strand of NZ_JBFAAE010000081.1, from coordinate 24,410 downwards.
GTGCCGGGGTTGGCCAGCACGGGCGGCAACCGCTTGGACGCCTCCAGTTCCAGGGTGTCGCCGTCCTTGAGCGCCTGCCGTGCCTGCTCCAGCAGGGAGCGCCGGTGGCCCGTGGGGTCGTCGGTGGCGACGACCTCGAACCGGTAGACCTCGCGCGCGAGCCGGCTCCAGCTCCGGTAGGTGACGTACCCCGTCTCCTCCACCCGCCGCAGCAGATGGCGCGCCTCCAGCCGGTTGTACTGGTTCCACAGCGCCAGGAGGCCCTTGCCCTCGGTGAGCCGTTCGATCCATCGCTCCATGTCGGCGCGCATCTGGGCGACATGGGAGACGTCCGCGAAGTCGACGCCCGTGGTGACGAGCCGCAGCCGCCGGCCCAGGTCGGCGTTGGCGGTACGCCTGATCCGCTGCATGCGGAGGCGGCCGTCCCTGGTCCGGATGTCGGCGACGAAGCCCCTGCCGTGGAGGCGGTAGCCGGTCGGCGCGCCGTGCTCCCCGACCGCCGTCGAGATGATCACACGTCCGGGCGTGCCCGCCGGCGCGCGCGGCACCGCGGGCAGCAGGAAGCACTCTCTCAGCCAGCCGATCGTCCGATCGGTCTGCGTCGCGTAGGCCTGGCTACCCTCCCACCTGGCCACCGTCCTCGCGATGTCGTGGTCGACGGCGATCTCCTGCGCCGGCAGCGTCCCGCCCGCGTCGTACCGGTAGAACGTCACTCCGAGCCGTGCCGTCCGGGACCTTCCCCTGGTCAGTTCGCGCGACTCCACAACGATCGCGACATAGTGCGCTCCGCCGCGTCTGACCGACTCCAGCTTCTCCCCGTCCTCGCGCTGCGTGGGCGCCACCGGAGCCTCCGCGGCGTGCGTCCGGGCGAAGGTCCGGCGGTCCGGCGCCCACCACAGCCTTATCTCGTCGCCGGGCCTCGGGCGGTCACCGCTCTGCCAGTCGAGCCAGACGAGGGCTTCGGCGCCCGGCAGCGGAGCCGTCTGCGCCCGCTTCACGACCGGGCCGCCGATCGTCGTACTCGGGCGAACCGCAGCATCCGGTGCGGGCTTCCCGGCGGGCCGAACCGGATGATCCAGCGCGGCGCGGCCTGATCCGCGGGCACGGCCAGTTCGTCCGAGGGTTCGATGACCAGGCCCTCGTCCTGGTCGACCGCCGATGTCAGCCAGACAGGCACCGGCCCCGGGTTCCTGATCGTCAGCCGGTGTCCCGGCTGCCAGTACAGCCATGCCACCGGGGTGGTGTCGTACTCCACCCCGTCCATGCGCGAGGTGCGCCCGGTGATCGGGAGCCATGCCCCCGGCGGTACCGCCAGCGTCTCACCGGCGGGCGCGGGCTTCGGCATCCCCGAGCGGACGAATTCCACCACGGCGACGAGGGGGTCGGGGGCCTGGAGGCCGCACCAGGGACAGGCGGGCGCCCGCATGTCGACCGACTGCGGGCAACCGGCGCAGGCCAGGGTCAGATCGGCGGCCGAGCGCAGCGCCGTACGCCACTCGGCGACCGTGGGGCGCGCCCTGACGTCGCTCAGCCCGTCCTGGAACGCCCGGCGGGCGAGCTCGCCCAGCTTCGGCGTCAGCAACCGCCCGCGCGGCAGGCCGTACCGCGTGCGGTTCGACGGGTCGTCCGGGTGGTCGATCCACGGCAGTTTTCCGCTGTAGGCGTGTTCGAGAATTCTCTCGTCGCCTTCCAGGACGGCGTCGCCGATGAACGGATGCGTCAGGGTGAGGACCTCGAAGGCGATCACGGCGAAGGCGTAGGCGTCGGTGGCACCGGTCACCCCGGACCGTCCGTCCAGCACCTCGGGCGCCGCGTACCCCGGGGTCGCGACGGTGTCCGGCACGACGGACTCCGACCGCACGAAGTCGACGTCGACCAGGCGGACCTCCTCGTGCCGCGAGGTGTCGGAGACCATCACGTTGCCCGGGGAAGGGTCGGCGTAGACGACGCCCTTGGCGTGCAGCGCGGCGAAGGCGTCCGCGGCGCGGCTCAGCAGCCGGAGCCGGCGCCGCAGTCCCCCCGTTTCGGCGTACCAGTCGAGCAGGTCACGGTCGCGGGGCGCCGACACCAGCGTCTCGACCGCGACCATGTCGCCGAGGAGTTCCATCGAGTACCCGACGTGCGGCGCGGCCAGCATGGCCAGCGGGCGGGCGATCGGCACACCGCCGAGATCGAGCCGCCTGATCACACCGATCCGGCTGCGCAGCCGCTGCGCGACCCGGGGCGTCCGGGCATGCATCAGCTTGACCGCCACCCTCCCCTCCGAGGCCCACACCTCGGCCTGCCCTCCCGCCCCGATCCGGCGCAGCAGCGGAAGCGGCCGTCCCTGCTCGTCGCGGACGACCGGACGCCCGGCGTCGTTCATGCCAGGAACTCGTCGAGTTCGTCGAAATCGATCTCCGCGGAGGACTGCCGGCCCACGCGTGCCTGCCGGCTGACGCTCATGGTGAGCCAGGAGAAGTAGCGGCTCAGAAGATGCACCTGGTCAGCGCGTTGCGGTTCGATCGACGGGTCGGCGATGAACGCGCGCAACACCTGGAAGTCGTCGTCGTCCATGTCCTGGCCGATGCCGACGGCCAGCCTGATCGCCTTGCCTCCGCGCGGCGAGGCGAGCAACCTCCGAAGCGGCTCCTCCCACTCGTCGGTCGGTTTTCCGTCGGACACGAGGATCAGCGTCGGCATGAACGCGTTCCGCGGGATCACCTTCTCATCGGCGAGCAGCTCCGTGAGCAGGTCGAGCGCGGCGCCGAGGGGGGTGCGGCCGCCGGCTCGGAGATCGCTCCACTCCAGGTCGGCGGCGGGAACAGGAGGTTGGTGCAGCACCGCGCCCTGCCGGCCGAAGGCCACGACGCCGACCTGGATCTCGCCCCGGACGGGCCGTTCGGCGGCGAAGCTCCGGATCATCGTGGCGATGGACTCGTTGAGCGTCTCGAGCTTGCGCAGCTGCGTCATGCTGCCGCTGACGTCGGCGAGCACGATGACGGGCAGGGCCCGGGGCGGGGCGGCGCTGGGACGCGAGAGAGGCACATCGGGGGGTGTTGCCTGAGCCAAGGTTACCTCGCCAATTCATGTTGATCAGCTGAAAAAGCAGAGCCTTACAGGCTGTCGACGTTCATACGGAAAGTCAAGATCTAATCAATAGATAAAAACGGACATCATCCCTGCAATCCGACTTTCTTTTATTTTTGTCGCATAAGCCTCGGCCAATACGTGACCGCGAGAGGTCGATAGCCGGCATGTCACCCACGAGATTCAAGCGCCCTGCCCGGCAGGCGGCGCGCGTCCCCGGCCCGACCGGCTCGACCGATCCGTACGGCACGGCGGCACGGACGGCTCGCACGCCACTCCGCCCCCGCGAATCAGCCGACAGGCCACTTCCACTCCTGCCGACAGCCACCCGGCAAGCACTACGAAAGCGGCCTGCAACTCGAAATGCCTACAAAGGTAGATAGAAGCGGAAAGATCTTCATTTTCTCACCCCGAAGTTCTTTCCGGCCGTCCGGTGATCCTCGGCTCCACCCGCAGGTGGGGCGGACCGATCAGGACCGACCCGAAGGAGAGAACATGAACGGCGAGAAGCCGGCGGGAACGGCGAGGACAGGCGGTGCCCGGCGCCGGTGGGCCGGGGCCGTGGTGGCGCTGGCCACGGCGGCGACCACGGTGGTGGCCACCGTGGTCGCCACGGCGGGCCTCGGGGCCGGTCCCGCCTTCGCCGGCGTACCGAACGGCACGGCGAACACGTCCGGCGCCAGGACCCTCGCCGCGGCTCCCGGTCCCCCGTCCGGCCCCCCGCCCGGCGCGCTGTCCGGTCCCCCGTCCGGCGCCCCGTCCGGCGCCACGGCTCCCGGCCCCGCGTCCGACGCCCGCCTGGAACGTTTCATCAGGAAGGCGCCGAAGTGGAGGCGGTGCGGCCTGTTCAGATGCGCGACCCTCACCGTGCCCGTCGACTACGCCGATCCCGGCAACGGCAGGACCTTCACCCTTCCCCTGATCAAGGCCCCGGCGAGCAGGCCCGACCAGCGGATCGGGACGCTCGTCGCCGCGGCCGGAGGGCCGGGACAGTCCGGCACCTGGATGGTGCGCACCTTCCACGAGACCTGGCCCGCGCAGATCCGCGAGCGCTTCGACGTCGTCGGCTTCGATCCCCGCGGGGTGGGCGGCAGCAGGCCCGCCATCGACTGCAGCCTGCGGGCGGGCGACAAACCCATCGGAAAGCCTCGCGCCGACCTGCCGCTGGTCGGTGAGGTCGCACCGTACTACCGGCTCGTCGTCCAGGCCTGCGCCCGTGGCACCGGCAAGGACGTCCTGCCCCACGTCGGCACCGCCAACGTCGTCACCGACCTGGAGCTGCTGCGCGCGGCGCTGCGCCAGGACACGATCAGCTTCCTCGGCTACTCCTACGGCACGAACATCGGCCAGCGCTACGCCGACCGCTTCCCGCGCCGCGTCCGCGCCATGGTGCTCGACGGCATCGACACCGCGCACCTGAACTGGGACACCGACTCCCTCCACGGCGCCAGGGCCCACACCGCGGCGCTGCACTCCTTCGCCCGCGCGTGTGCCCGCGATCCCCGGATGGCCTGCCCGGCCGGCAGCGCGAAGGGCGTTCTCGCCGCCATCGACAAGGTGATCGCGCGGGCGAGGACCAGGCCCCTGCGCGGGGGCAGGTACGACCTCGACGCCGACACCGTGCGAGCGGTGATCGGCGGCACCCTCATCGACCCCTCCTCCTGGCGGGAGCTGTCCACCGCGCTGGGCGCGGCGGCCGACGGGGACGGAGCCCCGCTCGCGGACCTGCGGGTCCGGCTCGGCGCCCCCTCGGTGTCCCTGCCCGTCGACGAGGTGACGAGCGTGGTCAGCTGCCTCGACCGTCCCCACTCCAGGGACCTGAGGGACTACGAACGGCTCGCCGGGCAGATCCGCCGTATCGACCGCCTCTCCGACGGCACCAACCTGACCTGCGCCTTCCTGCCCTCACCCGCGGTCGCGCCCGCCCCCGCCCGCGCCAGGGGCGCCGGGCCCATCGTGCTGATCAGCCACACCCGGGACGCGCGCACCCCGTACCGCTGGGCCAGGGAGGTCGCCGGGAACATGCCCTCGGCCGTGCTGCTGACCTACGACGCCGACGGGCACACCGTCTACGCCACCGGCGTCTCCTCCTGCGTCGACGACACCGTCACCCGCTACCTCGTCGACCTGACCCCGCCCAGGAACGGAGCGCGCTGCAGCCGGTGAGCGGGAACGCGGCGGACCCGGGATCGTGCGCGGTGGCGCCGGAGGGACTCAGCGCCTCCTGCCGGTGAGCCTGCCCGTGGACAGGGTGGCCTCGGCGCCGTAGAAGCGGCCGACGCGCTCGACCTCCCTCTCCAGCTCCCCGGTCCGGCCGGAGTCGAGCTCGACGAACGACTCCAGCCTGATCTCGACCTTGCCGCCCTTCTCCCTGCGCTCCCACATCCCGGAGACGACCCCGTCGACCAGCATGATCTGGTGGGCGACCGCGCCCTCGTACCTGCCCCGGCCGTGCTCGAAGACGCGCGCGGCGGTGTCCTTGGGCACGACGACCTCCTTGGGACCGCTGCCCAGGACGTACGCCTCGTACTGCGGCAGCAGCCGCAGGCAGCCCGGGCCGGACGGCCAGTGGCCGTCGTCGGCGGCCAGGACGTACGCCTCGCGCCCCTCGACCTCGACCCGGGCGACCTCGTCGCCGAGCGCCTGCAGCGCCTCGCGCGCCTCGGGCGGCCTGAGCGCGAACCAGCGGGCCAGGTCCTGGTGGGTGGCGGGGCCGTACGCGCGCAGGTAGCGGCGCACGATCTCCATCGCCGACTCCTCCGGGTCGGGCTGGTCCCCGACCTCGGTCTTCAGTCCCGCCCACCGGTCGGGCCTGACGTAGGTCACCTTGGCGCCCCGTACCGGCCCGAAGCAGAGCACGCCGAGGTAGGCGACGGGACGCAGCAGCTCGCCCCAGTTGGAGGCGAGCCTGTCCCTGGCCCACGCGCCGACGCGCCCGGAGACCTCCCCGGCCAGCTCCTCGCGGGTCAGGCACTCGCCGTCCAGCGCCTCGCGGACCGCGTCGACGAACGCCTCGCCCTGCTTGGCGGTGAGCCCGTGGTAGGCGTGCCAGCCACCCTTGGCGCGCCAGTAGGGCTTCCAGCGCATCGCCGCCATCCACAGCGCCAGCTCGTCGGCGGCGTGCACGTGCAGGGTGCCGCGCAGGCTGTACGTCTTGACGAGGCGCTTGCCGTCGTACAGCTCCGCGCGGACCCGCTCCCGCGTGGCGTCCTTCACCCGCGACCCGATGGCCAGCTCGGCCGCGGCGGCGACCTGCGCCTGCACCCCGCACACGTCGCGCACGGGTTCGCGCGGGTCGCCGGAGACGGGTTTCACGAGATGGTGGCGGGCCAGCCGCCGCGCGTGGACCTGATCCCAGGTGAGTGGATTCATGGTCCCCGCCTCTACCCCGTGGGGTGGAGGCGAACCCGGACGCCTGCGGCCCGCCCGCACCCGGTCACGCGCGCCCGTCGCCGCGCGTCCGGGCCGGCCCCGATGCGCCCCGGGGGCCGGGTCCGGCGGGTTCCGTCCCAGCCGGGAGGACCGAGAGGCCGGAGTCAGCCGGGGAGGACCGAGAGGCCGGAACGGGCGACGATGGCCTGGAGCGCGGCGACGTGGCCGGCGTAGGCCGCACGCCCCTCGCGGGTGAGGCTGAACCACGTTCTCGGGCGCTTGCCGACGTGCCCCTTGCGGATCTTCACGTAACCGGCCGCCTCCAGGGCGCTCGCGTGCTTGGACAGCACCGAGTCGCTGACGCCCAGGTTGTCGCGGACGAAGGCGAACTCGGCCTCGTCGGCGGCGGCCAGCAGCGAGACGATCTGCAGCCGGGTCGGCGCGTGGATCGCCGGGTCGAGTCGCGGGGTCATCGCTTCGCCATCTCCGCCCGCCTCGCGGTCCGCCCGGACATCCACCTGGCCAGCAGCGGCGAGGTGATCGCCACGATCGCAGTCATGATCACACCCATGAGGGTGCGCGGGTAGGCGAGGCCCAGATCCGTGAACCACAACGCCAGCGGGGCGGACGCGGCGACCGTGACGAGCACCCAGCCGGTGAAGCCGGCCCATGCCCACGGGTCCACCACCGAGGAGTGCGGGCGCAGCTTCGCGTCCCTGACGTCTCTCGCGAACTTGAGGACGGCGAGGACGAGAGCGGCCGACAGGGCCGGTACGGCGATCCCGATCCACCAGGCGGGCGGGATCTCGGTGACGAACTGTATGCCGGTGACGAAGGCCCACACCGCCACCGGATACCAGGCGGGGAACATCGGCGGCGCGGCGCGCAACACCTTTCGCTGCGTCTCGTGGACCTGGGCCAGCGTCCGCGCGGCCTCTTCGGGGGTGATGTCCATGCCCTCTCCTTATGCTTTCCTATCTGGAAAGTACTTTCTCCTTTCCGTACCGTCAAGTACTTTCCGGGATCGGTCAGCCCGTGTCGAGACCGCTCAGGAAGGTGAGGGACTCCTCGAAGGGGCTGCCGGACTCCGGCAGCCCCTCCTGGCGAGGAGAGACAGCCTCACGTCGTTCACGAAGAAAGTCGCCCAGCAGGCAGATCTCGTCCATAAAATCACCGTATTTCGGAACTGTGAGGTTAAGGTGACCGGGTAACCGCCACCCAGCCAGGCCCCGCCCCCGCCGGCGGACGGCGCCGCCGCCGTGCGCGCCGGAGCCGCCGGGGAACGGCTCATCCCGTTCGGGCGGACGGAAGGGCGTCGCGCGCGGGAAGGCGCAGGACGAAGCGCGCGCCCTGCTCGCTGTCCTCGACGGTCAGCGTGCCTCCGTGTGCTTCGGCGATCTCCCTGGCGATCGCGAGCCCCAGCCCGGTCCCTCCCGCGTCCCGGTTGCGCGCGGCGTCCAGCCGGGCGAAGCGATCGAAGACCGTCTCCCGGTGTTCGGCGGGGATCCCGGCGCCGTCGTCGGCGACTTCCAGGATCACCGACGCCCCCTCGGCCCGAACGCTCACGGTGATCCGCGAGATGGCGTGGCGTTCGGCGTTGTCGAGCAGATTGCCCAGCAGCCGGGTGATCCGCAGCCGGTCGCACTCGACGTGGGCGTTCTCCGCCAGGTCCTTGACGATCTTGTGCCGGCACGGCCGGCGGTTCAGCTCGGCGCCGACCAGCCGCCGCAGATCGGTTGGATCGCGGCGCAGGAGGGGGCGCGCGTCCAGGCTGGTCAGGGTCAGCAGGTCGGCCGCGGTCACCTGGAGCAGATCCACCCCGGCGAGCACGGCGTGGGTCATCTCAGGCCAGTCGGTGTCCTGCGGGTGCAGCAGCGCCCCCTCCAGATGGGTGCGCATGGCGGTGATGGGGGTGCGCAGCTCGTGGGAGGCGTCCGCGGTGAAGCGCCGCAGCCGGGTGTAGGCGCTTTCGAGACGGTCCAGGGTGTCGTTCACGGTTTCCGCCAGGAGCCTGATCTCCTGGTAGTCCGCGGGGACCGGGACCCGCCGGTCGAGGGCGGTGAGGGTGATCTCGCCGAGTTCGGCCCGGATCGCGTTCACCGGGGCCGTGGCCTTGGTGAGGTCGCGGAAGGACCACACCGTCATCAGGGTGGTCACGACCAGGGACGCGCCGACGACCAGCAGGAGGTCCGCGGCCGTGCCGTACCAGGGCACCTGCGGGGTCGCCACGTAGAGCAGCCAGACCCCCTGCGGCTGGTAGACCTTGTAGGAGGTGACGGTCATGCAGCCTTCCAGCCCCCGCGGCGGGCACAGCACCCGTGTGGCGCGCACGTTCCGGTCGTCGGCACGGAAGGTCGCGATCGGCGGCCTGCCGGCGAGTTCCGAGGTCGACGCCACCACCCGGCCGTGGGCGTCCAGCACCTGGATCGCCTCGACCTCGCCCTTGGGCAGGACGGGCGGGAGCGGGCCCTGCCGGATGAGGGGGACCACCTGGTTCCAGGCGTCCGTGACGTTGGCCTGGGCGAAATCCGCCTCCCTGCCGCCGGCGAACAGCAGGAAGAGCAGGCCGACGCCGACGCACACACACGCCGCGACGACGGCGGTCGCCACCGTCCTGCGGGCCCGGAGCGACGGCAGGTACCGGCTCAGCATGACGTCCTCCCGAGGACCGGGCGCTCACTCCCCGCGTCGGAGCGCCGCGCGGGACGGCCGGAGACGGGATCGCGTTCGCGGGCTCGCCGACAGAGCACGGCGAGCGCGTGCGCCGAGGGGCTGCCGGGGGCGGCCTGGACGGTGACCAGTCGCCGGCCGGGCGCCTCGGCGACGGAGAACATGTCGCAGTCGACCGTCAGCTCCCCGACGAGCTCATGGTGGAAGCACACGACGTGACCGACCTCTTTCCGTACGTCGTGCCGGGCCCACAGGCGGCGGGAGTCGCCGCTGCGGCCGGACACCTCCGCGAGGGCGCCGATCACCTGGTCGGACGGGTGACGTTCGCGTCCCTGTTCGAGGCGGACGTAGTAGTTGGTGCTGACTTCGGCCGGCATCGCGACCTCCTCCCGTCGCGGACCCGGCGTCCGGCGAAGTCCGGTGTCCGGTGGTCCGACCTGGCCGGGAGTGGTGATCGCGCGCCGGGCGCGCAGGAACTCGCCAAGCAGGCTTTCGCTCGCCATTGGGGAAGCATATGTCCGACTTATCCGATTTGCCTGGGTGTGTTACTACCAGCCAATCCGCCCCGGGAAGCGGCGAGCCAGGCGGGCCACCCGGCGGAAGGTGACGGCCCCGAGGTGAGAACCTCGGCCGATCGGCGGCGAAGTGCCCTGCCCGACCAAACGAACAATAGTTATATATAGTGATCAAACGGACAACGGTCCCCGCAACCTGCTCGGCGAGTTCCCGCGCGCCCGACGCGAAGCCACCGGTCCGGCACAGGCGGGCTTCCTGCACGCCCCCTCATCCCGCACGCCGGGACCGCGTCGTGAGGAGGTCGCGATGCTCGCCGGGATCAGCGCCTCCTCCTCCATCCGGCTGGAGCAGGGACCGGAACGCGACCCCTCCCCCAGGTGCTGGGCGCCCTGACACGAGTGCTGCGCCTTTGCCCGCGCCAAGACGGCGCAGCTGCGCCCCGTCGTGACGGCCACCCCCGACGACCCGTACCTGTGGGCGGGAGACCGCTTGACATGACATGGATGGAGGAATGTTCTCCTCATGTCAATCGTCGGCGACATGGCAGCGCACCTTGTCCGGGTCGTCCGGAGGATGACGCGGCAGGTGCGGCAACTGGCCGAGCGAACACCGCCGCAGCGGGAGCGCTATGTCGACCTGCTGCGCGCCGTCGCGATCACGGTGGTCGTCGTCGGGCACTGGCTGGCGATCCATGTGACCCGCGACGACGAGGGTTTCCAGGGCGCGAGCATCCTCCAGGTCGCCTCGTGGACCCGTCCGCTGACGTGGCTGTTCCAGGTGATGCCCCTGTTCTTCCTGGTGGGCGGCTTCGCGAACGCCGCGTCCCTCACCTCCCGTCTCAGGCGGGGTGGCGACGCCACAGGCTGGGTGCTGGGCCGGACGGCTCGGCTTCTGCGCCCGACGACGACGCTGCTGGGCGGACTGGCGGCGGCGGCTCTGACGGCCAGGGGGCTGGGCGCCGAGCCCGACCTGATCGGCGTGGCGGTCTGGCTGGCCTCGATCCCGTTGTGGTTCCTGGTCGCCTACATCGCCGTGACGGTCCTCACCCCGCCGATGTACGCCTTGCACCGGCGTGCGGGCCTGGCGGTGCCGATCACCCTGGCGGCCCTGGTCGGCGTGGGTGATTTCGCCCGGCTGGTGCTGACCGTTCCCTACGTGGGCCAGGCGAACTTCCTGCTCGCCTGGTTGGCCGTGCATCAACTCGGCTTCGCCTGGCAGGACGGGAGCCTGCCGTCCCGGCGGAGCGTGGCTCTGCCGATGGCGGCGGCCGGGTTCGTCGCCCTCGTGCTTCTCACGGTGGTCGGCCCCTATCCGGTCAGCATGGTGGGGTTCGAGGGGGAGAGGATACGGAACACCTCTCCGCCCACGCCGGCCCTCCTGGCTCTCGCCGTCACGCAGACGGGAATCGCCTTGTGGATGCGTGACCGGGGGAACCGGTGGATGCGGCGGCCGGGCCCGTGGACCGTCGTTGTGACGATCAACTCAGTGATCATGACGCTTTTCCTCTGGCACATGACCGCCGTCGTGATCGGCGTCCTGCTGCTCCACGGAACGGCGGTGATGCCCGACGCCACGCCCGGGTCGGCGCTCTGGTTGCTCCTGCGCGTTCCCTGGCTCGCCTGTCTGGCGCTGGTTCTGGCCCTTCTCGTCGCGGTGTTCGGACGTTTCGAGCAGCGTACGGGACCGTGGTCCGATCCCGTGGGCACGGTGAAAGGCGTGTGGCCCGCCGCACTGACGATCGCCGGGGCCGGCGCCGTGCTCGCCGGGCTCCTGGCCCTCGCCCTGGCCGGCCCGGGTCCCCACGGGCCCGTGGGCCTGCCCGTGAGGGTGCTGGCCGCCTACTTCGGCGGTGTCGCCGTCCTGGGTTTCGTCCGTTGGCGGTATTCGCATCCGGCGCGGGAGTGATCGGGGACCGGACATCCCGGAGCCGCCCGCGGCACGGGTCCTCGGGTCCCCAGGTCCCCGGCCCGCCGCAGGGCGTCACGTCAGAGAGATCGCGCCCCTTCAGGACGAGGTCGGCCTGTCGTAGCCCTCGTCCTCCCCGTGGACGTCGGCGTCGGGATCGTCCTCGGGCTGGCCGGCCGGATCGGTCGGCGAAGGAGCGAACTCGTCGGCGAAGTCGGGCTCGTCGTGGACATCCCGCTGGTCCGCCCGGCGGTCCGCCAGCGGAGCATCCTCGTGGTCGGGCTCGGAATGCGACATGGTGCCCCCGGAATATCTGGCCGCGCCCGTGCGGTGAACGGGCGAAAGATGATCTCAGTTTGCCTACCCCCGCCTGACCTGCCCAATCACCCTCACCGCCACCGAGAAGGGGCAACCGGTGGGCTGGGGGAATCAGGTGCAGGAGCTCGCCCTTCGGAGCGGGCGGCACGATCTTCCGGGCACCTCCTCCGATCAACCGCGGCATCGCACACCCTGCTGGGCGCGATCGACCCGGACGACAGGCAAGCCGCCGGGCTTGCGTCTCGCCGGGCCTCGCGAGTCGAAGGCGGAAACCCCGATCGGCGAGCCCGTCCGGCGGTGCTGCAAGCATGTGCGGAACATCTCTGACATCAGAGGCTTCCTGGGAGTCACATGACCTTGGACGAGACACCGCTGCTGCCGGACGTGGTCCGGGCCTACCCGTTCTCCTGGGACTCGGGCTTCGTCTGGCCACCGGAGACGGAGGAGCACGCGGAGAACCTGGCCTACGCGCGGGCCGTGCTCGAAGCGTGCCTGCCCCGGCTCCCGCTCGCCTCGCCCGAGCCCCCGGAGGAGCCGACCGTCCGGGATCACGAGGACGACGAGTACCCCGAGTGGACCGGGATCCGGGCCGTTCTGCGCGGACGCATGCCCTACGCCCGGCACGTCACCGCCGGGCGCATGGCCGGCGCCAGGGTCGAGTGCGCCCGCCACGGCGTCGACACCACGGACTTCGAGGAGATCTGGACCCGGCGCATCACCGCCTGGATCGCCGAGCAGACCCTGGTCTGGTGCGGCCTGATGGTCGATGACGAGAAGGCGCTCACGCCCTGGCTCATGGACCTCGCGGAGCTGTACGCGCGGCGGGGAACGGCCGTCGAGAAGGCCGTGTGGGCACTCCTCCACACCAGGGCCGTGCCCGAGAGCCGTGCGGCTCTGACGCGACTGGCCGCGTACGAGGGACTGCCGGACGAGATCCGCGCGCGGATCGCGGACGAGATCCGCCCACGCCCCGGCCGCCGGTCCCCGCCGCCCTCGTCATCCCATCGCCCGTGAGGGTGGCGGAGTTCAGCTCGCCCGTGAGGGTGGCGGGGTTCAGCGCCGGCCGGAACGGGGCGGGCGCCCGCTCCCCCGCGTCACGTATCCCCGCCCACCTCGCCCGGCCTGCTCCTGCTCACGCTGCCTGCGCCGCCGCCCCAGGAACCAGCCCACCCCCAGGATCGCCAGCCCGAACGGCGTACGGGCCAGCCAGCGTGCCACCACGACCTTGAAAAACTTCTTCATGAGGCGTTCCTGCCCAGCAACGGTTCGATTAGGCGACCGCGCGGCATCCGGCTTCATGCCGGCCTTCCCCGGGCCCGGGGAAGGCCGGCATGAAGCCGGCCCGCCACCCGCCCGACGTGGCGATCGGCGCGCGGCAGGAGATCAGGGCCTGCCGCGTTCCACCGTGATCATCAACCGAAGGGGTACCCGCGCGCTCACACCGGCGGCGACTCGACCGGCACCTCCGGCACCGGTGCCCGGCGAGCGTGCCGCCGCCGCACAGCGCGCAGCGCGAGCGCGCCCAGAGCCAGCAGGGCGAGCGCGAGGGCGACCCAGCCCGCGCCGACAGACGCCAGCCACCCCGCCAGGACTCCCTGCACGGCCGTCGCGGCGCCCACGATCCGGTCGTCGGCGGCCCCGCCGGAGAAGACCCGTAGCTCGTACCAGCCGTAGTACACGACGTACAGCCCGGCCAGCAGGAGCAGTCCGCCGCCGGCCCTGGACACATACGGCAGCAACCGCCGCAGCCCGGCCACCGCGGCGCCGCGGGCGAGCACCACCGCCAGGGACAGGACGGCGACGACCAGGCCCATGCCGAGCGCGTAGGCCACGAACGCCGCCGCGCCGCCGAGGAGGCCGGCGCCGGACAGCGAGGCCGAGGTGACGGCGAGGAACGGTCCCACCGTGCACGACAGCGAGGCCACCGCGTACGACACGCCGTAGCCGTACAGCGACAGAGGTGAGGTGGCGGGACGGCCGGCGGCCGTCCCGGGAAGGCGGAGCAGCAGCTCGCGGCCCGTCAGCAGCCACACGCCGAGTCCCGCCAGCAGCACGCCGATGACGATCGTCACCCACGGCAGGTAACGGCCGACCGACACGGCCAGCGCGGTGACGATCACCCCGAACAGGCCGAAGACCGTGACGAAGCCCGCGGTCATGGCGGCCGAAAGCAGCAGCGCCCGGGCGATCGGCCCGCCGCGGGCCGGCCCGCCGTCGGCGATCAACAGGGTGAGGTAGGCGGGCAGCATCGCGAAACCGCACGGGTTGAACGCGGCCACCGTGCCCGCGGCCAGTGCCAGGGCGAGCGGCACCTCGGCGACGTTCACGCTCGTATCTCCAGGTTGTCGAAGGTCATGGCGGTACGTGCGCTACCGGCCGAGCAGCCGCCGGACGTGACCGTCCAGCGCGTCCTGGTCGAGCGGGCCGGAGACCTTCGTGGTGGAGCCGTCCGGTTTCATGAACACGAACGTCGACTGCTGGCTGACGCCCAGTTTGGTCCACACCGCGCCTTTGACGTCGGCGAGGTGCGTGATGTCGCGGGTACCGGTCATCTGGACGAACTCCTTCATCGCCGCCTCGGTGTCCAGGCCCGCCACACCGACGAACGCGACCTCGCCAAACGTGGCGGTCGCGGCCTTGACGGCGGGCGCCTCGGAAAGGCACTTGGGACACCACGGCGCCCAGAACCAGAAGACCACCGGCTTACCTGCCAGGTTCGCGCCCTGGAACGACTCGCCGTCCAGTGTCCTGGCGGAGAAGGCCAGCGCGGCCGGTACCGCCGCCGGCGTGACGGCGTCGGCCGAAGCCGTCGGTGTCGCCGGCGTGGATGGCGCCGCGGCCGGCGGCGGCGCGGTGCCGCGTGCGGGATCGGCCGTGTCGTCCCCTCCGGCGCCGCCGCACGCGCACGCCAGCAGGGCCACCGAGATCAGGGCAGTTGCCGCTCGCACTTTGATCATGCGCTCAGCGTAGGGGCAGGCGCCCCCGCGATTTCTTACGAGCTCGTGACGGCGGCGCCCCCGTGACGGCACCCTCGTGACGGCGCCCCCGTGACGGCGCCCTCAGACTCCGGCCGTGCTCACCGTCGCCTCGATCCCGTCCAGGAGGATGGCGAGCCCGGCGGCGAAGGTGTCCCTCCCCTCCTGTTCCATGTAGGGGAGGGTCTCGTCCTTGGACTCGTAGGCGCCCTCGCCGGCGAGCCAGGCCGTCGTCGGGAACCGCTCGGCGAAGTCGGGCGCGACCTCCGTCAGCAGGGCCGAGCGGGCGTACCACCACTCCTCGTCCGACATCCCGGTCGCCGCCGGGGCCTGCCTCGACTCCGCGACCGTCTGCGCCGCCCCGCGCACGAAGTAGAACAGCGTCCCGACGACGTACCGCAGCGTCCCGGCCTTCAGCCCGGTCTCGCGGAGGATCCGCAGCGCCTCCTCGATCATGACGTACTCGTTGGGGCCCAGCACGGGGCGCGCCTGCGACACCTGCAGCACCCACGGATGCCGTACGTAGAACTCCCAGGTCTCCCGCGCCCAGGCGGTCACCGCCGCCCGCCAGCCGTCAGCCAGGTCGTGGCGGGTGGACAGCTCGGCGAGGGCCCGGTCGTACATCAGGTCGACCAGCTCGCTCTTGCTGGGGACGTAGGTGTAGAGGGCCATGGCCGTGCGGCCGAGCCGCTCGCCCACCGCGCGCATGGAGAGCGCGGCCATCCCCTCCGCGTCGGCGACGGCGATGGCCGTGTCCACGATCAGGTCCACGCTCAGGGCCGGTTTGGGCCCGGGACGTGTGTCACTTGATCCCGTGGTGCGCCACAGCAGCGCCATCGAACGGCGCGCGTCGCCCTGTCCGGCGAAGACGACCACTTGCAACTCCTTACGGCATAAACTAACTTGGCCGGGCCAACTCTTTACAGCATAAGGATATCAAGTGAGAAGGTTCGTGTTCCCATCCGCCATACCGGCCGGCGATCGCGGCCCGCGGCACGGCCGGGCCGCCGCGGACAGCCACGACGTGATCGAGGTCCGCGGCGCCAGGGAGAACAACCTGGCCGACATCTCGCTGGACATTCCCAAGCGGCGGCTCACCGTCTTCACCGGGGTCTCCGGCTCGGGGAAGTCCTCCCTCGTCTTCGGCACCATCGCGGCGGAGTCACAGCGCCTGATCAACGAGACCTACACGGCCTTCGTCCAGTCGTTCATGCCGAGCCAGGGACGTCCCGACGTCGACGCCCTGCGCAACCTGAGCGCGGCGATCGTCGTCGACCAGGAGCGCATGGGCGCCAACTCCCGCTCCACGGTCGGCACGGCGACCGACGCGCAGACGATGCTGCGGATCGTCTTCAGCCGGATCGGCACCCCCCACGTCGGCACCTCGACCGCCTTCAGCTTCAACAGCGCCGAGGGCATGTGCCCGGAGTGCGAGGGGCTCGGGCGGGTGTCGGACGTCGACGTCTCCCAGCTCGTCGACGTCGACCGCTCGCTCAACGAGGGCGCGATCACCGTCCCCAACTTCACCGTGGACTCGTGGTACTGGCAAGGCCTGGCCCACGCCGGATTCTTCGACCCCGACATGAAGCTGAGGGACTACACCCCGGCCCAGTGGGAGGACTTCCTCCACAAGCCCGCCACCAAGATCAAAATCGGCACGATGAACACCACCTACGAGGGGCTCCTGGTCAAGGTACGGCGGCTCTATCTCGCCAAGGACCGGGAGTCGCTGCAGCCCCACATCCGGGCGTTCGTGGACCGGGCCGTGACGTTCACGAGCTGCCGCGCGTGCGGCGGCAGCAGGCTCAACCCCGCCGCGCTGGCCTCGAAGATCGACGGCCGCAACATCGCCGACTGCGCGGCCATGCAGATCAGCGACCTGGCCGAGTTCGTCCGGGGCATCGAGGACGCGTCGGTGGGGCCGCTGATCTCCACCCTGCGCAACACGCTGGAGTCGCTGGTCGAGATCGGCCTGGGCTACCTGAGCCTGGACCGCGAGTCCTCCAGCCTGTCCGGGGGCGAGGCCCAGCGGGTGAAGATGGTCCGCCACCTCGGCTCCAGCCTGACCGACGTCACCTATGTCTTCGACGAGCCCACGGTGGGGCTGCACCCGCACGACATCGAGCGGATGAACAACCTGCTGCTGCTCCTGCGCGACAAGGGCAACACGGTCCTGGTCGTCGAGCACAAACCGGAGACGATCGAGATCGCCGACCACGTGGTCGACCTGGGCCCGGGGGCGGGCTCGTCCGGCGGGCGGGTGTGCTACACCGGTGACGTGGCCGGGCTCCGGCGCTCGGACTCCCTGACGGGCCGCCACCTGGACCATCGTGCCCGCCTGCGCGAGAAGGTGCGGCAGCCTCTCGGGCAGCTGTCGATCAAGGGCGCCACCCTGCACAATCTCAAGGACGTGAGCGTCGACATCCCGCTGGGCGTGCTCACCGTCGTCACCGGCGTCGCCGGATCCGGCAAGAGCTCGCTGATCCACGGCTCGCTCCCCCGCAGGGAGGGCGTCGCCGTGGTCGACCAGACCGCGATCCGCGGGTCCCGCCGCAGCAACCCGGCCACCTACACCGGGCTGCTCGACCCGATCCGCACCGCCTTCGCCAAGGCCAACGGGGTCAGGCCGGCCCTGTTCAGCGCGAACTCCGAGGGCGCCTGCCCCAACTGCAAGGGCATCGGCCTGGTCTACACCGACCTCGCCATGATGGCCGGGGTGGCGTCGGTGTGCGAGCAGTGCGAGGGCAGGCGGTTCACGCCCGAGGTGCTCACCCACAAGCTGCGCGGCAAGGACATCAGCGAGGTGCTGGGCATGTCGGTGACCGAGGCCCGCGACTTCTTCGCTCCCGGTTCCGGCGCCGGTACGGGTTCGGGCGCGAGCTTCGGCGCGGCGCGCGCCGTCCTCGACCGGCTCGCCGACGTGGGCCTGGGCTACCTCGGCCTGGGCCAGCCGCTCACCACCCTGTCCGGCGGCGAGCGGCAGCGGCTCAAGCTGGCCATCCGGATGGCGGAGAAGGCCACGACCTACGTGCTGGACGAGCCGACCACCGGCCTGCACCTCGCCGACGTGGACCAGCTCTTGGCCCTGCTGGACCGGATCGTCGACGACGGCAACACGGTCGTCGTCATCGAGCACCACCAGGCCGTGATGGCCCACGCCGACTGGATCATCGACCTCGGCCCCGGAGCCGGGCACGACGGCGGCCGGATCGTCTTCACCGGCACCCCCGCCGACCTCGTCGCCCGAGGCGACTCCCTCACCGCCCGGCACCTGCGCGCCTACCTGGGAAAGAACGCCGACCGGCAGGACCTCATCGGAGCAGGGGACACCATGGCGAACGTCTGAGCCCGAAGCGGCCGAACGGTGATGCTCGTGGCGAGCACCCGCAAACGGGTGAGAGCCCCCACCGCGACGGGGGCTCTCACCTCAGGCGACCACCGGACAGGATCGGCGGATCTCAGATGTCGAACTCGCCGCCCTTGATGCCGCGCGGGCGCCTGTCGCCGCACGGGTCATCAGGGCTCTCAACCGTCCTTGTCATAAGCGATGAGCCAGCGGGCGATCGATCCGACGGTTGTGAGCACGAATCCCGCCAGAAGCAGTGACGATCTGAGCAGCCGGTCCACCCCGGGCGGAGTCATCTGCAAGGAGACCAACGCGCCGGCCATGAGAACGAACCCGAACATCGTGATCACCAGCCACACCTTTCTCATGGACGCCCTGTCTACCCCCTGCCGGGCCGCTGGCTGCTTATCGTGAAACTCTCATCCCGGTGGTCTTGCGAACTCAGGGGCGTCGGAGTTCGCCGCGTTCGATACCGCCGGTGAAGGCGTCGTACTCGGCGTCGGTGAACAGGTGCGGCGCCTTGTGCGGGTTCTTGGAGTCGCGCAGGGCGACGATACCCCGGTCCAAAAAGGCGACCTGGACGCAGTTGGTGCCGCCGCTGAGGCTGCTGATGTGCCAGCGGGCGTCGCGGAGCTGGGTTTCGACCCGGTCGAGGTCAAGTGCGCGCTTGTTCATGAGGGGGATTCCTCGGCGATCGCGGCAAGGAGCGGCAGCGATGCCTTCGGGGAGAGCGCGTCGGATTTCAGCAAGTCGCCGGTGGTGCGGCAGAGCTCGACGGCTCCCCGTCCCGGCCGCGACGGAAAGCGGCTGTTCTCATGGCCGGCTCCGCTGAGGCCCTGGCCACCACGGCGCTTCCGTCCCTCTTGGCGGCCTCAGAGGTTCGGGGTGTAGCCGCCCGGCCCTCTCCACAACACAGCTCCGGCACCTATGCCTCGGCACGGCTTCACGGATACGTCACCTCCCGACGAGGCGCCGACGGGTCCGGAAACCCCCGCCCAGAAAGCCGAGGCGACGAAGATCTCCTACTCCGCTTTGACATCCTCGGAGCACAAGGTTCATCCTAGGACCACTAGTTTTTTCCTAATAATCCTAGGATGAAGGTGGGGCGCACATGGCACGGGCCGGGTTGACGCCGGACCGGGTGACGCTCGCGGGCGCCGAGCTGGCGGACGAGGTCGGGCTCGACCACGTGACCATGTCGGCGGTGGCGCGGCGGCTCGGGGTGAAGGACGCGAGCCTGTACGTGCACGTGCGCGGCCTGGAGGACCTGCGCGGGCGGATCGCGCTGCTGGCGGCGGACGAGAAGACCATCCGCATCGCCGAAGCCACCGCCGGGCAGGCGGGGAAGGACGCGCTGATGGCGTTCGCGAACGTCTGGCGGGCCTACGCCCACGACCACCCCGGCCGGTACACCGCGACACAGATCCCGACGCAGATCGATCCCGAGCTCGCGGCCCGGGCGCCCGGCCCGCGGCGCGCGGTCGAGCTGACCTACAGCATGCTGCGCGCCTACGCACTGGCCGAGCCCGACCTGACCGACGCGGTCCGGCTCGTGCGCAGCACGCTCCACGGCTTCGTCAGTCTCGAGGCCGCCGGCGGGTTCGCGCACGCGCGCCCGGCCGAGGATTCCTGGGCCCGCTGCCTCGACGCCCTGCACTCCCTCCTGGAGCACTGGCCCGCACCCCGTGAAGGAGACCCCTCATGACCGACCCGACCACCGGCCGCCTGCGCGTGGACGGCGCCACCCTGCACTACGAGGTGCGTGGAAGCGGCCCGCTCCTGCTGCTGATCCCCGGCGGCGCCGGCGACGCGGCTTCCTACGACGGCATCGCCGGCGACCTGGCCGCCGGCCACACGGTCGCGTCCTATGACCCGCGCGGCCTGTCCCGCAGCCCGCTGGAGGACCCGCAGGCCCCTCAGCAGGTCGCGCGGCATGCCGACGACGCGTTCCGGCTGCTGCGACTGCTGTCTCCGGACGCGCCCGCGCGCGTGGTCGGCTGCAGCTCGGGGGCGATCGTCGCACTGCACCTGCTCACCGCCCATCCCGAGCGGATCGAACGCGTGGTGGCGCATGAGCCGCCGGTGGTAGAGGTGCTGCCGGACGCCGCCGAGCACCGCGCGCTGCTCGCCCGCGTCCAGGACACGTTCCGCCGGGACGGCCTGATGCCCGCGGTGGCCGAGTTCGCGGCGGGCCTGCGTAGGCCGGGTGCCGAGCAGCCCGTCACCGCCGAGGCGGCCATCGAGCCGCCACCGGGGGCGGCGGCACGAGCTGAGCGGACGATGGCGAACCTGCCCTACTTCCTCGGGCGTATCGTGCCGAGCTTCATGGCCTATGTCCCGGACGTGGATCGCCTGGCGGCCCTGTCGGACCGGCTCGTGCTCGCGGGCGGGGCGGACTCGCGCGGTGAACTGCCCTACCGTCCCGCCGCCCTCCTCGCCGAGCGGTTCGGCACGGAGCTCGTCCACTTCCCCGGCGGGCACACGGGCCTCAGCACGCACCCCGCCGAGTTCGCCGAACTGCTCCGCAAGGTGCTGAGCGCCTGAGCGTGCGCGGCGGTCGTGTCCCGGGAGATGCCCCGGCGCGGCGGCGGCCGTGCTGGGGCTGGTAGCGGCCAAGAGGGCGCGCCCCCGTGGAGGCGCCGCTGAAGTGGCGGGCCGAACCTGTGGGGCCCGCTGATCACCGATGACGCCGGACGGATGCTGCTCGTCAAGCGCGCCGACAACGGGGGTGAGGAACCTGCGGATGGGTGCCTTCTGCACAGAACATCCACAATCAGTACGACATATCTCCCCAAATATTGACGTCCTCCGCGATCTTGCTCTGCGAGAATGCCCTCATTCCTCTCACACGCAGTGAGGGCATTTCCGGGAGCATTCACGTGAAGCGCTTCATTGCCGGACTCGCCGCCGCCGCGACCACCGTCGTGGCCCTGCCCGCCCATTCCACGACCGCACCCACCCGGGCGGCCGCTGTCCCCTTCGCTGCGGTCGATCCGGTGAACGCGCTCAAACAGCAGTTCCGTACCGGGCGCGGCGTGCGACTCGTCGAGACCGTCCGTATTGACTGGAAGAAAAACGCAACGACCATACGCCGCAAGGGCACGCTGCAGTTCGGTCCCTCCGGCGTCGTCGCCGCGGACGTCGTGCGGCGCGCCACCTCCAGCCGGCCCGCTGGTAAGGACGTCCCCGTCTACGTGCAGCACATGATCAATGTTGATGGGAGGCATTACCACTGCGACGTCGCCCCGGCCAGCACCTACCTTCCCGCCGGCAAGTCGTGTGTACGCGCCGGCGTCGACAGGCCCCTGCAGAAATGGGGCACCGTCTTCGGCGACCAGGGCATCAACGTGTTCGAGCCGGCCACCTTGGCACTCCTGCTGCGCGTCTCGACCCACCGCCTGCCCGAACAGGGCGGCACCCAGTACAGGGGCACGATCACCCAGGCCGAGCTCCGCACGGCTTCTCGCTCCTTCCGCGAGATGACCTCCTTCAGCTCGAAGGAAAAGGACAGGCAGGAGAGAATCACCTGGCGGCTCTGGGTGGACGGCAAAGGCCTGGTGACCCGCCTGGTGACCCGCGACGCGTTCGCCGGCCTGAGCGACGACTACGCGAGCGACACCCGCTACACCGACTGGGGATCCAAGGTCACGGTCACCGCCCCACCCGCCGACTAGGTCATCGACGAAGACGACGTCGACTACTCCACCACGCGGCAGACCCCACCCCACACAGTGATCGAACAACCCCCGGGCAACTGACTCCCGCTTCGTTCGTTCAAACCTTTGAACGCGCCGGACCCAAACTACCGCGACATTCCTCAAGCACGATTCGCAGCACAAGTTACGGTGGTACTGGCATTAAAACCGGAGCGGCCACCGGCCCACCTTATACGTCTACTACTGGGGCAAGATTTCAGCGTCACCGGGGAGGCCGGGTCACAATTATTACGAACAGTAGGCAGAGAAAAAAGACGACCGATGAGCTGCACTCGAAAAATGCCTTTCGAACTGGTGCGGACAGGACCCTCAGCAAGTCCAATCCTCCCAGTTCAAGGCACTTTCCTCACGTAAATGATCAAGGTGAGGGTCTGTCAATCAAACGGCTCTGGCTCACTTTCGGTGGTAACGGAACGTGCGCATCAAGCTGACGTCGCGGAGCTGGGCGAGTTCCTCATCAGACGCCCGAAAGATCGTGCGATTGCCCGCGCCCTTGCGCGCCGGACCGCGTCACGACCCCTTTTGGCCGGCTGATTCGTCCCCAGCGCGCCCTTGTCGCCTGTGACCACGCTCGGTCACCACCGAAAGTGAGCCAGAGCCGAATACGAGACAGAGCCGTTTTTTCTACAGTCCCCCCGCTCGGCCATGTCGAACAGTCTGGTTCGAACGCGCTGGCCGGGAACGGACCCCGGCCAGCGCGTCGCCAGCTATAAGGCAGCGGCCTTATCCAAGGTGCCGGGCGAAGAACTGCAGCGCATTATCGGTCTCGAACGTGGGGATTCCCCCGTGGTCGCCGGGGTTGGCGTGCAGCGTCTTGTCGGTGGAACCCAGGGCGTTGAACAGCGCCAAGGCCTGGTCCCTGGGCACCCGCGTATCGTCCCATTGGAGCAGGAACTGCACCGGCACGGTGACCCGGGCGGCGGGTGCGGCCAGCCCGTGCACGCCGAGCAGGCCCAGCACCGCGGCGCGGATCCGGGAGTCGGCGGCGAGCAGCGGCACACCGAGCCCACAGCCCATCGACACACCCCAATAGCCGACCGGGCCGGCGCCCACGTGGTCGAGCTCCTGGACCGCGGTCAGAACGGCCTGCCAGTCGGTGACGGCCCGCCCGGCCAGCAGGTCGTGCATGGCCGCGACCAGCTCGGTCGGATCCTCACCGGCGGCCATGCGGGCCCGCATGTCACCCGCGAACTGGATGAACTGTTCATCTTTCGGCCGGTCGCCGTGGCTAGGGGCATCGATCGCGGCGACGGCGAAACACCCTTCGGCGGCGAACCGGTGCGCGCCGGTCAGGACGCCGGGAGCCTTCTTGTGCTGGCCGCCGCCGTGTCCCATCAGGATCAGCGGGCGGGGGCCGGTGGCGCCTTGCGGCGTGAACAGCACACCGGTGATCTCGCCGAGGGTGAAGGACTGTTCGGTGACGCCGTCGGTCGACGTCTGAGAGGTCAAGCTGAAGCGCATAGCGTTTCAAAGCCTTTCGGGGGTGCCTTGTGCGGGCGCTCCCTAGACCATGCGCAGGAGGGAGCCCCGATCTGTCATCAAAGCGTTGATCGGTCTCACCTCCTCCAGTCGTACTGCTGCACGGCGCTGCCGAAGGTATCACACAGACCTCGCTAGGCAAACGTTGCCCAACGCGGCACTGGCGGGGCAGTGCGACGGAACGCGGCTGGATCCCCCGTGTCATACAGCGACGATCTGCCACTCCTGGTTGGCGCCACCCTTGTCGGCCCATTGGATGACTCGGGCGCCGTCGGCTGTGGAGCCCGCTTCGACGTCCGCGCACAATTCGTTGCCGACGTTGATCAGCCGGTAGTAGCCGCTTGTGGCCGCAGGGGTGAGTTTCCACCGCTGGTTCGCGCCGTTGTTGTCGGTCGTCTGGACGAGGGCGGCGCCCTGGTTGGCGTTCGGGCTGCTGAGGACCTTGCCGCTGCCGGCACCGGACAGCCGGAACGAGCCGTCGGAGTTCTGCGACATCCGCCACTGCTGGTTGCTTGCGCCGTTCCAGGGCCACTGGACGATGGCGGCGCCGTCGGCGGTGGAGCCGCCGGAGACGTCCAGCACCTTGCCGCTGTTGCGGTTGACCAGGCGGACGACGCCGGTGGGCGGGCCGCCGGTGCCCAGGCCGACGGTGATCTGGGTTGTCGTACCCGCGGTGAGTGACACCTGGCGGGCGTGGCTGCCCAACGGCGAGGTGGCGACGCCCGCGCCGGTGGTGACCGAAACGATCCCGCGCCGGCAGATGAGCGTCACGGTCTGGGTGATGTCGGAGGTGACGGTGGCGGTGACGGTCCGGGCGCCGAGGTCCCAGGTGAGCGACGCGATCCGGATGCGGTTGCGGCCGCGCACGCCGGTGATCGTGCCCTTGGAGAACTGGTCGGGCAGCGCGGGCAGCAACTCCAGGATGCCGGGCCTGGTGTAGATCAACGCTTCGGCGAGAATCGCGGGCAGCGAATTGGCGGCATCGGCGTTGTAGATCGCCAGGTTCGGGTTGTGGGAGGTCATCAGCGACCGGAAGATCATGTT
>NZ_JBFAAE010000080.1:19246-36632 GCF_040639575.1 Streptosporangium sp. NPDC023825 | reverse complement strand
CGTCTACCAGGGGTTTCTCTATGCCGTCAGGCAAACAGGGGTCTTGCGATCACGCTGTGTCCAGCAGTCCGCCGTCAGGGGATGAAAAAGGCTCACTGACTTGAGCCATTCCACCTTTAGCAGCTCTCCACCGTCACACGGAATATCCGATGGCAAGGGGACCCGAACCGTAGGGCCGCCAGGCCCGTAGGCTCGGAAGCCCCGCGGCAGCCCTTACGGACATCTCATTCAAACAGCCAGAAGTCTTCCTTCCGGTCATGGGTCTCTGCTCCATGGACATCAGTGCGTGGGCGGCGCTGGCTGCGACCGGCCGAAGAGCCGCAGCGCGGCCAGCGACCGCCCACGCGCGGCGGGTCGCCGCAGGCGGCACGCCCTTGAAAGCGAACAGATAAGTTACGTTCGATCTTGAAGGTGAAAGATCATTAGACCGTCTGACCTGCGGTTTCGGTACTGGTCCAGACGCGTTCGAAGCTGTCGAGGTAGGTCAGGGCGGCGTTGTCGGCCTCGGTGCGGGTCAGGTAGATGACGGGTGCTTCGGAAGCTCGGGTGCCGTACACGTGCAGGTTGACCAACAGGCTGTCGTCGGCGCGGTAGATCGAGTTGTAGAGCACGGTGCGATGCCGGCGGATCTCGATGCCCTCGATGTCCTGGAGGGGGCGGTAGAGGGCGAAGGCGTTGTGGATGCGTGCGGCCATGACGTCGCTGCCGGTGCCTTCCTCTGCGCCTCGGGCGGCGACCTGGGGGCTGTCGGGGTCGCCCAGCAGGATGCGGACCCGTGCCCCTGTCCGTGCTCGCTCGGTGAGGATGCGGAGAAGGCCGGCGTCCTCGGCGAGGAACAGTCCGCTGTAGACGAGGATGCCGATCTCCTTCTCCGCGGCCTGGAAGAACGATCGCCAGACCTCGGCGGGTACGGACCAGCGGTGGGGATAGACGGCTTTGATCTCGCCGGTGATGTGGCGTCGGCCGTAGGAGACGTCAGGCCATAGGTCGTTCTCGTGGGTTTCGAGGAGGTCGGCGACCGCGAAGCGGTGGCGAGGGTGGGGGATGCGGCCGCTGATCCAGCGGGCGACGGTTTTGGGGTCGACCGCCAGGCGGGCGGCGATGTCGACGGGCTGCAGTCGCGCCCGGATCAAGGCGTGCCGGAGGTTTTCGTTCATCGGGGACGCACCTTCCGCAGCAGGAGGGCCGGTGCTTGCGACGCTAACATAAGACGTCCCTAGACGTCCCTAACTTGCGGTGCCCGAGTCCCTACCGGACAGCGAAGCTCGTCGGCATGGAGCCCCGCCCACCCAGGGCTCCGCCCTCACCGTCCGATGGGAGTCCTTCATCCATGAGCACCGTGAAAGAGAACCAGTACGCCTATCAGGTCGAGTTGCTCACCGCACTCCGCAACGAGTTGATCAACCGGGAGATCATCGCGGTCCTGATCACCGACAGCAAGGATCGACCGTGTCTGGACGTCACCGACAGCACATTCCGCCCTCGCCGTGTCTACGTCCATCTGCCGTTCCTGTGGTTCTACTGGGGCGATCAGCACGACGAGCGGGTCTCGTGCCTAAAGCTGTTCCCCGCCGCCGATCGGATCGCTGAGGCGGCCCAGGCCGGCTGGCGCGACGGCGAGCAGGGAGAGCTCGGCCTGGATCTGGGTCAGATCGTCAACGCTTATCGTTCTTGAGCTCGGCGACGATGTCCCACAGCGAAAACAGATGGCTGACCGGCGGGCGGGTCTACCACCTGCTCGCCGATTGGCTCCGCGATCAGATCACCACGGGCGCATACCCGCCGGGCAGCGTCCTGCCCTCAGAGATGGCCCTCGTCGGTCAGTTCCGCATCGCCCGATCCACGGCCCGCCGCGGACTGGCGGTCCTGGAGGACGAAGGCTTGATCGTCACCCTGCCCGGCAAAGGACGTGTCGTGAGAGGGGACGCCCCAGATCTGCAGGCGACCTATCGCTATCAGGTGATCGCTCGCGCCTTGCGCGAACAGATCCGCGCAGGGGCGTTTCCCGCCGGCGCCCCCCTGCCCAGTGAGCATGCACTGCGCCGTCGGCATCGGGCGTCGCGCAACACCGTTCGTCATGCCCTGGCCGAACTGGAACGCGAAGGGCTGATCGTCGCCCAACACGGTAAGGGCCGCTTCGTCCGATCGACCCAACTCTGAGACGTCTTGAGACGTCTCGCTCTCGCTCTGGTCGTCCTGCGGGGGTCGGCATTTATCGTGAACCGCATGGAACACGCCGAATGGGCTCGTGAGCTGGCCGAACATTTTCTCCGGGAGCCGTTGCCACGCCGCTGGGCGCACACGCAAGGGGTGGCCGCGCGCGCCGTCTCGCTGACGCCGATCCTCGGGGAACATGCTGATCTGCTGATCACTGCGGCCTGGCTGCATGACATCGGTTACGCACCTGATCTCGTCGACACTGGCTTTCATCCGCTCGACGGTGCCCGATACCTGCGAGACGTTCAGCGGGTCGACGACACGTTGTGCGGTCTGGTGGCCTACCACTCGGGTGCCATCAACGAGGCTCGGGAGCGCGGTCTGATCGACCTGTTGACTGCCGAGTTCCGTGAGGGACGGCCCGAGCTGGCCGAAGCGCTCATCTACTGCGACATCACCACCGGCCCGAACGGCGAGCGGTTCACCGTGCATGAGCGCCTGGCGGAGATCTGTGCCCGCTACGGTCCCGGCGATCTGGTGACCCGTGTCATCGGCATCAACGAATCGTTGCTGTTGGCCGCGGTCGCCTCCGTTGAGGCGGCGCTAGCCGATGTGCGGTAGGTCGGCGCCCTTCAGATAGTGCTCGATCCGCATCCGCATCGCCCGGTCCATCGGGAGGGACAGGACGTCCTCGCGCGGGACCCATCGCACTTCGCGTGACTCGCTGCTCGTCGTCGGCGATCCCCCGATGACACGTGCGGTGAGCACGATGGAGAACTCCTGCCGGGCCTCGCCGTTGGACGTGTAGAGGATCACGTGCCGGGGGTCGGTGTAGATCCCGACCATTCCGGTGATCTCGCACGTGATCCCGGTCTCCTCCGCCGTCTCGCGTACCGCGGCCTGCGGGACCGACTCGCCCAGATCGATCGCACCCCCGGGGAGTGCCCAGTTGTCGTTGTCGGTGCGGTGGATCATCAAGATGTCGCCGGCGTCGTTGGTGACCACCGCGTTCACGGACGGAACCATGCTGTTGGGCGTGGGAGCGCCGGGGTCATCGTGGTAGTCGATCCGCCGAGACATGATCACCACTCTACCGGGCGGGCTTCGGTCCATATCTTGTCGAAACTGTCCAGGTACGTGGTCACCATGTCCCCGCCGGCCACCCGGCGCAGGTGCAGCACGGGGGCATTGGAGGCCACCTCGCCGTACACATGCGTGTTCACGAGAACCTGGTCGTCCGCCCGGAAGATCGAGTTGTAGAGCGTCGTGCCGTGCATCCGGAACTCGGCCACCTCGCGCAACGGCGCGTACAGGGAGAGCACGCTCCGGATCTTCGCTGAGATCGCGTCCTTGCCGATACCCTCATCGGCGCTACGCCGGATCACTTCCTCGGATTCCGGGTCACCGAGCAGGACGCGAAGTCGAGCCCCGGACCTGCCCCTCTCGGCGAGAAGCCGGATCAGCCCGGCGTCCTCGGCAAGGAACATCCCGACGTACACCAGGATGTCGATCTTTTCTGACGCACCGCGGAACAGGCCCTCCCACGCACCCCGGGGCATCGTCCACCGGTGCGGGTACACATTGATGATCTCACTCTCGGACGCGGCCACGACCTGCTCTTGGCTGAGGGCCTGCGGCCACAGGTAGGTCTCGTCCGTACCCAGCAGCGACGCCACGGCGAATCGGTGTTTCCGGTACGGCTCGCGTCCCTTGGTGATCCACCGCTCGACGGTCTTGGGGTCAACCGCGATGGCCTCGGCCAGTACGGCGACGCTCATACCCTTCGCCAACAGCGCCGCGCGCAGCCGCTCGTTCGCCATCTCACCTGCCCGTCAGGGACGTCCGGGGACCTGGACATCGTATGCCGGACGTCCCGAACATGTCCCGTCCTGTAGTGATCTCGTCCCACCCTTCGGGCGGATTCTCGGTGTCACACCGCACGACACCGACTCGACGAAGGGAGACGCGAACATGATCGACCTGATGGCCTCGCTGGAGGAGGGACCGGTCTGCGCCTGCGGCGCGGCCGTGGAGGAGGGGCAGACGCTCTGCCGGAAGTGCCACGCCTCGGCACGCTGGCTGCGGCGGCAGGCCAAGCGACGTAAGGCGAACAGGCGGCGCGGCGAGGTCCGGCGCCCGGCCGGCTACCCGCGCGGCACCGTGGAGGCGGGGGTGATCTGGACGTGAGCTCGATCCCCCTCATCGTCGCCCTGGTGCTCACGGCCGTCGTGGTTGTCGGTTACACGCTCGTTCTGATCGGGATGCGCCAGGAGGACCGGTGCATGAGCCTGCGCACGGCCGCGCCGACCCGTTCGGCGGTCCTGGCGCGGCGGGTGACCGGCTGCCACGTTCGCGGATGACCGTGAATCCGCAGGTGACCGCGCAAGACACCTACGGGCGGTCCTTAAGCGCCGACTCGACCCGGGCGAGCCGTTCCGACAGGTCGTGCAGGGTGGCACGGATCTCGGTCAGCTCATCCGACGAGGCCGGCACCGGCGCGGCGCCCTCCCGGACAAAGACGCCTTTGCCCTGCTGGCCGATCACCAGGCCCTCGTTGCGCAGGACGCCGACGGCGAGTTTCACCACGCTCAACGAGGCTTCGTAGCGCTCGGCGAGCTGGGTGGTGGACGGCAGCGGGGCTCCGGGGGCCAGGACGCCGGTACGGATCTGCTCGCGCAGATCGTCGGCGATCTGCAGGTAGCCGGGCCGCCCGGTGTTCTTGACCATCCATCCCTCTTCCGCCGTCTGCTTGCTCCTAGTTCAGCACAGACGCGCAACCAAGCCAACCATGAGAACGTTGACAACCGAGCCAACTAGGTTAACTATGTTGGCTACGTCGAATAGGAGGTCACACACCATGCGCAACATCCCCATCCCCGTCGACACCGCCAAACTGCAGTTCGTCTGCGTCGCTGCACCCCGCCCCCGCCTGGTCAACAAGGACACCGGCGAGATCAAGACCGACAAGAGCGGCAACCCCGTCTACGAGGTCGCCATGTCGGCCATCGACGCGACCGGCCGCATCGAGCTGATCCGCGTCAACACCTCCGGCGAACCGCCCGTCGCCCTCGGCATGCCCGTCAACCCCGTCGACCTGGTCGGCTTCGTCTGGGAGCAGACCCGCAACGGCGAAGTCCGCTGGGGCATCAGCTACCGCGCCGCCTCGATCCTCCCCATGGAGGTGAGCACTCTTGCGCGATGACCTGCTGCTGACGCTTCTCGACGTCGGCGTTGTCTTGGCCGTCGTGGTGGCCGGACTGTGGGCCTGGTGGCGCTGGCACTACCGCTCCTTCTGGCTGGTGGCCGGCTACCCGCTCATGGCTCTTTCCGTCCGCGCCACCTGGCGCAAGGTCGCCCTCGGCTGCGGCCTGACCAAGAAGCGCCAGCGCTGGTGGTTCACCCTCACCCCCGGCGCGGTCGCCTCCACCGGCCTGGTCAAGGTCCGCCGCCGCTTCCAGCGCATCGCCGTCGACACCAAACCCTGGATGTGGCTGCCCCTGCCCACCCGGCACGGCTGGCGCGTCACCCTCCACCTGCTGGAAGGCCAGATCCCCGAGGACTACACCAAGGCCGCCGAGCGACTGGCCCACTCCTGGCGAGTGCATGCCGTCCGCGTCTCCTCACCCCGCCCCGGACGGGTCGTCCTGGCCACGACCATGCGCGACCCTCTCGTCCGGGTCGCCGACCTGCCACCCTCCTCCGAGCTACTCAAGGTCACCGTGGGACGACTGGAGACCGGCAAGCCCTGGGAGATCGACTTCCGCACCGTGCCGCACTGGCTCAACGCCGGAGCGACCCAGTCCGGGAAATCCAACCTCGCCAACGCCTTGATCGTCGGCCTGGCCCCGCAGCCGGTGGCGCTGGTCGGCTTCGACCTCAAAGGTGGCGTGGAGTTCACCCCCTACACCTCACGCCTGTCGGCACTGGCCACCTCCCGCGCCGAGTCGGTCGGCCTGCTCGACGACCTGGTGGGACTGATGATCGACCGGATGGGCCTGTGCCGTACGGCAGGCGCCCGTAACATCTGGCAACTTCCACCCGGCGTACGGCCGATCCCCATCGTTGTCCTGGTCGACGAGCTGGCCGAGCTGTATCTGATGGCCGACAAAAGCGAGAAGGACGAGATCGCCAAGACCTCAACCGCGCTGCTCCGCGTAGCCCAGCTCGGGCGGGCCTTCGGGATCTACCTGTTCTGCTGCGGTCAGCGCATCGGCTCCGACCTCGGACCCGGCGTCACCGCCCTACGGGCGCAGTGCTCGGGCCGCATCTGCCACCGGGTCAACGACCCCGAAACCGCGACCATGACCCTCGGCGACCTCGACCCCGCCGCCCTGGTCTCCGCCCGCGCGATCCCCGCCGAAACCCCCGGGGTGGCCATCGTCGCCGGACAGGACGGCCAGTGGTACCGCGCCCGCTCCTTCTACGTCTCCGAACAGGCCGCCGAACACGCCGCCCGCATGTACTCAGACCTCACCCCGGCCTGGGCCGACATCACCTCCGGCATCCACGACGCGGCCACGAGCGAGATCGACCTGACCGAACTCCTCGACGCCTGAACCGACCGAGCCGATCAGAAAGGGGGAAACGATGCGACACCTCGCCCGCTACCTGCTCGACTCCGGGCCGGTCCTCATCCTGGCCGCCATCGCGGGTGCCGGATCGTTCACCCACATCCACGACACCGCCACCCAGCACGGACAAGAAGGCTGGATGGCCTGGGCCGTAGCCGTCTGCGTCGACCTCACCTGCGTCATGGCCGCCCGCGAACGCCAGCGCGACGCCAAGACCGGACGCCAGCGCTCCGGGCCGGTCTCCTGGCCGGCGCTCGTCCTGGCCGGCGGCGTCCTGCTGTCCCTGGCGGCCAACCTGCACCAAGCCGAAGCATCGGTATGGGGCTGGCTGGTCGCCGCCACACCCGCCGGAGCGTTCCTCATCGCGGTCTCGATGCTGGAACGCCGCGCGGCCGTCTCCCGCCCCGCCCCCTCGCCCGCGGTGACGGTCACCGCCTCCACCACACCGACCACCACGCCGCCGATCCCCGAACTCACCCCCGCCGCCGATGCCGCCCCCGACGACTCAACCGGGCCGTCCCCGGCTCTGGTCACCTTCGCCCGCCGCGTGGCCACCGAACACCACGCCCAGCACGGCCGGCCCATCACCGCCGACACGCTTCGCGCCCGACTGGGCGTCTCCGACCAACTCGCCGTCGACCTGCTCCGCAGCCTGCAAATCGTCACCGAACCCGCCCAGAGACAAGGAGAACCACGATGACCGACCCCGAGCGTCGACCCGCCGTGATCAAGGGGCTGCGGGACCTGGCTGCCTGCCTGGAAGTCGCCGATGTCGTCTGATGCCGGCCAAGAAGCAATCGCCCTGCCCATCTACGAGCGGGAACCGCTCTCGCCGACCACGCCGCACCGCTGGCGCTGCCTGTGCGGCGGGGGTGGCCTCGACTCCTACGGCGACACCTGCTCCTACTGCGACGGTCTCGGCTTCTGCTGAGAGTCGTCGGCGCCCCCGGCCTGTCCGTACATCCGCCAAGACGCCTGCCAGATCGGGGGCCATCCCCTTCGCACCCCAACGAGTGAAAGGAGGTCTTCATCTTGCCCGCATCCACGGCCAGTCCGCACGCGATCAGGGGCATGATCACCCGACTGCACGACCCGCACTACACCCGCTGGGCCGCCCAGGTCCGCGCAACGAACGGCTGCCGCCAGCCGATCCACCTGCGAGGCCGCGTCGACCACATCGACCGGGCCACCGGCGAACTGCTCCACCACTACAGCACCCGCACCGAACCCGACGGCATCCTTCGCGTCCCCTGCAAGACCCGCCGCGCCTCCCGCTGCCCGGCCTGCGCCGAGACCTACCGCGCCGACACCTACCAACTCATCCGCGCTGGCCTGACCGGCGGCAAAGGCGTCCCCGAAACGGTCACCGCACACCCGTGCCTGTTCCTCACCCTCACCGCCCCCTCCTTCGGCGCCGTGCACACCCGCCGGGAGAAGAACGGCAAAACGCTGCCCTGTCACGCCCGCCGCGACGCCCCCACCTGCCCGCACGGCCGGGTCATGTCCTGCACGGCCCGGCACCGCGCCGACGAGACCTGCCTCGGTGAACCGCTCTGCCCCGACTGCTACGACTACGAAGGCTCGGTGCTGTTCAACGCCCTGGCCCCGCAACTGTGGCGATACTTCACCGACGCCCTGCGCCGCCGCGTCGCCAAAACCGCTGGCCTGACCCTGCGGGAACTACGCGAGCAGGCCACCGTCTCCTTCGCCAAGGTCGCCGAGTACCAGCGACGCGGCGTCGTCCACTTCCACGCCGTCATCCGCCTCGACGGCCCCGACGGACCCACCTCCCCACCTCCGGCCTGGGCCACCACCGACACCCTGACCGACGCCGTACGACATGCCGCCACCGCCGTCTCCGTCACCGCTCCAGCCGTCCCCGACGCACCCGCCCGCGTACTGCACTGGGGTGAACAGATCGACACCCGCCCGATCACCCTGGACGGCGACCTCACCGACCAGGCTGTAGCGGGCTACATCGCCAAGTACGCCACCAAAGCCGCCGAATGCGTCGGCACCCTCGACCGACGCATCAACCCCCTCGACGAGCTGACCGCCTTCAACCTCCGCGAACACCCCCGCCGCCTCATCGCCGAGTGCCAGCGCCTCGGCACCCTCAACGAACTGGCCGACCTCCGGCTGACCCAATGGGCCCACATGCTCGGCTTCCGCGGCCACTTCTCCACCCGCTCCCGCCACTACTCCACCACCCTCGGCGACATCCGCGCCGACCGCACCACCTACGCCCGCGACGAGGACATCACCACCGGCCGGCTGCCCCTCTTCGACGAGGACACCGTCCTCGTCATCGCCGAATGGGAGTACGCCGGAAAGGGCCACTCACTGGGTGACGCCCTCCTTGCCGCCGTACTGACCGGCGTCCCTCTGGCCGATCCCGGAGGGCAGCGATGAAGACGCTTGATCCTCTCTGGACGGTGGACGAGGTCGCCGGCTACCTGGGAGTACCGGTGGCGACCCTCTACCAGTGGCGTCACCGCGGTACCGGTCCGGAGGGTCACAAGGTCGGCCGTCACGTCCGCTACCTTCCGGAAGACGTCGTGGCCTGGGTGCGGAGGCAGCCGTGACCGTCTACGACCGCTGGCACAAGATGGTGAAGCAGCCTAACGGCACCACGAAGAAGGTCCGCAGCTCCGAGTACGGCATCGGCGACCGATGGCAGGTGCGCTGGCGCGACGAGTCCGGAAGCCAGCGCAAGAGGAACTTCGCCAAGAAGGCCGGCAATGACCCCAACACCTGCGCGGAGGCGTTCGACGCACAGGTCACGAGTGACCTGAACCGCGGGACCTACATCGATCCCAATGCCGGAAAGATCACTGTCAGGGAGTACGGCGAGCAATGGCTCGCCGCGCAGACCTTCGACCGCTCCACCTACCAGCTCGTCGAGCTCCGGCTTCGCCTGCACGTCTATCCGGCCATCGGTGAGCGGGAGCTGCGTTCCCTGCGCCCCAGCCTTCTGCAGGCTTTCAGCCGTGGCCTTCAGGTCAAACTCTCGCCGAACTACGCGCGGGCCGTCTTCTTCCACCTCTCGACCGTTCTCAACGCCGCCGTAGATGACGAACTCATTCCCAAGAACCCCTGTCACGCGGGGTCGGTGAAGGCGCCCAGGGGAGAGGCCAAGAAGATCACTCCGTGGACGGTCGAGCAGGTGCGAGCGGTGGCGGACGGAATCGCTCAGCACTATGAGGTCATGGTGCTGACCGCCGCCGGCCTCGGTCTCCGCCAGGGGGAGGCGTTCGGCTTGGCCGTCGACGACGTCGACTTCCTACGTGGCATCGTCCATGTACGCCGACAGGTCAAGTTGCTCGGCGGCAAGCAAGAGCGTGTCTTCGCTCCGCCGAAGGGTGGCAAGCTACGCGACATCCCGCTCCCGGAGAGCGTGGCACTGCGACTCGCCGCCCACATCGAAGCCGTCGACCCGCCGGAGCTGACGCTGCCCTGGCGCACGCTGGACGGCTCACCGCACACGGCGCGGCTGCTCTTCACCACGCGGCAGAAAACCGTGATCGCCCGTAACGACTTCAACAAGTTCGCCTGGAAGACGGTCCTCGCCAAGGTCGGCATTCCTGCCACGAGAGAGAACGGCTTCCACATGCTCCGCCACCACTTCGCCTCGGTGCTGCTGGAGGACGGGGTGTCCATCAAGGCCGTCGCCGAGTTCCTCGGGCACGCGGACCCCGGCTTCACCCTGCGGACCTACACCCACCTCATGCCGTCCAGCGAGGACCGCATGCGCAAGGCGATCGACGGCGCCTGGGGGAGTGCCGCAGACCCGGGATGTGCCCTGGATGTGCCCTGAGAGGGGCAGATGGCCGAGAAGCCGCAGGTCAGCCCGCCGCAGCGCTAGTACATCGAGATGTGCGGGTGGTCGAAGTGGTTGGCCGTGATGCCGCCGCGGTTCGACATGAAGCGCCAGCCGGAGCCGTGGTTGATGCGCTGGCGCCAGATCACGTACTTCACGCCGAGTCTGGTCCTGTTCTTGAGGGCCCAGGCGGCGATCTCGTCGCCCAGCGCGAGGTTGGCGGCCGAGGGCATCGTGCCGCCGGTGCTCATCATGAAGTCGCAGGCGCGGCCCAGGGGGTGCTCGCCGCCGTCGTTGGCGGACCGGTAGCAGCCGACGGAGTACGGGAGGCTGAAGCGCCGCATGACGGCGTCGCGCATGATCCGGGTGCGGTCGGTGATGTTGTCGGCACCGGTGGGGAGCTGCGGGGCCCAGCTGCCGTCGGAGCGGCGGCCGGAACCGGTGGGGGCGAGCCGGTCGAGCTTGTCCTTGACGTCGCGGATCACGTCCTCGGCCTCCTCGCGCCGGCCCTCCACCTCCTTGGCCTCCTCGCGGATCTCGTCGGTGAGCCTGGATGCCGTCTCCGACGCCTTCTTCCTGCGTTCGAGGCTGCCGGCGAAGCCCTCCAGGTAGGCGCTCTGCTGGGCGGTGAGCTGTTCCATCACCGCGGCGGCGCCCATGTCGCCGGAGAACATCAGCGCGGGCAGTCCTCCGCTGCTGCTGGTCTGGTAGCGGAGCTGGACGATGGAGTCGACCTGCCTCTTGGCCTCGACGTAGACCTCCTCGGCCTTGCCCAGGTTCTGCTTGGCGACGGCCTCGGCCTTCTGCGCCTTCTTGAGGGACTCGCGTTTGGCCGCGTAGGTCTCGATCAGCCCGTCGAGTTTCTTGCCGAGTTTGGCCAGGTCGGCACGGAGCTTGGCCTCGGTCGGCTTGGGTTCCGCGCTTCCCGCGGTGGGGGTGCCGATGGTGAACGCCGCGATCGAGCTCAGACAGAGGACCACAGCGGCATGCCGACGGAACGTGGGGGACGAAGCCGCCACGAACTCTCCTCTCCTTCCGCCTACCGGGTTAGCTGACGGGTTCGGGCTGGAGGAAGCCCTTCCACCGAAGTGGTTTCACCCCAGGTGCGGTGGTTCCCCGGTTCCCGAGCGAGGCGCCCAGGATTAGGCA
The DNA here is from genome assembly GCF_040639575.1 of Streptosporangium sp. NPDC023825. Lineage (NCBI taxonomy): Bacteria > Bacillati > Actinomycetota > Actinomycetes > Streptosporangiales > Streptosporangiaceae > Streptosporangium > Streptosporangium sp. NPDC023825. The sequence continues at coordinate 24,935 of NZ_JBFAAE010000080.1, read as the reverse complement.
AATCAGCGTTTACAGCCGATGTGGGAAGGATAGTAGTGGTAAACAGCAGGTCATGCGACCTCAAGACGAGACCGAGTGGTAATCAGTTCGTGACAACAGAGCGCAGAAGCTGTGCTGTCCCCTCGGGGGACACGTCGTTCACGAAGGCGCCCATGGCCGACTCCGACCCGGCGAGGTATTTCAGCTTGTCCGGCGCGCGGCGGATGCTGAACAGCTCCATGTGCGCGTACGACAGATCGCGGCCGGTGGAGACCGGCGCCTGGTGCCAGGCCGCGATGTACGGCATGGGCACGCCGAACAGCCCGTCGAGGCGGCGGAGCACGTCGGTGTAGAGGGGACCGAACGCCGCGCGCTCCTCTGCCTCCAGCGCGACCAGGTCGGGGACCTGGCGGTGCGGGTAGAGGTGGACCTCCACCGGCCAGCGCGCCGCGGCCGGTACGAAAGCCGTCCAGTGCTCGTTCGAGCCCACCACCCGGATCCCGGCCTCCCGCTCCGCGGCCAGGACGTCGGCGAACAGGTTGCCGCCGGTCCGCTCCCGGTGGCGCTCGGCCGCCCCGAGGGTGAGCCTGGTACGCGGGGTCACGTAGGGGTAGGCGTAGATCTGGCCGTGCGGGTGGGCCAGGGTGATGCCGATCTCCGCTCCCCGGTTCTCGAAGCAGAACACCTGCTCCACGCCCGGCGTCGCCGACAGCTCCGCCGTACGGTCGACCCAGGCCTCCATGACCAGCTCGACCTGCTCGGGGGAGAGCCGCGAGAACGACGAGTCGTGCTCGGAGGTGAAGCAGACCACCTCGCACCTGCCGATCCCCGGCCGGACCTCGCTCAGCCCGCCGATCTCCCGGTGCTCGCCCGGCTGGGCGGAGAACGACGGGAACCGGTTCTCGAAGACCACCACGTCGTAGTCGGAGGCGGGCACCTCGGTGAGGTTGCCGGGGGTGGAGGGGCAGAGCGGGCACTCGCTGGCCGGGGGCAGGAAGGTGCGGCCCTGGCGGTGCCCGGCCACCGCGATCCACTCCTCGGTGAGCGGGTCGTAGCGCAGCTCGGAGGCGGCGGGGCGGGGCGGCAGGTCGCGCCGGTCGACCGCTCCGCGGTCGGCGTCGTCGCGCCGGTCGAAGTAGATGAGCTCCCGGCCGTCGGCCAGGTGGGTGATCGTGCGTTTCATCGGCCGGCGATCTCGCTCTCTGACTGGGGTTCCGTGATGATCAGTTCGCCCACCGAGGCGGCGAGCTCCTCGCGGGCCTCCCCGGTCAGGCCGGAGTCGATGACCACGATGTGGGCCTCGGCCAGCTGGGCGATGGTGCTGATGCCGACCGTGCCCCACTTGGTGTGGTCGGCGAGCACCACCAGGCGGTGCGCGGAGGCGACCAGCTCGCGGTTGGTCTCGGCCTCCAGCAAATTGGGGGTGGTGAACCCGGCGCGGGCGCTCATCCCGTGCACGCCGAGGAAGAGGGTGTCGACGTGGAGCCCGCGGACCGCCGAGACCGCGACCGGGCCGACCAGGGCGTCGGAGGGGGTGCGGATCCCGCCGGTGAGCACGACCGTGCGGTCGGCCCTGGGGGAGCGGTGGAAGACGTCGGCGATCCGGATCGAGTTGGTGATCACGGTCAGCTCGGGCACCTCGACCAGGTGGTGGGCGAGCGTCCAGGTCGTGGTCCCCGCGGAGAGCGCGACCGCCGTGGCGGGCCGGACGAGGCCGGCGGCGTGCTGGGCGATCGTCTCCTTCTCCGCCTGCTGGCGCGCCGACTTGGCGGCGAAGCCCGGTTCCTCGGTCGAGCCGGGCCCGGCGGCGGTGGCGCCGCCGTGGACCTTCTCCACCAGGCCACGCTCGGAGAGCACCTCAAGGTCACGCCGGATCGTCATGTCGGACACGCCGAGCTCCCGGACGAGATCGGCGACCCTGACCCCGCCGCTACTGCGCACCCTTTCCAGGATCGCCTGCTGCCGCTGCTGGGCAAGCATGCCTCGCCCCCTCGCTCCCCTGAATCCACCAGTTTCCACCAAAATACCACGGCAGAACCAGGATATGTTGTTGAGTATTGGTGGCTAACCGCTCACAGTCGCTCAAGCTCCGCCGCGATGTTCGCTCTCGCCGCCTCCTCCAGATCGGCGACGCGGAAGATCGCCGGGAGGTCGAGCAGCGAGCGCAGCACGGCGGCCCGCCCGGCCCTGAACGCGTCGTCGGGGACGAAGCCGTACTCCTCGCGCACGGCCGCCGCGTAGCCGGCGTAGACCTCCGGGGACGCGCCCAGGATCGCCAGGTCCGCGTCGGACAGCACGGCCCCGTCCGCGTCGCCGGGCGCGGGGTCGTGCGTGACGGTCAGCCTGACCAGCCGGGCGACCGTCGCCACGGCCGCCGCGGACAGTCCCGTCTCCGGCAGCGCGCGCTCGGCCAGCCTCGCGCTCCGCTCCTCGTTGTCGCCGCGCCGGGGGTCGTAGACGGCGTCGTGGAACCAGGCCGCCAGCCGTACGAGGTCCGGATGCTCGGCGTGACCGGCCAGGGCGTCGACGTGGTCGAGTACGGCCTCCAGGTGGGCTGTCGTGTGATATCTGCGGTGCGGCTCGTCGTACCGGGTGATCAGTTCGCCGCCGAGGGGATCGGCCCCGAGGCCGGCCAGGGATCGCCAGCGGGCCATCAGCTTCTCGCTCATGGGACGGAGCCTAGAACCCGGCCGGTGCCGGGCCGGAGGGGCGGGGCGCGGAATCGATCACACGTCCGCGTGCCGGGGCGCGGAACGTCAGGACCGGGGAAAGGCCGGGGAAGCACCGGGGAAACACGGTCCACCGGAGTTGGACGGATCGTCGTCCGGGCCTTGTGCGACCGGCGTTCCGGGAGGAATGTGAAGGTCTGAGCCGGTGAGATCGAGCCCCGTACGGCCCCGGGAGGGGCCAGACCTCGCGGGACTCGGCGGAACCTCGGAGAACCTCGGTGAAGGGGTGGTCGGCATGGGCAGACGAGCGCGTAAGGCCAAGGCCCGCAAGAAGCGCAAGGCCAATCACGGCAAGCGGCCGGCCTAGCGGCCCGGCCCTTCCCGCGTGAGCCGGGCGGGAGCGCCCGGGGAGCGGCCGGTCAGGCGCGACGGCCCCAGGAGGCCAGCAGCCGGGTCTGCGCGTCGGTGCCGGAGGGCGTCTCCCTGTGTCCTCCGGGGGGCGCGGCCTGCCGGTAGCCGGGCTCCGCGTGGCTGAACCAGGCGGCGCAGGCCTCGACCAGCTCGGGATCGAGCCGTTCGTCGGCGCCGATGGCGCGGGCCAGGTCCCACGTGTGGATGAGCGCGTCGGCGAACAGCTCGGTGACGTACTCCCGGCCGGGCACGTCGCCGAACGGCAGGTGGACGAGGCGGTCGAGGGCGTGGACGTCCGTCGCCGCCTGGATGGCGGGCACGGCCGAGGTGTCGAACGCCTTGATGGGGTCGTCGCCGAGCAGGTCCCCCTCGAAGGCGTCGCCGACCTCCGCGGAGGTCCCCCCGGCGAGCAGTACGGGGGCCCACAGGTTCTCGCCGACCACGTGGTTGACCAGGGCGTGCACGCTCCAGTCGACGCACGGCGTCGGGTTCTCCCACTGGTCGGGGCCGACCCGGTGGACGAGAGCGCCGAAGTCGTCCAGCGCGCGCTGGTAAGCCTCGGGTATGTCGATGGTCATCATGCCCCTCCCGATGCCCTCCCGGGTTTCCTCCCGGCTCTCATCTTGACCGTAACCCCTGGACCGCCAGTAGTCATCGCGTCAACGGACATGACCGGCATGCCCGGGGTTGTCTAGGGGATCGGTCCGGGTAGACCTGACCGTGGGGCTTCATCCCACGGTCATCTCGCCGTCAGGTTGGAGTCACGATATTTCGTGAAAATTCGTCTCATGCGCACCACGACTCTCACCCGGGCGGCCGCCGCGGCGGTCACCGGCCTGCTTCTTATGCCCGTCTCCGCGACCCCGGCCGCCGCCGAGTCCGGCCACGGGGGCGTCAAGCTGACCTTCCTCGGCCGCTACACCACCGGCACCGTCGCCGCCGGCGCCTCGGAGATCACCGCGTACGACGCCGCGACCCGCCGGGTCTTCGTGGTGAACGCGCAGGCCGGCACCGTCGACGTGCTCGACATCCGGGACCCGCGCAAGCCGCGCAAGGTCGCCACCCTGGCCACCCCCGGCGCCAACAGCGTCGCGGTGCGCCGCGGCCTGGTCGCCGTGGCCCAGCAGGCCGCGGTCAAGACCGACCCGGGCACCGTCGCCTTCTTCGACGCCAGGAGCGGGCGCAAGCTCAGGCAGGTGACCGTGGGCGCGCTGCCCGACATGCTGACCTTCACCCCGGACGGCAAGCGGGTGGTCGTGGCCAACGAGGGGGAGCCGTCCTCCTACTGCGAGGGCGCGGTGGCCGACCCCGAGGGCTCGGTGAGCGTCGTCGACCTGAAGCGCTGGACGGTGCGGACCGCGGGGTTCGCGAGGTTCGACGCGGAGCGGCTGCGGGCCGGGGGAGTGCGGATCACCGGCCCCGGCGCCACCGCCGCCCGGGACCTGGAGCCGGAGTACGTCACCGTCGAGGGCGACACCGCCTACGTGACCCTCCAGGAGAACAACGCGCTCGCGATCGTCGACCTGGACCGGGCCGCGGTCCGCGACGTCGTCCCGCTGGGGCTGAAGGACTGGTCGAAGACCGGGTTCGACGCCTCGGACAAGGACGGGAAGATCGACATCAGGCCCCGGCCGGTGAAGGGCATGTACCAGCCCGACGCGATCGCGCACTTCCGCGACCGCGGGCACACCTACCTGGTCACCGCCAACGAGGGCGACGGGCGCGACTGGGACTGCCACGCCGACGAGGTCAGGGTGAAGGACCTGAACCTCGCGCTGCCCGACGCCGCGAACCTCAAGAAGGACACCGAGCTCGGCCGGCTGAACGTGGCCGCCGACTCGCCCAAGGACGCGAGCGGCGCCTACACCGAGCTGCACGCGTTCGGCGCCCGCTCGATCTCGATCAGGTCCACCTCGGGAGCGCTCGTCTGGGACTCCGGCGACCAGCTGGAGCGGCTCGTCGCCAAGGAGCTGCCCGAGGCCTTCAACGCCGACAACGAGGAGGACGACTCCTTCGACAGCCGCAGCGACAACAAGGGCCCCGAGCCCGAGGGGGTCACGGTCGGCGAGGTGCGCGGCCGGACGTACGCCTTCGCCGGGCTGGAGCGGGTCGGCGGGATCGTCGCCTACGACCTGGGCGACCCGCGGGCGCCGCGCCTGGCCGGGTACGTCAACACCCGTGACCTCAGCGGCTCCATCGAGGACGGCACCGCCGGGGACGTCGGCCCCGAGGGCGTGCTGTTCGTCCCCGCCTCCGACAGCCCCACCCGCCACCCGCTCCTGGTGGTCGGCAACGAGATCAGCGGTACCACCGCCGTCTACGAGATCCGCTGAACCTCCGCCGGCCCCCGGCACGCCGGCCCCACGCCGCGAGAACCCGCGCGGCGTGGGGCTTCGTCGCGTACGGGCTCGGACGACGTACGGGCTCGGACGAAGCGGGGACGGGGCGTGGCCGTACGGGATCCGAGGACGCGTGAGGCGCAAGGCCCCGCACGGGCCGCGATGACGCGGAAGGCGGCACCGCGGCCCGTGCGGACGGCCCGTGCGGACGGCCCGTGCGGACGGCCCGTGCGGACGGCCCGTGCGGACGGCCCGTGCGGACGGCCCGTGCGGACGGCCCGTGCGGACGGC
>NZ_JBFAAE010000080.1:0-19147 GCF_040639575.1 Streptosporangium sp. NPDC023825 | reverse complement strand
CCCGTGCGGGGCCGCCGGGCTAGGGCAGCCGCTGCTCGACCCAGACGATCTTGCCCTTCGGGGTGAGGCGGGACCCCCAGCGGTGGGCGAGCCAGTTGATGAGATGCAGGCCGCGGCCGGTGTCGCTGGTGGTGGACGCCTCCCGCATGACCGGCTCGGACGCGGAGCTGTCGGACACCTCGCAGACCAGCGTGGGCCCGCGCAGCAGCCGCAGCTCGACCTCGCCCTGACCGTGCTCGACCGCGTTGGCGACCAGCTCGCTGACCATGAGCTCGGTGTTGTCGCAGAGCGAGGACAGCTCCCACTTGCCGAGCGTGTCCCGGACGAAACGGCGGGCCTGGGAGGCGGAGCGGCGGTCGGAGGGCAGAGACGTCTCGACGAACTCGTTCTCCGTCAGCTCCGACACCCTGGCCAGCAGGAGGGCGATGTCGTCACGCTCGTGCCCGGGCCGCTGGGCCCTGATCGTGAGGTCGCAGACCTCCTCCAGATCGTGGTCGGGGCCGGAGAGCAGGCCGCGCAGCGCGCCGATCCCCTCCTCGATGTCCCGGTCGCGGCTCTCCACCAGGCCGTCGGTGTAGAAGGCGAGCACGGTCCCGCCGGGAAGTGTGAACTCCCGCATCTCGGCCGGCTCGTTGCCGATGCCCAGGGGGAGCCCCGGCGGCAGCTCCAGCAGCTCGGTCTCGCCGCCGGGCCGCACCAGGATCGGCGGCACGTGCCCGGCGCAGGCCATCGCGCACCGCCGGGTGACCGGATCGTAGGTGGCGTACACGCACGTGGCGATCTGGCTGGCGTCCAGGTCCTGGCTCATCAGGTTGAGCCGGAACAGCACGTCGGCCGGGCTCAGGTCCAGGCTGGCCAGCGTGCGCGCGGCCGTGCGGAGCTGGCCCATGGTGGCGGCGGCCCTGATGCCGTGCCCCATCACGTCGCCGACGACGAGGGCGACCCGGCAGCCGGGCAGCGGGATCACGTCGTACCAGTCGCCGCCCACACCGACCAGGTCGCTGGCCGGCAGGTAGCGGGAGGCGATCGTCAGGCCCAGCGGCTGGGAGAGGTCGACGGGCAGCAGGCTGCTCTGCAGGGTGAGCGCGGTGCGGCGCTCGCGGTTGTAGAGCCGCGCGTTGTCGAGGCAGACGCCGGTCCTGGCCGCCAGCTCCTCGGCCAGGTTGACGTCCTGCTCGTCGAAGGGCTGGCTGGTCGGCCTGCGGGTGAAGATGACGAAGCCCAGCACCCGGCCGCGCGCCTTGAGCGGGACCACCAGGAACGAGCTGTCCTCCAGCACCTTCGACACCGAGTCGCGCTTCCAGAACCGCCCGATCTCCTCGGCGGTCCTGCGTCCCAGGCGGGGGTAGAGGATCGGGTTGCCGGTGGCCATGCACCGGGCGTAGGGGGTCCAGGCCTCGTAGACGGCCACCTCGTCCACGGGGAACGCCTTGGCGTACTCGTCGGGGGAGGGGTCGGCCACGCCGACCGCGATCCGCCGCACCAGCGCCGAGCCGTCGGTGGTCTCCTGGGGGAACTCCCCCTCGGTCACCAGCCGGTCCTGGACGAGGATGCCCGCCGCGTCCGCGAAGCGCGGCACGGCGACGTCCATCAGCTCCCTGCCGGTCTCGAACATGTCCAGCGTGCTGCCGATGCGCTTGCTGGCGGCGTTGAGCAGGGACAGCTGCTCGTGCATGGATGCGGGACTGCCCATCCTGAACCCTGGCGTCGCTGGATTCTTGGTGACGAAACGGGACTTCACTCGCTCCACCGGGGTGCGGGAACCGGCGTCCACCAGGTTTCCAGTTCGAGGTCTTCTGCGATGGCGTTGGCGCCGTTGTATCCGGGCGCCGCGGAGACCGAGCCGCCCGGGTGGCTGCTGGCGCCGCAGAGGTAGAGGCCGTCGACGGGGGTGCGGTACTGGCCCATCTCGGGGACCGGCCGGTTGCCGCCCAGCTGGGACGGCTCGTAGGCCCCCACGTGGTGGCTGCCGCGCACCATGTTGACGCAGTGCCGCTCGATGTCGAGCGGTGTGAAGACCCGTTTCCCCAGGACGGCGCCGCCGGCCAGGTTGGGGGCGTACTCGGCCCACTCGGCGAGCAGCCGCTCCCCGACCTCCTCGCGCCGCGCGTCCCAGCTCGCCGGGTCGCCGCCGAGGTCGTACGGGGCCCACGGCCACCAGAACGCCACGTGTTTACCGTCCGGCGCGTACGAGGGGTCGAACAGCGAGGGGCACGCGCCGTTGCCGGCCAGCCGGTCGGGCAGCCGTCCCTGGTGGATCTGGTCGAAGGTACGGCCGAGCTGCTCGCTGTCGTCGGCGCCGAGCACCACGAGGAAGGCCCGGTCCACGTCGGGCTCGAACTCGGCGGCCCGGTAGCGCGGCGCCTCGTCGAGCGCCAGGTGGAGGGTGACGAGACTGTGCCCGGCCCACTTGTAGCCCTCGACCTTGGCCGCGATCTCCGCGCCGAAGTTCTCCGGGCCCGCCAGCCGCACGGTCTGCGGGGCGTCCACCGCGCTGGCCACGAACCGGCGGGCGGTGAGCACGTCGCCGGTGGCGAGCCGCACCCCGGTGGCCCGCCCGTCGTCGACCAGGATCCGCTCGACGTGGGCGCCGGTGACCACGGTGCCGCCGTGCTCCTCGACGACGGCGCGCAGCGCGCTCGCGACGTTGCCCGCGCCGCCCACGGGCACCCCGAGCCTGGCGATGCGCGACAGCAGCCGGGGGAAGAAACCGCCGGTGCCGGGCACGTTCTCGATGGAGATCGCGTGCAGGAAGGACTTGAACAGCACCCTGACCTGGTCGCTCTCGAAGTTCCTGTCGACGGCCTCGTACAGCGACAGCGGCATGTAGCTCATCATGTCGCGGCCGAGGTCGCCCCCGACGCGCTCGGCGAGCACCGGCGGCGGCAGCGGCCTGGAGTACAGGAAGCCGTTCATCAGGCCCCTGGCGGCCTCGGCGTAGCGCTCGTACAGCTCCAGCCAGCGCGCGGCGTCGGCCTTGGAGAACCGGGCGAAGGACTCGGCGGTGCGCTTGGGGTCGGTGTAGACCGTGATCGCCCGGCCGTCCCTGAAGACCGTGGCGTGCTGGGTCTCGGGGTAGATGTAGCGCAGACCGTAACGCTGGAGCTCCAGATCGGCGGGGACCGGGCCCTCCTCCAGGAAGTGGTAGCTGCTGTGGGTGTTGTGCCGGAACCCGGGCAGCGTGAGTTCCTGGGTGCTGCAACCGCCGCCCGCGACGTCGTTGCGCTCGACGACCGCGACCGACAACCCCGCCTTCGCGAGGTAGGCGGCACACGTGAGGCCGTTATGGCCCCCGCCCACGATGACGCCGTCGAACTCCGCCACTTTCCCTCCAAGGGGCACTCTGACTGCTGGTATGGAGGATTGTAAAGAATGATCTATATACGAACCTCGTGTTTAACAGAGATTTGTAGATATTTCCAGACGAACTAGGACTTCGCGGTGCCGAGATGGCCGAGCAACCGCGCCAATTGCTCCCCGTACCGCTCCCCGAACTCCTCGGACGCCGGGTCCTGCCCGCAGAGCGCGCGGACCAGCTGGGGGAAGATCGCCCCGGCGCCGGCCGCGGCGAAGAGCATCAGGAGCAGGCAGGCGGGGTCCAGGTCGTCGGGGAACTCCCCCTCCGCCTGCCGCCTGCGCAGGTCCTCGACGTCGCTCCGCATCTGCTTGATCAGCGAGGAGTCCTCCTCGCCGTCGTCCTGCAGCCCGCCCCAGATGAGGATCCTGGTGAGGTCGCGCTCGCGCACGGTCCCGGTGACGTAGCCGCGCATCAGCTCGGGCAGCGACGGCGGCGGTGACGTCCCGGCGAAGGCGCTCTCCTTGCTCTGCCACTCCGCCGTGAGCGCCTTGAGCAGCCCTTCCTTCCCGCCGAAGTAATAGGAGATGAGCTGCTTGTTCACCCCGGCCCTGGCGGCTATCTCGCTCACCCTCGTCCCGGCGAATCCCTTGGCGGAGAACTCCGCCTTGGCCGCCTCGACGATGCGCCTCCTGGTGCGCTCGGGATCGCGCCTGCGCTCGGCGGGGGCGCGGCGAGGGGTTTTGTCCATGCCTCACGGTAACACCGGCCAACCAACGGGATGAATCTATCATCTGCCTGGTTGATAATTTCATCCATATGGATGATAGTGGCGTCATGACGAATTCGAGAGTTGCCGTCGTCGGAGGCGGGATCGGCGGCCTCTGCCTGGCGCAGGGGCTGCGCGGCGCGGGTGTCGACGTGACGGTCTACGAGCGCGACCGCACCCCCTCCGACCGGCTCCAGGGCTATCGCGTTCACATCGACCCCGACGGCTCCCGGGCCCTGCGCGACTGCCTGCCGCCCGAGCTGTGGGAGGCGTTCCTGGCGACCTCCGGCCGTGACGCCCAGGACTTCCGCTTCCTCAGCCACCGGATGAGGCCGCTGCTGACCCTGGAGAGCCGGCCCGTGGCCGACCCGGTGGACGCCCACCACTCGGTCAGCCGGATCACCCTGCGGCAGGTCCTGCTGTCCGGGCTCGACGGGCCCTCCGGCGTCGTCCGGTTCGGCAAGACCTTCGAGAGCTACACTCGCGACCCCGGCGGCACCATCACCCTGCGCTTCGCCGACGGCACCACCGAGACCGCCGGCATCGTGGTCGCCGCCGACGGCGGCAACTCCCGCGTCAGGCACCAATACCTGCCGCACGCGCGGCGCGTCGACACCGGCATCATCACGCTCGCGGGCAAGTTCCCGCTCACCGCCGCCACCCGGGCCCTGGTCGATCCCGCCCTGTACGAGGCCGTCAACATGATCATCCCGCCGAGGGGCCTCGGCATGTTCACCGCGCCGCACGACCTCGGAGGCGCCGGAAACGCCGGAAACGCCGGAAACGCAGGAAGCACGGTCCTGCCGTCGGGGATCGGAAGGACCGAACGGGAGGGCGCCCTGTTCGACAACACCGCCGGCTACGTCATGTGGGCCTTCGGCGCCGCGACCGGCCGCTTTCCCGGCGACCTCGCCGCGATGGACGGTGAGCGGCTCAGGGACACCGTGGCCCGGATGATCACCGGCTGGCACCCGGACCTGCGCACGCTGGTCACCACCTCCGACCCCGCCACCGTCTCGCTGCTGCCGATCCGCACCTCGGTGCCGATCGGCCCCTGGCCCGCCACGAACATCACCCTGCTCGGCGACGCGATCCACAGCATGACCCCGATGCGGGGCATCGGCGCCAACGTCGCCCTGCGCGACGCCCGGTCACTCTGCCGGGCCCTCACCGGCGCCCTCGGCGGCGGAGGCGACCCCGTCGCGGCCATCGCCGCCTACGAGGCGGAGATGCGCGAGTACGGTTTCGCGGCCGTGCGCGACTCCCTCAGGGCGGCCCGGCAGTTCGTGGACGAGAACCCGGTGGCCCGGGCCGGCTTCAGGACCTTCCTGCGCACCGCCCAGCGTCTCCCGGCCCTGAGGCACAGGGCCTTCTCGTGAGACGGGACGGCCTTCGCCCGGCCCGTCCCGCCCCCGTTCACACCGCGTCCTGCCCGCGGCCGCCCCGCGCCCGCGGGCAGGCCGCCACCACCGGCCAGGCCCGGCCGGTCACGCCGGTGCCGGCCGCGCTGACGGCCGAACCGGCGAACCCCGCCGGTCACGGGGCTAGGCCTTCAGCTGGGTGAAGCGGAGGCGGTTGCCGAAGGGGTCGCGGAGGCCGCAGTCGATTCCGTACGGGCGCTCGGTGGGCTCCTCGGTGAACTCGACGCCCCGGCCCCGCAGCGTCTCGTACGTCTTGTGGCAGTCGTCGGTGCTGAAGATGAGCTGCCCGCCCATCGCGCCCTTGGTCACCAGCTCGCGAACCTGCTGCGCGGTCTCCGCGGACATCATCGGGCCCCCCGGCTTCTCCAGCAGGATCTGGCGCTCCGGGTGGCCGGGGACGCTGACGGTCAGCCAGCGCATGAAGCCCATGTCGACGTCGGCGTTGACCTCCAGGTCGAGCTTGCCGACATAGAAGTCGAGGGCCTCGTCCTGGTCGAGGACGTATATCTGCGAGTGCGTGATGGCGTTGAACATGCGAATCACGCTACTGGGCGGGCCGGAGGGAAACTTATCCGAAACTGCTGAGTTGGGAGGGCGCGGGCAGGGCGGGCGGTCAGCCGTTCGGCCGCGTCCACGCCATCGTGAAGCACGTCGGCACGCCCACGGCCGTCGCCTCCTTGCGGTACGTCCTCGGCGACCGGCCGACGATGTCGCGGAACGTGCGGCTGAAGGTTCCCGGGCTGCCGAAGCCGACCTGGTAACAGATGTCCGTCACGCTGCGGTCGGTGTCCCGCAGCAGGGACATCGCGCGCTCGACCCGGCGGCGCTGCAGGTAGCGGTGCGGCGTCTCGCCGAACGTGGCCCGGAAGGTGCGCGTGAAGTGCGCCTCCGACACATGGGCGATCCGGGCCAGGGCCGGAACGTCCAGCGGCTGCGCGTAGGCGCGGTCCATCGCGTCCCGTGCCCGGAGCATGCGGCGGTTGGTCTCTTCGACGGCGCGGCTCACGACGCCATCACACCACGGTTTCCCGCCGCCCATGACGGCTCCGGCGCCCGATCCGCCCGGCCGGCGCATCGGGCGGATCCCCGCCTGACCGGGGGCGGAGCGCCGGGACATCCGGAATTCCCGCGGATCCGGGACAGGGGAGCGAGATCGAACAGCGCGCCGGCGCGGGCGGACGGGCGGCCGCGGAAGCCGGTACGGAGCCGGGACGACCCATCGGGCGCGCCGACGCTGTCCTGCTCGTTCGTCAGGCTCGTCGCCACGGCCTTGGCAGCGATCTTCAGCGACACGCCCGACCCCACCGGGGACGTCCCGCCGTCCGGCGCGCGATCGAGAAGGGACTCTCATGGAGACCGTGACACACGACCCGACCGAGGGCGTCCACGCCGCAACCGGCGACTGCGTGCACGCGATCGAGGTGCGTGACGCCGAGCGCCTGCCGTCCGTCGCCGGGACGATGGGGCTCGATCCCGCGGGAGTCCCCGGAGCGACGCTCGCGGAGCAGCTCGAACTCATCTGATCGAACCTCCGGGCCGTTCTCGCCTCCGCCGGTATGACCGTCGACAACATCGTCCTGCGGGACGCAACACCTTGGCATCGGAGGGCGGGACGGGTCCCGGAGAGCCGATGTCCCGTTTCGGGCCCTTCTCCGCTCGGGCGGAGTCCACCTGCCGGCACGCGGGCAGGAACGTGACCAGGTCATCGCGCGGGCGCTGGGGAAGGCATTCAAGGAAGCCCGCGAAAACGGATCCCAAAAACCATCGGGCACGCAGCGAGGCCCCGGTTCCCCGGTCGTACCGGCACGCGAGTGGCACGTCACCTACGACTCTTGATCGCTGCCTCAATACGTAGCCCGATTCCGACGGTCGCGAAGATGAGCGCTCCAAGGAGGGCGTTGGTTGTGAGCTCTTCTTCGATGATGAAGCCGAGGATGGGAACCGCTGCGCTCAGGACAAGGGTTGCGTTCCCCCACCCGTCCACTGATTCGGTGTCGTCAGTTGCCTTCTCCTGACGTGCGGCAGGATCTTCTTGTTCACTCATGCGCTGAGCCTCCCATCGGTGTGTGAGGCCGACAAAGGGATAGGCCATGCGTACGCACGCCCCTTCTCGCCGGATCTTCCCGTCCGCCTCGTCCCACCCCGGAGGGGCGACAGCCCGGGGACGGAGGGTCAAGGCCGTCTTCGCGTGTACGCCGGCCGGTAGACGTTCCTCGGCCATGGAATGCCGGCGGTCACAGACGGCCTGATCCGGAGGAGTCGAGATGTCGGGCTTGCCGGGGACGTGGCAGACGGGAAGATCAGGCCCACCCCAACCACTTACACCCTTCGATCGTCCCGGAGCCGAGGCCCCCGCCGGAGGCAGCTCTTGGCAGGACATGTCGGCAGGCAACACGATCAGAGCATGCTCACATGGATGTTCGCGCCGCTCGCGCTCGCAACCGTGTTCTGGAATCTTGAGCAGAGAGCACGTAGGCGCCGGCCCGAGACACCGTACGGGCTATTCGGCCTGTTCGGCTGGGCTGCAATGCTCAGCGCGCATGTCTTTGCCGTCATGGGGGTCGGGGAACCCTGGCCGAGATGGCCTACCAGGCGTTCCTGAGTGGGTTCGCAGGTGGCGGTGCGGCTCCGCTGCGGCGGGTTGGATGGGTACGACGGGTGCCGGGCGCGGCGGGCGGCCCGATTCCCGCCGCCGTTCGGGACCGGCGCCCACGCCGCACGCCCGGACGGCGAGCGGTGGGCGGTGGGAAGGCCGTGCGGCGCCGCGCCGCGCCGCCGCCTTGACGAGGGCGTTGTGCGGGTCGTCGGCGCCCTGGCCGAACTCGATGGTGGCAAGCTCCTTCGCGACACGCCCAAGCCGCGAGCGGGTCGCCGGGTGGTTCTCCGTCCCCGAAGAGACCATTCCGGAGCCGTGGGCGCACCTGGACGAGTTCGCGGAGCAGGGGGAGAACGGGCACGTCTTCATCGGGCCGAAGGGTGGATTGCCGCGGCGTTCGGGATTCCGCCGGATCTGGAACAAGGTCCTCAAGGATGTCGGGCTCCCCGCCCTCCGCTTCCACGACCTCCGGCACGTTGGTAACACTTTGGCTGCGGCCGACGGAGCGAGCCTCAAAGAGCTGATGTCCCGCATGGGGCACGCCTCCGCGCGGGCGGCGCTCATCTACCAGCACGCGAGCCGAGACCGGGACAAAGTCATCGCTGCGGCCCTGGGCAAGGCGCTGGCGGTGGCACAGGAAAAAGAAAAAAAGAAAGTTAGTGGCACGCAGGTGGCACGGAAGCTCGATACGAGCGTGTGAAATCCAAAAGGCCAGGTCAACCATATGCTGGTTGACCTGGCCTTTTGCCATTCTGAGCGGACGACGGGAATCGAACCCGCGTAGCCAGTTTGGAAGACTGGGGCTCTACCATTGAGCTACGTCCGCGCGAGCCGGCGTCAGTCTGGTCTAGACTTCATCCGTTCGTCAGGGCGTAAGCGTACCGGAGTTCCGGAGCATGCGCGCACTCGACGTACCGGGGTGTGGCGCAGTTTGGTAGCGCACCTGCTTTGGGAGCAGGGGGCCGCAGGTTCAAATCCTGTCACCCCGACGTATGCCGGGCATCGGTTCCGACCGATGCCCGGTTCTTCGTGTCCGGGGTCAAGAGCTCTCCGCCGCCCGGGACGCACGGGCGACGCCGCGCGGGCCGGCGCGGAGTGGGAGCCGAGATGCGCCGTACGCGCCGATCCTGTCCTGCCGTACGCGGCCGATCCTCGCTGTACGCGACCGGCCCCGCCGTGCCGGGAACGCGGGCGGCGGAGGCCGAGAAGGATCGGGGACCGGGCGGTGGCAACCGGGGAACCTCAGGGACGCCGGGGAAAATCAGGGACGGGGGCTGAAGAAGGCCCAGACGGCCTTGCCGCCGCAGTTGAGGTGGTCCCAGCCCCACCCCTGGCTGTAGGTCTCCACGATGTAGAGGCCTCGGCCGTTCTCCGAGACGAAGTCGGGCTCCTTGGGGGTCGGGACCTCGTCGCTCGGGTCCGTCACGGCCAGGAGCACATGGGGGGAGAGGTGCACCAGGACGAGCGTGATCGGAGTGATCTCCGTCTGGGTGGGCGGACACAGCGCGTAACGGACCGCATTGGTGACGAGTTCCGAAACCACTAGCGCTGCGTCATCGCTGAGCTCCGCCAGTCCCCAGTCGTGGAGCGTCGAGCGTGTCACGTCCCGGGCGGTCTTCACCGAGTCGGCCTGGCTGGGCAGGGGGCACGCGGTCGCGCCGGAGTGGTTGGCCCCCAGTAGCTCGTCAAAGCCCACCTGGCGGGTCGCCTGCAGGTAGTCGGCAGCCGATTTTGGCTCCTCCACCATCCTGCCGGTACCTCCCGCTGTCATCGTGAGTCTCCGTACCACTTGAGAGTTTTCAGAGCTTGTGCACCATAAGCCCAATATGCACTAAGCCATCATGGGTCACCGGAACGTCTGCTGCAAGACCCAAATGCACGTGCAGTTGCAGTGTGCAGCCGCATGGGCGGTTAAGGCGGCGACTTGGCGAATCGGGCAGGGAGTTGAGACCTTGTCATAGCGGCCGGAAGTAGTGACACTGTGTGCGCTGGCCCAAGTACAGAGGGAGGCGAAGTGACGCAGGTTCAACCGGGATCGGGTCCCACAGCTCTGCGTATCCTCTTAGGCTCCCAACTGCGTCGCCTGCGCGAGGCCAAGGGGCTCTCGCGCGAGGAGGCGGGCCATCTGATCCGCGGATCCGAATCCAAGATCAGCAGGATGGAGCTCGGCCGGGTAGGCCTGAGGGAACGCGACGTGGCGGATCTGCTCACCTTCTACGGGGTGGAGGACGAGCAGGCCCGGTCTGCGGTCATGGACCTGCTGCTGCGGGCCAACGAGCCCGGCTGGTGGCACCGCTTCAACGACCTGCTGCCCTCGTGGTTCCAGACGTACGTCGGCCTCGAGGAGGCGGCCTCCCGGATCCGCACCTACGAGGTGCAGTTCGTGCCCGGCCTCCTGCAGACGAAGGAGTACGCCAGGGCGGTCATCACCGCGGGGAGCGCCGGCATCGCGCCCGAGGAGATCGCCCGCCGCGTCGACCTGCGGATGCAGCGCCAGCAGGTGCTCGGGCGGCCCGACGGCCCGTTCTTCTGGGCCGTCATCGACGAGGCCGCGCTACGGCGTCCCATCGGCGGCGCGGACGTCATGCGAGCCCAGCTGGAGCACCTGCTCGACCTCATGCGGCAGCCGAACATCACCATCCAGGTCATGCCCTTCAGTTTCGGCGGCCACAGCGCGGAGGGCGGGGCCTTCAGCGTGCTCCGCTTCAACGACCACGAGCTCCCCGACGTCGTCTACGTCGAGCAACTGGCCAGCGCCCTCTACCTGGACAAGCGTGAGGACGTCGACCGCTACAGCGAGGTCATGGAGCGGTTGTGCGCGGTCAGCACCACGCCAGGGGAGACGAATGACATCCTGAGGCGGATCATCAAGGAGGACTGAGCGGCCATTGGTCGCTCGATGGTGTCGCTCTGCCCTAGACTGGCCAGCGGCGCTGAACACCCGCCGCTGTGGAGCATGCCCTGATCTCGCGTGTCTCGACGGCTGTGCCAGGTGCCGCTCATGTGGGCGCGGCGCGCGAGCTTGCCGCGGTAGCCGTTACGACTTGACGCGCCCGCGATCACTCAAAGCTTGATCAAGGAGACGACCCCGTGAAGACCGCTGTGGAGGAGCTCAGCCCGACCCGGGTGAGGCTTACCGTCGAGGTGCCGTTCGAGGAGCTCGGCGAGAGCCTGCAGGCGGCGTACAAGAAGGTCGCGCAGCAGGTGCGCGTCCCCGGGTTCCGCCCCGGCAAGGTCCCGGCCCGCATCATCGAGCAGCGGTTCGGCCGCGCCGTGGTGCTGGAGGAGACCCTCAACGACGCGGTGCCCAAGCTGTACGGCCGGGCCGTCGACGAGAGCGAGATCTTCCCGGTCAGCCAGCCGGAGATCGAGGTCACCAAGATCGAGGACGGCCAGCAGGTCGAGTTCACCGCCGAGGTGGACGTCCGCCCCGGCTTCGACGTCCCCGACTACCAGGGCATCGAGGTGACCGTCCCGGTCTCCGAGGTCTCCGACAAGGACATCGACGACCAGCTGGACGGCCTGCGCCAGCGCTTCGCCACCCTGACCGGCGTCGAGCGCCCCGCGGCCTCCGGCGACTTCGTCGTCATGGACCTGGCCGCCGCGATCGACGGCGTCAACATCGAGGAGCAGCAGGCCAACGACGTCTCCTACGAGGTCGGCGCCGGCTCGGTGCTGCAGGGCCTGGACGACGCCCTGGTCGGCCTGTCCGCGGGTGAGACCAAGGAGTTCACCACCAACCTGGTCGGCGGCGAGAACGCCGGCGAGGAGGCCGTGGTCACCATCACCGTCAAGAGCGTCAAGGAGAAGGTCCTCCCCGAGCTGGACGACGAGTTCGCCCAGCTCGCCAGCGAGTTCGACACCCTTGACGAGCTCAAGGCGAGCATCAGCGAGACGGCCCGCCGCAACAAGCTGATCGACCAGGTCGTCCAGGCCCGCGAGAACGCCCTCGACGCCCTGCTCGACAAGATCGACATCCCGCTGCCCGAGAGCGCGCTGAAGGCCGAGGTCGACAACCGCAAGCACAACCTCGAGCACCAGATCGCCGACAGTGGCCTGAGCAAGGAGGCGTACTTCCGCCTCTACCAGACCACCGAGGAGGAGCGCCTCGCGGAGTTCGACGAGAGCGCCGCCAAGGCCCTCAAGACGGGCTTCGTCCTTGACAAGATCGTCAAGAGCGAGGACCTCGGCGTCAGCGAGCAGGAGCTGACCAATTTCGTGGTGCGCCGCGCCATGCAGATGAACGTCGCGCCCAACACGCTGGCCCAGCACCTGGCCGACAACGACCAGCTCACGCTGGCCATGGTCGAGATCGTCCGTGACAAGGCCAAGAGCGTCATCGGCGACGCCGCCAAGGTGGTCGACGAGGCCGGCAACGAGGTCGACCTCAAGGCCATCTACACCGAGATCAACGGCGAGGAGGCCTCGGACACCGACGAGGCCGCCCAGGCCGACGAGGTCGAGGCCGCCAAGTAGTCCCGGCCGAGTGGAGGCACCGGGCCCGCCCGGCGCCTCCACCGCCCGACGCCCCCGCCGCGTTCCGCGCGACGGGGGCGTCTTCGTCTGACGGGTGGTGTGCGGGAGTGCCCCTGTCGTCTTCCGCGTGGCGCGTGCCCTCGGTCTCCGGGTGCCGAGCGTGCCGCAGAGCGGCGCCTGAGGGCCCCGGCCTCCCCATCCGTCCTTCCGTCCCACGAGGCGCCTCACGGGCTCCTGAGTCCTCTGAGCGCCGTCGGCCCCTCTCCCGGGGGCGGCGGCGCCCTGCCGCTCTCCTCCGCGGCCCCCTTTTCCACCCCTCGGCGGCCGCGACACGCCGTACGGGCTCTGGCCTCGGAGCCTTCACCGGGGTGCACGGCGGGGGTTCCGGACATGGTGGGAAGGCGGCGGGCAGCATGCGCCGTCAGCGAACAGTGCGTTGAGGAGGCATGTCCGGTAGGTGGCGCGCGTTAAGGTCACAAGCAAAGCCAATCGATTACGACGCATCGGAAGGTGACGCTGTGACCAGCCCGCCGACCTTCTACCAGCCGACCGGCTCCGGGCCCGAGTCGATGAGCCAGCCGAACGGCTCGTTCAGGCTCGAAGACCAGCTCTACCAGCGGCTGCTGCGTGAGCGCATCATCGTGCTGGGCACCCAGGTCAACGACGAGATCGCCAACCGGATCTGCGCCGAGCTGCTCCTGCTCGCCGCGGACGACTCGGAACGCGATATCTGGCTCTACATCAACTCGCCAGGCGGTTCCGTAACCGCTGGTATGGCGATTTACGACATGATGGAATATGTCCCTAACGATGTGTGCACCGTCGCGATGGGTCTGGCCGCTTCCATGGGCCAGTTCCTCCTCTGCGCCGGCGAGCGGGGCAAGCGATACGCCCTGCCGCACGCCCGCATCATGATGCACCAGCCTTCCGGTGGCATCGGCGGCACCGCCGCCGACATCGCCATCCAGGCGGAGCAGATGCTCTACGTCAAGAAGACCCTCGCCGAGCGCATCGCGTTCCACACCGGTCAGAACATCGAGCAGATCGAGGCCGACTCCGACCGGGACCGCTGGTTCACGGCCGAGGAGGCCAAGAACTACGGCTTCATCGACCAGGTCGTGCGCAGCGCTCGACAGGTGCCCTCCACGGGCGCCGTCTCCTGAAGGGGCACAAGGTGAGTGAGTTGATCCGGCCGGGAGACATCAACGGCCGCTACGTTCTTCCGTCCTTCACCGAGCGCACGTCCTACGGCATGCGGGAGATGAACCCGTACGCCAAGCTCTTCGAGGACCGCATCATCTTCCTCGGCGTGCAGGTGGACGACGCGTCGGCCAACGACGTCATGGCGCAGTTGCTGACTCTGGAGTCACTCGACCCCGACCGCGACATCAGCATCTACATCAACTCGCCGGGCGGTTCTTTCACCGCCATGACGGCGATCTACGACACGATGCAGTTCGTCCGGCCGGAGATCCAGACGGTCTGCCTGGGCCAGGCGGCCTCGGCGGCGGCGGTCCTGCTGGCCGGCGGCACGCCCGGCAAGCGCTTCGCCCTGCCGAACGCCCGCATGCTGATCCACCAGCCGTCCACCGAGGGCGGCGGCCAGGGAAGCGACATCGAGATCCAGGCGCGCGAGATCCTCAGGATGCGCGCGCAGATGGAGACGATCATCGCTCAGCACTCGGGCAGGGCACCGGAGGCGGTCCGCAAGGACATCGAGCGGGACAAGATCCTTGACGCCGTCGAGGCCAAGGAGTACGGACTGATCGACGACATCATTCCGTCCCGCAAGAAACTCGCGAAGGCCGTAGCCTCCTAACGAGGCATATCGCACCGGAACCGTGCCGAATCAGGCACGTTCCGGTGCGACTCGCCGCTAGGGGGCTCACTGAGGGCTCAGAAGACGGTAACGTCGAAACCTAAGCGGGATGACTTTTCGATCGGGTATCGGGCCGGTCGGAAGAAACGGACCGCGGCAGCCAGGGCGGTCCCACGCAAAGGAGTATCTGGGGTGGCACGCATCGGCGACGGGGGAGACCTGCTGAAGTGCTCTTTCTGTGGAAAGAGCCAGAAGCAAGTCAAGAAGCTCATCGCCGGACCCGGCGTATACATCTGCGACGAGTGCATCGACCTCTGCAACGAGATCATCGAGGAGGAGCTCAGCGAGTCCTCTGAGCTCAAATGGGACAGCCTTCCCAAGCCGAGGGAGATCTACGAATTCCTCGACGCCTACGTCATCGGTCAGGACCAGGCGAAGAAGGCTCTCTCCGTGGCGGTCTACAACCACTACAAGCGGGTGCAGTCCGGCGAGCGCGGACGTGACGACGGCATCGAGCTGTCCAAGTCCAACATCCTGCTCCTGGGCCCCACCGGTTCCGGCAAGACACTGCTCGCCCAGACGTTGGCGAAGATGCTGAACGTTCCGTTCGCCATCGCCGACGCCACCGCCCTGACGGAGGCGGGCTACGTGGGTGAGGACGTCGAGAACATACTGCTCAAGCTGATCCAGGCCGCCGACTACGACGTCAAGAAGGCCGAGACCGGCATCATCTACATCGACGAGGTCGACAAGATCGCCCGTAAGAGCGAGAACCCGTCGATCACCAGGGACGTCTCCGGCGAGGGCGTGCAGCAGGCCCTGCTGAAGATCCTGGAGGGCACGACCGCGAGCGTGCCGCCGCAGGGCGGCCGCAAGCACCCGCACCAGGAGTTCATCCAGATCGACACCACCAACGTGCTGTTCATCTGCGGTGGGGCCTTCGCCGGTCTCGAGAAGATCATCGAGTCCCGGGTCGGCCGCAAGGGCATCGGTTTCAACGCGATCATCCGCTCCAAGGAAGACATCGACGGCGCCGACATCTTCGAGAACGTCATGCCCGAGGACCTGCTGAAGTTCGGCATGATCCCCGAGTTCGTCGGCCGGCTCCCGGTCATCACGAGCGTGCACAACCTCGACCGTGAGGCGCTCATCCAGATCCTCACCGAGCCGCGCAACGCCCTCGTCAAGCAGTACCGCCGTCTGTTCGAGCTGGACAACGTCGAACTCGAGTTCACCGACGACGCGCTGGAGGCCATCGCCGACCAGGCGATCCTGCGCGGCACCGGCGCCCGCGGCCTGCGGGCGATCCTGGAGGAGGTCCTCCTCTCGGTGATGTACGAGGTGCCGTCGCGGCAGGACGTGGCACGTGTGGTCATCACCCGCGAGTCGGTTCTGGAGCACGTCAACCCCACGCTCGTCCCGCGCGACCAGCTCAACAAGCAGCAGCGGCCGCCGCGCGAGAAGTCGGCCTAGAAAGCCCGCGCGAACCCCTCCTGGTTCGCACGATCGGCGCCCCCCGCGGGTTCTCCCGCGGGGGGCGCCGCCGTTTTCGGCTGTCCGGTTCCTGCCGGTGGCGTACTCGCGGCCGGCGGGTGTCCTCGCCGCCCTTCGTCCGGCGTCCACGGGTGTTCGTCGAGGGGGGAGCATCTCGCCGACCGGGGGAAGCCACGGGGAGAACACGGGGAGAAGCGGCCCGTATGGCGGTCCGTGGGACGGGGAGCACGCGGACATCCCTAGACTTGGGCATCGTGACGACGCCAGAGCTGCCTACCCAGTACGCACCCGCCGACGTGGAGACCCGGAGCTACGAGCGCTGGGTATCGGAGGGACACTTCACCGCCGACCCGAGCAGCGAGCGCGAGCCGTACAGCATCGTCCTGCCTCCGCCGAACGTGACCGGTGTCCTGCACATCGGCCACGCCCTCGACCACTCCATCCAGGACGCGCTGACCCGCCGCGCCCGCATGCGAGGCCAGGAGACGCTCTGGCTGCCCGGCATGGACCACGCCGGCATCGCCACCCAGAACGTCGTCGAGCGGGAGATCGCCAAGGACGGCCTGTCCCGGCACGACCTCGGCCGTGAGGCGTTCGTCGAGCGTGTCTGGCAGTGGAAGGAGGAGTCCGGAGGCCGGATCCTCGGCCAGATGAAGAAGCTCGGCGACGGTGTCGACTGGTCGCGGGAGCGCTTCACCATGGACCCGGGCCTCTCCCGGGCCGTCCAGACGATCTTCAAGAAGCTCTTCGACGACGGGCTCATCTACCGCGCCGAGCGCATCATCAACTGGTGCCCGCGCTGCCTGACCGCGCTGTCGGACATTGAGGTCGAGCACAGCGAGGACGAGGGTGAGCTCGTCTCGATCCGCTACGGCGACGGCGACGACTCCATCGTGGTCGCGACCACCCGGGCCGAGACGATGCTCGGCGACACCGCCGTGGCCGTGCACCCCTCCGACGAGCGCTACGCGCACCTGATCGGCCGCGAGGTGGAGTTGCCGCTCACCGGGCGCCGCATCCCGATCGTCGCCGACGAGCACGTCGACCCCTCCTTCGGCACCGGGGCGGTCAAGGTCACCCCGGCGCACGATCCGAACGACTTCGAGATCGGGCGGCGCCACTCGTTGCCGTCCATGACGATCATGGATGAGCGGGGAGTGGTCACCGCGCACGGCCCGTTCCAGGGTCTCGACCGCTTCGAGGCCAGGCCCGCGGTGGTGGCCGCGCTCCGCGCGGAGGGCCGGATCGTCGCGGAGAAGCGGCCCTACCTCCACTCGGTCGGGCACTGCTCGCGCTGCAAGACCGTGGTCGAGCCCCGGCTCTCGCTCCAGTGGTTCGTCAACGTCTCCCCCCTGGCGAAGGCGGCGGGCGACGCGGTCCGCGACGGCCGGACGAAGATCCACCCGCCGGAGCTGGCCAAGCGCTACTTCGACTGGGTCGACGACATGCACGACTGGTGCATCTCCCGGCAGCTGTGGTGGGGACACCGCATCCCGGTCTGGTACGGGCCCGACGGAGAGGTCGTCTGCGTCGGTCCCGACGAGCAGGCGCCCGAGGGCTACGTCCAGGACCCCGACGTCCTCGACACCTGGTTCTCCTCCGGGCTCTGGCCGTTCTCCACCCTCGGCTGGCCGGACAAGACGCCGGAGCTGGCCAAGTTCTACCCGACCTCCGTCCTGGTGACCGGCTACGACATCCTGTTCTTCTGGGTGGCCCGGATGATGATGTTCGGCATCTACGCCATGGACGGTGAACCGCCGTTCAAGACCGTGGCGCTGCACGGCATGGTCCGCGACCAGTACGGCAAGAAGATGTCGAAGTCGTTCGGCAACGTCGTCGACCCGCTCGACTGGATCGAGCGCTTCGGTGCCGACGCCACCCGCTTCACGCTGCTGCGCGGCGCCAACCCCGGCTCCGATGTGGCGATCAGCGAGGAATGGGCCGGAGGCTCACGCAACTTCTGCAACAAGATCTGGAACGCCACCCGCTTCGCGCTGATGAACGGCGCCGTGACAGGCGAGCTCCCCACCGAGGAGCTGACCGCCGCGGACCGCTGGATCCTCTCCCGGCTCCAGGAGATCGTCGCGTCGGTGGACACCGCGTTCGAAAGCTTCGAGTTCGCCAAGATCTCGGACCTGCTCTACCACTTCGCCTGGGACGAGGTCTGCGACTGGTACGTGGAACTCGCCAAGATCCAGATCGCTTCCGGGCAGGAACACACCCGGCTCGTGCTGGGACACGTCTTCGACTCGCTGCTTCGCCTGCTCCACCCTCTGGTGCCTTTCGTCACCGAGGAACTGTGGCGTGCGGTCACCGGGCGCGAGTCGATCGTGGTCGCCCCCTGGCCGACGGTCGATGAGTCGCTGCGTGACCCCTCGGCGGAGGAGGAGATCCTCGCCATGCAGGGGCTGATCACCGAGGTGCGCAGGTTCCGTTCCGACCAGGGCCTCAAGCCGGGCCAGCGGGTCGCCGCACGGCTCTCGCTCGCCGGTACGGCACTCGCCTCCCACGAAGGGGCGATCCGGTCGTTGCTCCGGCTCGACCAGCCGTCCGAGTCGTTCGCCGCGACCGCCAGCCTTGACGTGGGCGGCATCGCCGTGGAGATCGACACGGCCGGGACGATCGACGTGGCCGCCGAGCGCAAACGCCTGGAGAAGGATCTCGCGATGGCGCGCAAGGAGGCGGCCCAGGTCGCGGCCAAGCTCGGCAACGAGCAGTTCATGGCCAAGGCGCCCGACGACGTGGTGACCAAGGTGCGCTCCCGGGCGGCACAGGCTGACCAGGACATCGAACGGTTGCTCGCCCAGCTGGCGTCGCTGCCGGCCGGCTGACTTCCGGTGGTGCGAGCCCTTCTGGTGGTGCGAGCCCGCGACAGGGCCTTGCCCTGATGGTCGTGAGATGGGCCTTGCCCCGACAAGCCGTGAGGCGGGCGGGGACTTTGCCCTCACAGGCAGGAGCCGGTCTGAGCACCGGGTGAAGGACGGCTCCGGACCGGTAGCCGCTTTGACGAGAACCCAGGGTCTCTTGACCCTGGGTTCTCGTGTTTGAGGGCTGGCGTCCCAGGGAAGACCTAGTTCTTACCGGGAAGTTGGCCATCACAGCCCTGAGGGACTGCTAGAGTTCTTCATGCAGGGCAGCGTCCTGCACCCCCTTCCAAAAATCCCGGCAAATCGGGCGTGTCTGCACGATTGGACAACGACCGGATGTTGGAGTAAGTTAGAGGGGTTGCCCTGGAAACGGGGCAGTCGCAATCCTAGCGGGTTCGGCGGGATCGAGT
>NZ_JBFAAE010000079.1:0-37107 GCF_040639575.1 Streptosporangium sp. NPDC023825 | reverse complement strand
CGGCAGCGGCGGCGGGAACGGTGACGAGGACGAGGAGGAAGGCGGCGGCTACAACCCCACCGTCGTCACCGGGGGCCTCGGGGCGCGGCCGGGCGTGACGCTGAGCGGTTTCCCGTCCGGCGCCGTCCCGCAGGCCGACGCCACCGCCCAGCGGGCACAGACGGATCTGACCGCCGCCTACGACGACGCCGCGGGCCGGCCCGTCGACGCCACCGTCCCGGCGGAGCTCGGCGGGACCACCGTGACGCCCGGCGTCTACGCCTCCGCCTCGGGGAACTTCAGGCTCACCGGCACTCTGACCCTCGACGCGCAGGGCGATCCGGACGCCGTCTTCATCTTCAAGGCCGCCTCCACCCTCGTCACCGGGCCCGCCAGCACGGTGACCCTCGTCAACGGAGCCCAGGCGGCCAACGTCTTCTGGCAGGTCGGCACCTCGGCCACGCTGGGAACCGGCTCCGCCTTCTCCGGGAACGTCCTCGCGCTGAGCGCGATCACCGCGACCACCGGCGCGACCGTGGTCGGCCGCCTGCTGAGCCGCGGCGCGATCACCCTGGACACGAACACCGTCGTGCGGCCCTTCGCGCAGCTCTGCGGGACGGCGACGACCACGACCACGCTGACCTCCACGTGTCCCTTGGGAGACGGCGGCCCGATCACCTTCACCGCCAGGGTGACCGCCTCGGACGCGACCGTTCCCACAGGGCAGGTCGGCTTCGCCACCGACGGGGCGAAGCTGGGCACGGCCCAGCT
This sequence comes from Streptosporangium sp. NPDC023825, assembly GCF_040639575.1. Taxonomy (NCBI): domain Bacteria; kingdom Bacillati; phylum Actinomycetota; class Actinomycetes; order Streptosporangiales; family Streptosporangiaceae; genus Streptosporangium; species Streptosporangium sp. NPDC023825. Next base: position 36,357 of record NZ_JBFAAE010000079.1, on the reverse strand, counting down.
CGACGCGGGCGGCGTCGCCACCCTGACCGTCTCGGACCTGCCCGCGGGGGTGAACCGCGTCGTCGCCACCTACGCGGGCACGGCCCAGCTCGATCCCAGCAGCTCACCGGTGCTGATCCAGCGCGCGGACCTCGGATGTCCCTGCCTGGGACCCCTGCCGGTGGGAAGTGGTGAGCGAGACGGCGCCCGCCGCGACGACCACGCCGGTCCCGCGGCGGAAAGGAAGGGCCGCACCCGGATCACGGCCGCCGCGACCGGCTGCGGCGCCCGCCGTTCCTAGCCCTCCCGGGCGGCGGTGACGCGGGGACCGGCACGGGCGACCGCGGAAGTCTCCCGCTCGCCAGGGGGAGGGGGCCGACGGCGCCGGTGTCCCGACCGGCGCCTCGGGAGTCTTCCGCTCGCCAGGGGGATGGGGTCGGGGGCGCCGGTGTCCCGACCGGCGCCACGGGGGTTTCCCGCTCGCCAGGAGGAGGGGGCCGACGGCGCCGGCGCCCCGATCAGCCCGGCCGGGGGTCCCGCGGGCCACGGTAGGGCAGCGTCTGGCTGTAGACGAGGTTGGTGGTGGTGCCGCCCAGCAGGGCCAGCTCGTTGACGAGCTCTTCGAGGTGGCCCATGGAGGTCGCGGCCACCTTCAGCGTGTAGCAGTCGTCGCCGGTGGTCCGCAGGCACTCCAGGATCTCGGGACGCTCGTCGAGCAGCCGGTGCAGTGGCTGGTGCCGGCTGCCCGGATACTTCAGCGTGATCTGGCGTGGAACCTTGGGCATTTACGCCCGGGAGGAAACGACAGCGCGGGAGGGCCCCCAGGCCCGAGCGGTGCTCTGACAGTCGGTTGCTGTGGGTAGCTCAGCCTGGCCGCTTCTGGTCCTCGATGTACTTCTTGATGATCGACAGGGGTGCCCCGCCGCAGGACGCGGCGAAATACGAGGGGGACCAGAAATGGCCGCCCCACAGATACCGGCGGATGTGGACCGGAAACTCCTTGCGCAGCAGCCGCGCCGAGACGCCCTTGAGGGAGTTGACAAGAGTCGCGAGCGCCACCTTGGGCGGATAGTGCACAAGCAGGTGGACATGGTCGTGCTCGCCGTGCCGGGTATCAGGGCTGGGTTCCCACCGCGGTGATATGGACCTAACGTTAGTGTGTTCGATTGTGAAACTGGTGGTGCAGGTGAAGCTCCTTGCGACGCCGCAGCAGGCGGCGGCGCTGGAAGCCACCCTGGACGCCGCCAACCGAGCGGCGAATCTGGTCGCGGCAATGGCGTTCCAGCACCACTGTTTCCGCACCTTCGACCTGCGCAAGCACACCTACAACCAGATCAAGGCCGAGTTCGGGCTGGCCGCCCAGGCCGCCCAGCATGTGATCAAGAAGGTGTGCGACGCCTATCGCAGCCTGCACACCAACCTGGCCGCCGGGAACCTGGGCAAGCCCGGATCTCCGCGCCGGGTCAAAATCGAAGCCCAGCCGATCTCCTTCCGATCACTGGCGGCCCAGCCCTATGACGACCGGTGCCTGTCTTGGCAGCATGATGCGCGGACGGTGTCGATCTGGACGACCGCCGGGCGGCTGAAAGGGGTGGCCTTCACCGGTTCGGCGCGGCAACTGGCGCTGCTGGCCGCCCATCGACGCGGTGAGTCGGACCTGATCTGCCGGGACGGAATGTGGTTTTTGCATGCCACGGTCGAGGTGGCCGACCAGCCGCTATCGGAACCGGACGGCTTCGTCGGGGTGGATCTGGGGATCGCCAACATCGCTACCACCTCCGATGGGGTCCGTCATTGCGGCAAGGGCCTGAACGCGGTCCGCCACCGTAATCGCCAACTCCGCCGCCGCCTGCAGGCCAAGCAGACCAAGTCCGCCAAGCGGCTGCTGAAACGGCGGCGTCGTAGCGAGGCGCGGTTCGCCGCGAATGTCAACCACATCATCGCCAAAAGCATCGTGGCCGAGGCAGAACGCACCGGGCGCGGGATCGCTCTGGAGGATCTCCAGGGCATCCGCGAGCGGGTACGGCTTCGCAAGCCCCAGCGGGTCACGCTGCACTCCTGGAGCTTCCACCAGCTCGGAGCTTTCCTCGCCTACAAGGCGGTCCGGGCAGGAGTGGCGGTGATTCTCGTGGATGCGGCCTACACCTCACAGCAGTGCTCGCACTGCGGGCATGTGGACAAGCGCAACCGGCCTGACCAAGCCACCTTCTCGTGTACGTCGTGCGGTTTCGCTGAGCACGCCGACGTCAACGCAGCCCGGAACATCGCCTCACGCGGTGAGACGGGCTGGGCAGTGAGTCACGCTGCCTGACGCGGACCAGACCGTCGAAGCCATCGACGGCGAGGAGCTGCAAGCTCGGTCGTTCACGGCCGAGAAGCTGACGCGCACGACGGCCAGCAGGGGGAAACCGGCCTTCTCCAGGTCGACGTTCGCGTGGTAGCCGGTGATGACGCCCGTCGCCTCCAGCCGCCTGACTCGCTCGGTCGTGGCCGAGGCGCTGAGGTTCACCCGCCGCCCCAGCTCGGTGATCGGGATGCGGCCGTCCCGCTGGACCTCGACCAGGATCGACCAGTCGGTCGCGTCAAGACTCTCGGCCATCCGGCAAAGATACCGGCATATCAACGGCATACGGCGCTGTACACCGGGATGAATCCCTTCCGGCCGGGGATGATCGCTCGATACCCTGACAGGGTGAAAATAGGCGTTAACGTGCTGAATTTTGGACCCGGCACCGACCCCGGGACGCTGCGCGACTGGGCGCGGACGGTGGAGGGCCTGGGCTTCGATCTGCTCATGGTCTCCGACCATGTCGTGATCACCCCCGATGTCGCCGAGCAGTACCCGGCGCCGTTCTACGAGCCCTTCACCACCCTCGCCTGGCTGGCCGGGGTCACCGACGGGATCCGGCTCGGCACCACGGTGCTCATCGTGCCGTACCGCCACCCGCTGCTCGTCGCCCGGATGGCCGCCAACCTCAACGGGCTCAGCGGCGGGCGGCTCGTCCTCGGTGTGGGCGTCGGCTGGGCGCGGCAGGAGTTCGAGGCGCTCGGGGTGCCGTTCGAGCGGCGCGGGGCGCTGACCGACGACCATCTCCGGGCGATGCGCTCCGCCTGGGACGACGAGGCGGACTACGGGGCCGGGCGGATACCGGTCTGGGTCGGCGGCAACGGCGACGCCGGTCTGCGCCGGGCGGTGCGCCTCGGTGAGGCCTGGCACCCGCTGCGCCTCACCCTCGGCCGGATGCGCGAGGCGCTGGACCGGCTGAAGGTCATCGCGGACGAGGAGAGCCGGCCGGTGCCCGGTTTCGCGCCCCGCATCGCGCTGCGGCTCACCGAGTCCCCGATCACCGACCCCGGGCGGCTCGCCGGCGAGGGCACGATCGACCAGGTCCTCGACGACCTCGAACGGCTGCGCCTGCTCGGCGCCGACACCGTCGTGCTCGACCCGTTCGACGGCGACCCGGAGGAGACGCGCCACCCGGAGGTGGCCTGGCAGGCGCTCGCGACCGTGGCCGCCCGCTGGGATCTGCGCACCCGTCAATCAGGAACAGGACAATCATGACGAACGACGACGAGAAGTATCTCCGCCGGGCCATCGAGCTCGCCGCCGGGGCGCGGGCGGGCGGAGAGGCCCCGTTCGGGTCGCTGCTGGTGGGCCCGGACGGCACCGTCCTCGCCGAGGACCACAACACGGTCCTCGGCGACCGTGACATCAGCGCCCATCCCGAGCTGAAGCTGGCCAGGTGGGCGGCCCGCGAGCTCGACCCCGGCGTCGCGGCCGCCACGACCATGTACACCAGCTGCCAGCCCTGCCCCATGTGCACGGGCGCCATCGCACGCTCCGGCCTCGGCCGCGTCGTGTTCGCGCTCTCCAACGAGCAGTTCGCGGGCCTCAAGCCGGGAGGCGGCTGGCCGCACGTGCCCCAGGAGGGCCCCGCGCTGTTCGACGAGGCACGCGTCCCGGTGGAGGGCTACTACGTCTGATCGATTTGCCCCGATCGCTACCGCGCCGTCGTGACCGGGTTCCCGGAGAGGAACGAGCCGAGCAGCTCCGCCGTCATCTCGGGAGCCTCCTCGGGGACGTAGTGCCCGCAGGGCAGCGCCTGGCCGCGCACGTCGTCCGCGTAACGCCGCCAGACGTCCAGGACGTCGTAGCTGCGTCCGACGAAGCCGCGCTCGCCCCACAGGACCAGCACGGGGCAGGTCACGCGCCTGCCCGCCTCGGCGTCGGCGTCGTCGTGGCGCAGGTCGACGCTCGCGGCGGCCCGGTAGTCCTCGCAGGAGGCGTGGACGGCCGCCGGATCGGAGAAGCAGCGGACGTACTCGTCCTCGGCCACCGGGTCGAACGAGGTCCCGCCGTGCTGGACCTTCATGTGGGCGCGGACCCAGTGGCCGGGGTCGGCGCCGATCATGCGCTCGGGGACGCCGTCGCCCGCGGCGAGGAAGAACCAGTGGTAGTAACCGAGCGCGAACGCGGCGTCGGCGTGCCGGAACGCGTGGCGGGTGGGCACGATGTCCAGCACGGCCAGCCTGGTCACCGCCTCGGGCTCGTCCAGGGCCAGGCGGTGGCCGACCCGCGCCCCGCGGTCGTGGCCCGCCACCGCGAAGCGGCCGAAGCCGAGTGAGCGCATGACCAGCAGCTGGTCGTGCGCCATCACCCGTTTGGAGTAGGGGCCGTGGTCCGGCGCGGAGGGGGGCTTGTCGCTGTCCCCGTACCCCCGCAGGTCGGTGAGGACCACGGTGTGCTCGCGGGCGAGCACGGGCGCCACCCGATGCCAGATGAGATGCGTCTGCGGGTAGCCGTGCAGCAGCAGGACCGGGGGGCCGTCACCCGAGACGTACGTGTTGACGCGCACGCCGTCGGCGTCGATCACGTGGTGGGCGAACGAGGCGGGCAGAGGAATGCTCACGGTGGTGTCTCCGATGGGCGCGACGGGTCTGCGGGATCGGCCGGGCGCCTCGCGGCTCCGGTCCGTCCCTGCCTGCATACCCGGATCCGGCCCGGGACCCGGGCCGTTGAAAGGAGCCGTTCGATGCTGTAGAACGGTGCCGCGCTGTCCGCGGGCCGGCGCGCGCTTCGAAAGGCCAGGGGATGAAGGCGATCGTTTACCGGCGCTACGGCGGGCCGGAGGTCCTGGAGACGGCGGACGTTCCCGAGCCGAAACTCGGCCCGGAGTCCGTTCTCGTCGACGTGCGGGCGGTGTCGGTCAACCCCGTCGACTGGCAGACGGCCGCCGGGCATCTGGACGGCCGTTTCGACGTCCACTTCCCCGTCATCCCCGGCTGGGACGTCGCCGGGGTGGTCGTGGAGACCGGCCCGACGGTCACCGGCTTCGCGGCGGGGGACGAGGTGATCGGGTACGTGCGCGAGGACTCCATCGGGAGGGGAACCTACGCCGAGCGGGTGGCCGCGCCGGTGCGCACCATCGCCCGCAAGCCGGCCGGCCTGAGCTGGGAGCAGGCGGCCACCGTCCCGATCGCCGGCCTCACCGCCTACCAGTCACTCGTCCACGCGCTGCGGGTGGGAGCCGGTGACACCGTGCTGGTCCAGGCCGCGGCGGGCGGTGTCGGATCGTTCGCCGTGAGGATCGCCGCCGCCCTCGGGGCGCGCGTCATCGGCACCGCCTCGGCCCGCAACCACGACTACCTGCGAGAAATCGGCGCCGAGCCCGTCACCTACGGCCCCGGCCTCGAAGAGCGGGTGCGCTCGCTCACGCCGGCCGGAGTCACCGCGATCATGGACATGTACGGCGGCGAGGAGCTGGTGTCCTCCCTCGGCCTGTTGCGCGGGGACGCGCGGGGGCGGGTCGTCTCGCTGGCCGACGACGGCGTGCGGGAGCACGGCGGCACCTTCGTGTTCGCCCGGCCGAGCGCCGAGGACCTCGACGAGCTGCGACGGATGATCGAGAACGGCCTGGCCGTCCCCGAGGTCACCACCGTCCTGGACCTGTCCGAGGCGGCCGAGGCGTTCCGGCTGAGCCGGACCGGTCACGTGCGAGGAAAGATCGTCCTCAGGGTCTCGGCGGGCTGACCGGGCGCCCCGCCGGGCCGCGGCGCGCGCCTTTCGCACCGCGCCGCGTTCACGCGTTCCACTCCGTCAGGGCGTCGCCCATCGGGGTGCGCGTGTAGAGCACCGACCGCCCGCTCCTGCCGCGCGAGACCAGCCCCGACCGCCTGAGCACCGCGAGGTGGTCGCCGACGCCGCCGAGCGTCATGCCCAGCCTGGCGACGAGCTGGCTGGTGCTCGCGGGCGTCGCCAGCTCCAGCAGCACCGCGGCCCTGCCTCCGCCGAGCAGCGCGGCCAGGCTGTCCGGCGCGGGCACCCGGCTCTCCCACAGCGCGGCCACCCCCCGCGCGGGGTAGGTGAGCCCGAAGGCGCGCGGCGGGTCGAGGTAGACGATCCTCCCGCCGAACGCGTTGGGCACCAGGACCAGGCCGACACCGCCCAGCCGGTGCGAGGCGCCGGTCACCCGGCCGAGCAGGATCCGCCCGCCCTCCAGCGACATGTGCACGTCCAGCCCGTCGAACACCTCGGCCCAGCCGTAGACCGCCAGCCGCCCCGCCCGCTGCACGATGTCACGCTCCAGCAGCGCGCGCATCCTCGGCCAGTCGGGCTCGATCAGCTCGCTCCACGCGGCGGTCAGGCTCTCCGCCACCCGCTCGGCGACGTCGGGCACGTCCAGCGCCGCGGCCGTCGGCCGGCCCCGGTAGCTCAGCTCCAGGTCGGCGCGGGCCTTGCCGTACGGCGTGCGCCGCACGGCCAGCGCCTCCTCGGAGAAGGTGGTGTCCACGCGCGGCGGCGGAACGCAGAAGAAGTCGGGCACGTAGTCGGTGACCGTCAGCAGGCCGGCCAGGGCCCGCAGGACGGGGTCGGCGGCGACCAGCGCCTCGTAGCGGTCGCGCACCCCGGCCGTCCACCGCGACATCCCCGGCGGGAGCCGGACCCCGGCGAGCAGCGGCAGGGCGGTGACCACCTGTGCCATCGGCGACATCACGAAACGGGTGCGCGCCAGGTCCTCGGGGGTGCACTCCAGATAGGACAACGTTTCGCCTCCTGACGAAACAATAGCCCGCCGTGCCGGCCGGCCCGCATGCTCCGGTGGGTGAACACCTATCGGGAGATCTTCGCCGTCGGCCAGTTCAGGACGCTGTTCGCCGCGCAGGCCGCGAGCGTCACGGGCAGGACCATGGAGAGCCTGGCGCTGTCCACGCTGGTGTACGCCCATACCGGCTCGCCGTTCCTGGCCGCGCTGGCCTACCTCGCGGGTTTCCTGCCGCAGGCCGTCGGAGCGCTGACGCTCGGAGGGCTGGCCGACAGGCTGCCACCCCGGGCGCTGCTGGTCTCGTGGGACCTGGCCAGGGCCGCCGCGGTCGCGACGCTCGCCCTCGGGGTGCTGCCGGTGTGGGGGATGATCGCACTGGTCATGGCGTGCGGGCTGTTCGACGCCGTCGCGGGCGGCGCGCGCCAGGCGCTGCTCGCCGACCTGCTGCCGGGCAACGGCTACGTGCTGGGCCGCTCGGCGCTGAACATCGCGGCCGGCGCCACGCAGATCGCCGGATTCGCCCTCGGCGGGACGCTGCTGGCCTGGGCCGGGCCGTACGCGGCGCTGTGGTCGGGCGCGGCGCTCGGCGCGCTGGTGGCGCTCACGCAGTGGCTGGGGTTGCGGGCCGGGCCGCCGAGGGCGCCGGGGCGGCCGGCCTGGCGGCAGGCCTGGGCGGTGAACGGGGAGTTGCTGGGGGACCGGCGGATCCGCGGGCTGCTGCTCGCGCAGTGGGTGCCGAACGGGCTGATCGTCGGGGCGGAGGCGCTCTACGTGCCGTACGCGGGCGGCTCGGCGGGGGCGCTGTTCATAGCGGCGGCCGGCGGCATGCTCGCAGGGGATCTCCTGGTCGCCCGGTCGACCACGCCCGAGCAGCGGGTCCGGCTGGCGGTGCCGCTGTTCACGCTGATGGCGGTGCCGTACCTCTTCTTCGCGCTGTCGCCGGGCGCGTGGGCCGCGACGGCGCTGGTGGCGGTGGCCTCCTTCGGCTTCGCCGGGCATCTGGGCACGCAGGAGCGCTACGTGGCGGCGGTGCCCGAGCGCGTCAGGGGGCAGGCGCTCGGGCTGGCGGGCAGCGGCACGATGGCCGGACAGGCGCTGGCGGCCTCGGGGACGGGGACGCTGGCCGAGTTCGTGCCGGTCCCCGCGGCGATGGCGCTGGCGGGGGCGGCGTCACTGGTGGCGACCGCGTTCCTGTACACCGCGCTGACCCGGCGTCCGGAGCCGGCTCCCGTACGGAGCTGACCCGCCGTCATGGGGAAGCGGGCGGCCGGGCGGGCCGCCCGGCCGTGCACCCCTGGCGGTAGGCGACTACCGCCAGGGGTGGATGTCCCGGCCCGCGGGCCGGATTACTGTGGGGGAGTGAGCAGGTTCGCGCTGGTGGCCGCCATGGCCGCGGTCGTCGGGTTCTCCTCGGTCATGGCCTACGGCAACCAGCCCGGTGCCCGGCCGCTCGACGCCCTCGGCTGCACGCTGCTGGCCCTGACCGTGCTCGGGCTGGTCAGGCTGGGCGAGCGGCCCGAGCTCAGCCTGGTCGTCTGCGCGGCCTCGGCGGGGGTCGTCTTCGTCCTCGGCTACGCCTACGCGCTGTGGCCGATCCCCGCGCTGATCGCGGTGTTCGCGACGATCTCCTCAGGACGCCGGGTGCAGGGCTGGGCGGGTGCGGGTTTCCTCGTGGCGGTCCCCTCGGGTGCCGTGCTCCTCGACAGGAGCCTCGACAACCTCACCGGCCTGCTGCTGTGGGCGCTCATCACGGTGGTGGTCGGGCAGCTCGCCGAGGTGTCCGGGTCCCGGCGCGCGCACGCCGCCGAGGTGGAGCGGCGGATGGTCGAGGCCGAGCGGACCCGCGAGGAGATGGCGCTCGGGCGGGGGCGTGAGGAGCGGCTCAAGGTCGCCAGGGAGTTGCACGACGTCACCTCCCACACCGTGTCGCTGATCGCGCTGCACGCCGCCGTCGCCGCGGAGGCGATCGACCGCTCCGGCGGCCCCGAGGCGGCCAGGGAGGCACTGTCGGTGATCCGTACGGCCAGCCGCGAGGCCCTGGCGGAGATGAAGGGCGTCCTCGGCGTCCTGCGCGAGGACGGGCCCGAGAGAAGGCGGCCGATGCCGGGCGCCGGTCAGCTGGAGGAACTGGTCGCGGCCGCGGGACTGCCGGTGACGTTCGAGATCGTGGGGGAGTGTCGGGCGCTGGCCCCCGCGGTGGACCTGACCACGTACCGGATCGTCCAGGAGGCGCTCACCAACACCATGCGGCACGCGAAGGCGAACACGGCGCGGGTCCGGTTGGGCTTCGAGACCGGCGGCGTGACCGTCCAGGTGGACGACGACGGCCAGGGCAGCGGCACGCCCCCGCCGGGCGCCGGGCACGGGCGGACCGGCGGTGAAGGTGCCCGTGCCGGGCACCGGCGCGCCGGTGACGACGGGATCCGTGCCGGGTACGGGCGGGCGGGTGACGACGGGATCGGCGGGGGGCACGGGCTGGCGGGGATGGCGGAGCGGGTGGCCGCGGTCGGCGGCCGGCTCGTCGTCGGCGACCGGCCGGAGGGCGGGTTCCAGGTCGCCGCGTGGCTTCCGGCATGATCACCATCCTGCTCGCCGACGACCAGCCGCTGGTCCGCGCCGGCCTGCGCGCCCTGCTCGACGTGGAGGAGGATCTCACCGTGCTCGGGGAGGCCGCCGACGGCCGCGAAGTCGTGCGGCTGGCCGCCGAACTCCGTCCCGACGTCGTGCTGATGGACATCCGCATGCCGGGGATCGACGGGCTGGAGGCCACCCGCAGGATCGTGGCGGCGGGCGGCGCCAAGGTGGTCGTGGTCACCACCTTCGACCTTGACGAGTACGTCTACGAGGCGCTCCGCTCGGGCGCGAGCGGCTTCCTGGTCAAGGACGCGGAACCGGCCGAGCTGCGCCACGCCGTGCGCGTCGCCGCCAGGGGAGACGCGCTGTTGTCCCCGGGCGTCACCCGGCGGCTCATCGAGGAGTTCTCGGCCAGGCCCGATCCCGCGCCCGGCCGGGCCAGGCTGGCGCCGCTTACCGATCGCGAGCGCGAGGTGCTGGCCAGGGTCGCCGAAGGATTGAGCAACCTCCAGATCGCCGAGCGCCTGCACATGAGTCCCGCCACGGTGAAGACGCACGTCAACCGCATGATGGCGAAGCTGGCCGTGCACGACAGGGCGCAGCTCGTCGTCCTGGGCTACGAGTGCGGCCTGGTCCGTCCCGGGCTGCCGAGGAAGTGGTAGGCCGGGGCGGGGGACAGGCGGGCCGGGGTGACACCAGGCCGGGGTGACACCGGGCAGGGGTCTCGCCAGGCCGGGTGGCGTGGGGCAGGACGCCGGCGAGCCGGGCGGTGACGGGGCGCTTCCACGGGCGGTCCGGCCGGGTTCCGGCCCTACCGCCGGTGCGGTAGGGCACGGCCCGCGCCGGGTGGACGACCGCGGGCGGTGCCCGTTCCTAGCGTCGGGCCATGACATCCCTCAACTCCCCGGCGCGTTTCTGCGCCCGCCACGGATGGCTGGTGCTGCTCGCCTGGCTGGCCCTGGCCGCCGCCCTCGTCGTGGGCGCCGCCCGCGCGCCCGGCGCCACGACGGAGGACTTCGCGCTGCCCGGCTCGGAGAGCCGCCGGGCCGCCGACCTGCTCGGCGACCGCCCCGCCGAGCCCCAGGGCAGGCTCGTGGTGTCCGCGCCGGCGGGCGTGCGCGCCCCCGAGGTACGGTGGGCGGTGACAGCCCTGATCGCCCGCATGAACACCGTCCCCGGCGTGACGGTCGCCGTCCCCCCGGCTGAGGGCTCGCGGCCCCGGCCGTCGCGGGAAGCCCCCTACGAGCAGGTCTCCGCGGACGGCACCGTCGCCACCGTCCCGATTCGTCACACCGGCGAGGAGAGCGCCGCGAGACTCAAGGAGCTGCGCGACGCCTTCCGCGCCCCCACCGCCCCCGGGACCCCCGTCCTCACGGCTGAGCTGTCCGGTGACGACTTCGCCGACTTCGCCCCCGGCGGTCTCATCGAGGGCGTCGGGTTGCTGGCCGCCGCGGTGATCCTGCTCCTCGCGTTCAGGTCGCTGATCGCGACGGCGCTGCCGCTGCTGATGGGCGTGACCGGGGTGATCTGCGCCGTCTCCCTGCTCTCGCTGCTGGGGAACGTCGTCCCCACGCCGGGATTCGCCGTGTACGTGACCGTCATGCTCGGCCTCGGCGTGGGCATCGACTACGCGCTGCTCGTCGTCACCCGCTTCCGCGCCTCGCTGGGGGAGTGCCGTACCGTCGAGGACGCCGTGGTGCGGGCGATGACCACCGCGGGCCGGTCCGTGCTGTTCGCCGGCATCACGGTGATCATCACCGGCGCGGGCATCCTGTTCCTCGGACCCTCGCTGGGCGGCGGCATCGCGCTGGCCGCCGGGTGCGGCGTGCTCATGGTGATGCTCACCGCCCTCACCCTGCTGCCCGCGCTGCTGGGCCTTCTCGGCACCCGCGTCGACCGCCTCTCCCTGCCGCACCGCGGCGGGACGACCGGCCCGCTGGCCCGCCGGTGGAGCAGGGCCGTGCAGCGCCGTCCCCTCGTGGCCGGCGCCCTCGCGCTCGGGCTGCTCCTCGGGCTCGCGCTGCCCGCGGCGAGCCTGCGCTTCGGCTGGTCGGACGCGGGCAACCGGCCGGTCTCCGACACCACCCGCCGCGCCCACGAACTGCTCGCCGGCGGTTTCGGCCCCGGTGCGGCGGGCCCGCTCGTCCTGGTCTCCGCCGAGCCCCTGGGCCGGGCGGTCGCCCAGGCCGCGAGCACGCCCGGCGTGGCCGGAGTGACCGCGCTGGACGAGCGGACCGCCCTGGTCGTACCGGAGACGGGCCCGCAGGAGGAGGCCACCACCGGCCTGGTCCACGCGCTGCGCGCCGGGTTGCCGGCCCCCGTTCTGGTCACCGGCGCCACGGCGGCGGGCGTCGACTTCGCCGAGCACTCCTTCGACCGGCTGCCCTGGATGGTCGGCGCGGTGCTGCTCGCCTCGTTCGCGCTGCTGGTGCCGGTCTTCCGCAGCCTGGTCGTGCCGCTGAAGGCCATCGCGGTGAACCTGCTGTCGATCGGCGCCTCCTACGGCGCGGTCGTCGCGATCTTCCAGTGGGACGTGCTCGGCCTAGGCGCCGGCGGGCCGGTCGACGCGTGGGTGCCGATGATGCTGTTCGTGATCACGTTCGGGCTGACCATGGACTACGAGGTGTTCCTGCTCTCCAGGATCCAGGAGGAGTACGCCCGCACCCGTGACAACAGCCGCGCGGTCACCGAGGGTCTGGCGGCGACGGCACGCGTGATCACCGCGGCCGCCGCGATCATGTTCTGCGTGTTCGCCGCGTTCGGCACGTTCGACGACAGGCCGCTCCGGATCCTGGGCGTCGGCCTGGCGGCCGCCGTGCTCATCGACGCCACCGTGGTCCGCCTGGTCCTGGTGCCGTCGGCGATGGAACTGCTCGGCGACCGCAACTGGTGGTTCCCCGGAACCGGCGGCGGGCGCGCCGCCGGCGGGCCGGGCAGGGGAGCGACGATGGTCACCGGTGAGCAGGTCGGGTGAGTGACGCCGGCCACCGCCGGTTGAGGTGCGTGCGGGGACTACCAGTGAGCCGGCCGGGTGAGCGACGGCGGCAGCGTGGTCCTGGCGTCACCCTTCGCCGCGTCCAGCTGGGACTGGATCAGGAAGATGCTCCCGGTCAGGTCGGCGCCCGAGAGGTCGGCGCCCCTGAGGTCGGCCCCGATGAGGTCGGCCGTCCTCAGGTCGGCGCCCCTGAGGTCGGCCCCGATGAGATAGGCCCCCCTCAGGTTGGCGCCCCTGAGGTCGGCGCCTCTCAGCTTGGCCCCGATGAGGTCGGCGCCCCTGCGGTCCTTCTTCCCGCGCCCGGCTCCGGCGCGCACGAGCTCGCTCGTGCGCAGCAGCAGGGCGTTGACCTCCCGCCGGTGTGCCGCCACGTCCAGCCGTACGAGAGCGTCGGGGGTGTCGCGGGTGAGGCGTTCGGTCCTCTCCAGGGCGAGGCCGAGCTCACCGTGGACGGGGAGGGCCTGCGGCAGTGTCAGCGCCTCGGTCAGGTACCAGAGCAGCTCGTGGAGATCCCGCATGATCGGGAACACCTCGAACATCTGCTTCGCGGTCCGCGGCGCCCGCCGCCAGTCCTGCCCGCCGAAGGTGACCTGGGAGACCTTCTGCCCGGCGCCGAAGCAGTCGTAGACGGTGCAGCCCCGGAAGCCCTTGTCCCTGAGACGCGTGTGAATGCCGCAGCGGAAGTCCGTTCGCAGGTTGGGGCAGGCCTGACCGGCCTTCTTGTCGATCGCGAAGTCCGACGAGGCCGAGAAGGCGGGCACGACACAGCACAGCGCGAAGCAGCTCTCGCAGTCGGCGCGCAGATCGGCGCGATCCCCCGTGGGGGAGGCGGCTGCGTGTTCGCGTCTCTCGGACAATGCGCGGGACCTCCTGTACCGGGCGGGCGCGCTGTTCACAGCCGGTGAAAAATGGCTGTGAACAGCGATTTCACCAGTGAACCCTACCCGAATTCGCCCCTCTGCCGATCGCGGGCCGGACCGGGCGGCGGACGGAGGGCGGGCATGGTCCCGACGACGACGGTGGCGTCCAGCTCGCCGGACTCGACCACCCGCGGGATCAACCCGTTGCGGGCGAAGGCCTCCGCGGTCTGGGGCGCCTGGCGCTCGCTCGTCTCGATCAGCAGGTGACCGCCCGGCGCCAGCCACAGTGCCGCCGCCGCGGTCACCCGCCGCTGGATCTCGAGCCCGTCCGCGCCACCGTCGAGCGCCACCCGCGGCTCGTGCACGCGGGCCTCCGCGGGCAGCAACCCGATCGCCCCGGTGGGCACGTAGGGCGCGTTGGCGGTCAGGATGTCGACGCGGCCCCGCAGCGCGGCGGGCAGCGGCTCGTAGAGGTCACCCTCGTACACCAGGCCGTCGGCGGCGGCGAGGTTGCGCCGGGCACAGCGCACCGCGGCGGGGTCGATGTCGACGGAGTGCGACTCCACCCGGCCCAGGGCCGCGACCAGCGCGGCGCCCACCGCGCCGGAACCGCAGCACAGATCGACGATGACCCGTGGCCGGCCGGGGGCCTGACCGGCGGGGACGGCGAGCTCCTCGGAGCCGGGAGGGCCGGGGGGAGCGGAGGGGGCGGCGGCCGGGCGGGAGAGGCCGGGGGGCCGGCCGACGGGCCCTGCGGTCCGGCGGGCGAGGGCGACGGCCTGATGGACGAGGAACTCGGTACGGCGGCGGGGAACGAAGACCCCGGTGTCCACCGCTATCCGCAGCCCGCAGAACTCCGCCCAGCCGAGAACGTGTTCGAGGGGCAGGCCGGCGACCCGCCGGTCCAGCATGGCGGCGAGGTCGGACGGCGTCCGCGCCGTGGAGATGATCAATCGTGCCTCGTCCTCGGCGAAGACACAGCCGGCGGCCCGCAGCCTGGTGACGATGACGGGTTGGGAGAGAGATGACGGTGAAGCCGACATTGGAGCCTTTCGGGATGCCGTTGGGGCTCCCTCGGTCACCTAGGTCGGAAGGACCACGCGGCCGTGAGACGGGAGCACCCGACCTGACACAGCGGTAATGGGTCTCACCTCCTCGATCACGTCCATTGCTGGAGGGCAACACTACCCGAGCCGATCCCCGGTGCGGACACGTTCACGGCGAGCCGGAAGCGGCGAGCCGGAAGCGCGGTGTGCCACCGCCCCGGGGGCACTCGTGAGAGCAGTGGCCTCCCGCGGTGGCCCACCGCGGTGCCCGGTCCCGTGAGGACCCGGCACGCCGGGGTCTCCGGTTCAGGAGGGAGACCCGGGGCGCTCCGCAGGGGGAACCCGCCTCAGCAGGTAGGTGTCCATGATCCAGCCCTTGCGTTCCCGGGCCTCGGCGCGGACGTCGCGGATCCGGCCGGCGACCTCCGCGACCGGCCCGGCCACCAGGATCTCGTCGGGGGTGCCGAGGTAGGCGCCCCAGTAGATCTCGAAGCCCGCGGTGTCGGGCAGGGAGGTGAAGGCGTGGCGGGCGTCGAGCATGACGACGATGTCGTCGGACTCGCCGGGCCCCTCCTCGGACAGGCGGCGGCCCGTGGTGATGTGCAGGGGCCGCGCGACCTGGGTCAGGCTGGTGCGGTGCCGGGCGGCCAGCGCGGACACGCTGCTGATGCCGGGCACGACGTCGTACTCGAACCGGACCGTGCCCCGCTCGAGGACCTCCTCGACGATGGCCAGCGTGCTGTCGTAGAGGGAGGGGTCGCCCCAGACGAGGAACGCGCCGGTCTCGTCGTCGCCGAGCTCGTCGCGGACGAGCCGCTCGTAGATGTCGGCCCGGCGCGATCGCCAGTCCTCCACCGCGCCCGCGTACGCGGGGGTGGTCCGGTCCCGGTCGGGGTCGCGGGCCTCGACCAGCCGGTACGGAGCGCGGGCGTGCGCGTCGACGAGGTCCTGCCGGAGCTGGACGAGGTCGTGCTTGGCCTCCCCCTTGTCGAGGATGAAGAACACGTCGGCCGCGGCGATGGCCTTGACCGCCTGAAGGGTGAGGTGATCGGGGTTTCCCGCGCCGATGCCGATGATGAGGATTCGCTTCACGCGGGAAAGTCTGCCCCCTGCGCCGAGGGGACGCCGCGCCGGGCCGGGCCTTGCCCCCGATTCCCGGCAGGAGCGGTGAAAGCATGAGGTAAGGCCTCGTCCTGGTCTAGTCTCGCGGTCGTGACGATCAGGAACTCGCACTGCTCCTTCTGCGGTGAAGCCTTCGCCCCCGACCGGCCCTGGCCGCGCACCTGCTCCGGCTGCGGGAACACCTCCTACCTCAACCCGCTGCCGGTCGCGGTGATGGTGCTGCCGGTGGACGACCGCCTGCTGGTGGTCCGTCGTGACGTCGAACCGCACCGGGGCGGGCTCGCCCTGCCCGGCGGCTTCGTCGACATGGGCGAGTCCTGGCAGCAGGCGGCCGTGCGGGAGCTTCGCGAGGAGACGGGCGTCGTCGTCGACGCGGACGGCGTGCGGCTCCTCGACGTGCTCAGCGCTCCCGACGGCACCGTGCTGGTCTTCGCCCTGGGGCCGCGGGCCGCGGAGGCGGACCTCCCGCCGGTCGTGCCGACGGCCGAGACGACGGAGTGGCTGCTGATCGACGGGCCGCGAGAGCTGGCGTTCCCGCTGCACACCCGGATCGTGGCGGAGTACTTCGCCGGGAGATGATTACGGTGAGTGTCGGCGGCCGCGATCTGCGCTCCGACCTCGGCGGGAGGCGCGACATGACCGTCGATGGCTCCCCCGGCACATTTCTCTGTCCCCCGCGGTCCGTTTAGCGCGGGGGCGGCGGGTAGGAGGCAGGTGTCCTACCTTCGCTGACGAGGAGAAACGCCATGACGGAGAACGTGTGGAGTTACCGCCCCGAGGCCTACAGCGGCGAGCAGACGCTGGACCTCGTGGGGTTCGACGTGGAGGCCACCGATGGCAAGATCGGTTCGGTGGACGAGGAGAGCAACACGGTGGGTGACAGCTACATCGTCGTCGACACCGGTTTCTGGATTTTCGGCAAGAAGGTCGTGCTGCCGGCCGGCACCGTGCACCAGATCGATCCGCAGGAGCGCAAGATCTACGTCTCGCGCACCAAGCAGGAGATCAAGGACGCGCCGGAGTTCGACGAGGCGACCTACAAGGAGCCCGACTACCGCGACAAGCTGGGCGGCTACTACGGCCCCGGCGCGCGGTGACCGTTGATCCTCGATGAGCCCCTCCCCGCCCGGGGAGGGGCTCGTCTGTCATGTCAGCCCTGTCTCGTACCCCCTCCGCGGCGGCGGGGGAGGGGCGGCCGGCACGTGTGCCCCGCGGTCCTGCGCCCCCGGCCCGGAGCGGAGACCCCGGATCAGTTCTGGCCGAGCCAGAGGTCGGGCCCGAACACCTCGTAGTGGATGTCGGAGGCGGGCACCCCGCGCCGGAGCAGCTCGGTGCGCACGCCACGCATGAACGGCAGCGGCCCGCACAGGTAGGCGACCAGGGGGTCGGGAAGGTCGATCCCGGTCAGGTCGACCTGGCCGACGTTCGGGCCCGGCCGGCAGGAGCAGTCGCCCACCTCCTCGTACCACCGGTGCAGGGTGGCGCCGGGCAGGGCGGCGACCAGCTGCCCGAGCTCCTCCCGGTGGGCGTGGTCGGCGGGGCTGCGGTCGGCGTGGACGACGGTGACCTGGCGGGTGGAACCGTTCGCCGCGAGGTGCTCGACCATCGACAGGATGGGGGTGGCGCCGATTCCCGCCGAGGCCAGCAGCAGCGGGGGACCGTCGGTGGGCAGGGTGAGGTCGCCGAACGGCGCCGATACCGTCAGCACGTCCCCGGCCCGGACGTTGGCGTGCAGCCAGTTGGACACCTCCCCCTCGGGGGTGTCGCCGCCGCGTACCCGTTTGACGGTGATCCGCCAGTCGTCCCGCTCGGGGGCGCACGACAGGCTGTACTGCCGGATCTGCCGCGCGCCGTCGGGCAGGGTGACCGCGACGCTGACGTACTGGCCGGGCTTGAAGGACAGGGGGATCCGCGGCCTCAGGGTGAAGGAGACCGAGTCCGGGGTCTCGCTCCGCCGTTCGAGTACCGTGGCCGGCAGCCAGCCCTTCGCCGCGGAGTCGTGGTAGAGAACCGCCTCCAGGGCGATGAGCGCGTTCGCCATCAGCCAGTAGACCTCGTCCCAGGCCGCCACCACCTCGGGGGTGGCGGCGTCGCCGAGCACCTCGGCGATGGCGGCGAAGAGGTACTTGTGGACCACCACGTACTGCTCGGGGGCGATGCCGAGCGAGGCGTGCTTGTTGGCGATCCTGGAGAGCATCGCGTCCGGCCGGTCGTCGGGGCGCTGCACCAGGACGGTGGCGAAGGCGGCGATCGACCCGGCGAGGGCGCTCTGCTGTTCGCCGTTGGCCTGGTTGCCGCGATTGAACAGTTCGCGCAGCAGCTCGGGGTGGTCGGTGAACATCATCTTGTAGAAGCGCGTGGAGATGTCCTGGATGGCGCCCCCGACCGCCGGCAGGGTGGCACGGACGATCACGGCCGAATCTGGGGAAAGCACAGGTCCTCCAACTACTAGATGATCTTTACGTCGGGTGTGAGTGGGCACGCCCAACTCCTGGTCAGACGTGGTTTCCCTCCGGTCGCCTCTATTTATACAAGCACTTTTTGTGTAAACTCAACTCAAGGGGATGTGAGATAGGGCTCCCTCGCGCGGACCCGCTGGACCTGGTGTTCGTGCGGAAGTGCCCGGCCGGCCGCGTCTACGATGGCGGCCGGAGTCTTCGCGTCCACCCGGACGAGCGCGTCGCGGCACTGCCGCAGGGGAGGTGAGCCGGCCATGGCCGAGCCAGGAAGGCCGCGCGGGACCGATGACGTCACGGGCGGTGCGGCGTCCGCGCGGGCCGCCGAGCGGCCCGCGCCGCCGACCGGCCGCCGGCGGCTCATCCTGACGATGCTCCGCGAGTCCGAGACGCCGCTGGGCGTGGTCGAGATCGCCGAGCGGCTCGACGTCCATCCCAACACGGTGCGGTTCCATCTCGACGCCCTGGCCGACGCCGGCCGGATCGAGCGGGTTCACGCGGCACCGGCCGGTCCCGGCCGGCCGCCGCTGGTGTTCCGGGCGCGGCCGGGGATGGATCTCGCCGGGCCGCGCAACTATCGCGTGCTGGCCGAGATCCTGGCGGGCAGCCTGGCCGCCGGCCCGGAACCCGCCGCCAGGGCGACCGAGGCCGGACGGGCGTGGGGGGCCGCCCTGGCGGCCGGCCGGCCGGCTCCGGCGGCCGATCCCACGCGGGAGGAGGCGGTGCGCGAGCTGGTGAACCTGCTCGACGACATCGGGTTCGCCCCCGAGGAGCGGTCGGCGGGTGACGGCGGGCAGATCGGGTTGCGGCACTGCCCGTTCCTCGAGCTCGTCAAGACCCAGGGCAAGGTCGTCTGCCCGCTGCACCTCGGGCTCATGCAGGGGACGATGACGGCACTCGGCTCCCCGGTGACCGTGGACCGGCTCGAACCGTTCGCCGAGCCCGACCTGTGCCTCGCGCACCTCGCGGCGATCCGTGACGAGCCGTAACGAGAAGTGACCTGAGGCGACCGGCCGGCGCGCGCGGGGCCCGGAAGCGGATCGGCGGAACCCGCCGCCCCGGGTCCCGGGGGTCTTCTCCCCAGGGGGGCGGACGCCGCGTTCCGGGACCTCGGAGCGGTCCCGGACGGGCCTTCACCCCGGCCTGAAGGCCGGAACACCGGCCCGCAATCGGGTAGAGAACGCGAGGGCGGTCTTCCCCGGGAGACGGGCCCCTCAGGAGAGACCCGGTTCCCGCGGAGGTGTTCCGGCGGACGCCGTTCCGGATGGATCCCGCCACGCGGCCCGGTGCAGGCGGGCGGTCAGCGTCCGCAGGTGCTCGACCAGTTCGGGAGGCTCGTGGACCTCGAACTCGAAGCCGAACGCGGCCACCCAGACCGCGAGGTGGTCGAGGCTGTCGGAGCCGATGCGCAGGAGGCAGGTTTCGCCGTCCACGGGTTCCACCACGCCGATGGTGGGGGGGACCTCCTCGGCCACCGCCTCGGCCGGGCCGTGCATGGTGAGCACGGCCCGGTAGCGGTGGCGGTCCGTGGTCATGCCCAGGGCGAAGTACCCGGCCAGGTCGTCGGAGGGAAGCGGCCGGGGGGTGAAGCGGGGGCCGGAGGGGACGCGCGGGGACAACCTGTCGGCGCGGAACCTGCGCCAGTCCGACCTCTCGGTGTCCCAGGCGAAGAGGTACCAGCGCCGCCCGCCGCTGACCAGGCGGTAGGGCTCCACGTCCCGCACGCTCTCCGAGCCGTCGTGGGAGACGTAGTCGAACCGCAGTCGCCGGTGGTCGCGCACCGCCGAGGCGATCGCGGTCAGCGTCGAGGGATCGACGGTGGGACCCGGCATCGGCATGGTCACCATGGCCGAGCTCAGCGTGCCGACCTGGTACCGCAGCCGCGGGGGCAGCACCTGGTCCAGCTTGGCCAGCGCCCGTACGGAGGTCTCGGCGATGCCGGTGACCGTGCCCGCGGTCGCCGTCCGCAGCCCGACCGCCACCGCGACCGCCTCCTCGTCGTCGAGCAGCAGCGGGGGCAGCGAGGCGCCCGCGGCCAGCTGGTAGCCGCCGCCGACGCCGCCGGTCGCGTTGATCGGATACCCCAGGAGCCGCAGCTTGTCGACGTCGCGGCGCACGGTCCGCGGGCTCACCTCCAGCCGCCCGGCCAGCTCCGCGCCCGACCAGTCCCGACGGGCCTGCAACAGCGCGAGCAGGCGGAGCAACCGAGCCGAAGTTTCCAACACAAGACGATTTTTCCAGCTATCGCGGACAGGAGTTGACCGCGAATGCTCCTAACGTCTGCGCCATGACCACAGAAAATCCGATGACCGTTCTCGTGACCGGCGCCACCGGCACCGTCGGCCGCCCCCTCGTCGAGCAGCTGCTCGCCGCCGGACACCGGGTCCGCGCCCTCACCCGGAACCCGGCGAGGGCGAACCTTCCCGCCGGCGCCGAGGCGGTGGCGGGCAACCTGGCCGACACCGCGACCCTGCCCGGGGCCTTCTCCGGCGTCGGCGCCGCGCACCTGATCGGCTTCAGCGGGGAGGACTTCGCACCGCTGACCAACGGCGCGGAGATCGTGGACCTGGCGAGGAAGGCCGGCGTGCGCAAGGTGACGGTGCTCAAGGGGGACGTGACGAAGAGCCCGCTGGAGGAGGCCGTCGAGGCCGGAGGCCTGGAGTGGACCCACCTGGCGCCGGTGGAGTTCATGTCCAACGCCCTGGAGTGGGCGGAGTCCGTGCGGGACGAGGGCGTCGTCCGCGAGGCGTTCGCCGGCGCCAGGAGCGCCATGATCCACGAGGCGGACATCGCCGCGGTCGCCGCGACCGCGCTGACCGCCGACGGCCACGCGGGCCAGGAGTACTGGCTGACCGGGCCGCAGGCGCTGACCCCGCCGGAGAAGGTACGCGTGATCGGCGACGTCCTCGGCCGTGAGGTGCGCTACATCGAGCTCACCAGGGACGAGATCGTCGCGGAGTGGCGCCGGACCGGCTACTCCGACGAGGACGTCGAGTTCTTCCTGGCCATGCGGACCGACCCGCCCGAGGCGGGCTACACCGTGCTCCCCACCGTGGAGAAGGTCACCGGGAGACCGGCCAGGACCTTCGCCGAGTGGGTACGGGAGAACGCCGCCGCCTTCGGCGCCTGACGGCGGCACCGGGCCCGCCCGCCGGCGTCCGCGCCGTGCGCGCCCACGCGCCGCGGACGCCGGCGGGCTCCCCTCGAACGGCCGGTCGTGAGCAGTGGAAGGACACCGTGGAAACCCTCACCCGACGAGGTCTCAACCGGGCGACCCTGGAGCGGCAACTGCTGCTGCGCCGGACGCGCCTGCCTACACTCGCCGTGGTCGAGCGCCTCGTCGGCCTGCAGGCCCAGGATCCCGACCCGCCCTACATCGGGCTGTGGTCCCGGATCGACGCCTTCCGGATCGACGATCTGACCCGGGCGCTGCACCGGCGGGAGGTGGTGCGCGCGACGATGTTCCGGGGAACCCAGCACCTGGTCGCCGCCGAGGACTACCTGTGGCTCCGGCCGCTGCTGCAGCCGATGCTGGACCGCTGGCAGAAGGGCGGGTTCGGCAGGTCCACCGCCGGGCTGGACCTCGGGGAACTCGCCGCCGCCGCGCGGACGATCCTCGGCCGGAGCACGCTGACCCGGCCCGAACTCGGCAGGGCACTGGCCGAACGATGGCCGGGACGCGACCCCGTCGCGCTGGCCAGGTCGGTGCAGGGCCTGCTGCCGGTGGTGCACCCGCCCCCCGACGGAACCTGGGGGCGGCGAGGCACCACCCCCTTCGTGCTCGCCGAGCACTGGCTCGGCCGGCCGCCGGCCGCCGGGCCCTCGGCGGGAGAACTGGTCGTGCGGTACCTCGCCGCCTTCGGCCCGGCCACGGTCAGGGACATCCAGGCGTGGAGCGGCATGACCCGGCTGGGGGAGGTGGTCGACGCGCTCAGGCCCCGGTTGCGCGTGTTCGGGAGCGAGGACGGGCGGGAACTGTTCGACCTCCCCGAGGCGCCGCGCCCGGACCCCGACGTCCCGGCTCCCGTCCGCTTCCTGGCCGCCCTCGACAACGTGGTGCTCGCCCACGCCGACCGGACCCGCGTGGTGTCCGCCGACCGGCGCGGGCACGTCGTCGTCGAGGCGGCGGTGACCGTCGACGGTTTCGTCCGCGGGCTCTGGAACGTCAGACGGGACAGGGGTACGGCGACGCTGGTGGTCAGGCTCTTCGAACCCCTGTCGGGGCAGGAGGAGGCCGCCGTGACCGAGGAGGGCGCTCGCCTGCTGCGCTTCGCGGCCCCGGACGCCGGCGACCACGACATCCGGTTCCACCCCGTCGGCGGCGCCCTCCGGTAGCACTAGACACGCCAGATGGCGGCGAGCTGCCGGGCGGCGAGGCGGGCCGGGATCGCACGCAGCAGGGTGTCACGCGCCCAGGCGGCGGCCCCGGTCCGCGAGGTCAGCCGCGACTGTCGCTCCGCGGCCCGCATCAGCCGGTTGGCGCGCGGGCGGCGGAGCGCGTCGTAGTGCAGCAGCCGCTCGGCCACCTCGGCGGGCCTGGCCCCCGACAGGTGGCGGGCGAGCGCGGCGGCGTCCTCGAAGGCCTGGCTGGCGCCCTGCCCGAGGTCGGGCGTCATGGCGTGCGCGGCGTCGCCGAGCAGCGCGATCCTGCCGGTCGTGTACGCCGGCAGCGGCTCGGCCAGGCAGGCGATCGGGTCGACGTAGACGTCGTCGGCCGCGGTGGCCGCCAGCAGCGCGGGAACGGCCGGGTGCCAGTCGGCCATCAGCGCCAGCATCTGCTCGCGCGCCTCCTTCGGCCCCGGGACGGGTTCCGGTAGTACGGAGTCGGTGAACCAGTACAGTCTGTCCGTGCCGATGGGGAAGAGCCCGAACATTCCACCGGTGCGCCGGTCGAGCAGGATGCCGGCCAGCAACTCCTCCACGTCCAGCCCCGCGGGGCGAGGCAGGGTGCCGCGCAGGTCCATGCGGCCGATCCTGCGCAACCCGCCGTGACCGGGGAACAGCTGTCCGCGCAACCTGCTGCCGATCCCGTCGGCCACGATCACCGCGTCCGCCTCGTCGACGCGCTCGCCGCCGCCGAACACCGCCACTCCGTCCGCGCCGGGCTCCAGCCGCTCCACCGGTGCCGCGGTCCGCACCGCCTCGGCGGGCAGCGGGGCGCGCAGGGCACGGTGCAGCTCCGTCCGGTCGGCCACGGTCATCGACCCGGCCTCGCGCTGTGCCTGCACGGCGTCGGCGATCAGCAACGGCCTCCCTCGCCAGTCGCGCAGCCCGCCGCTGCGGGCGGGGGTGGACCGCCCCCTCGTGTCGTAGCCGAGCTCCCCCAGCGCCCGGAGTCCGTTGGGCATGATCACCACGCCGGTGCCCGTCTCACGAAGCTCGGCGCTCCGCTCGTAGAGGGTCACCTGATGCCCCTGGCGGTGCAGGCCCACCGCGGCCGCCACCCCGCCCAGCCCGGCGCCGACCACGACGACGCGCATGGCACTCCTCCATTCACTACGATCGTATTACTACGCTTATTGGTAACATGGCGGGGTGCCGCCCACCAACCCAGCCCGCCGCCAAGCCCTGACGGACGCCGCCATCGACCTTCTGGCGGCCTCGGGGGTGCACGGGGTGACCCATCGCGCGGTGGAGAGGGCGGCGGGGCTGCCGGCCGGTACGGCGTCCAACTACTTCCGCAGCCGCGAGGCGCTGCTGGTGGCCGCCGCCGAGCGGGTGGTCGAGCTCCACCTGGCCGACATGGACCGGGCGGCCGAGCGCCGGCCCGCGGGCGGCGCCGACCTGGTGGAGACGCTGACCGAGTCGTTGCTCGCGGCGGCGACCACGCTGCGCCACCGCTACCTCGCGATCTTCGAGCTGCAGCTGGAGGCGGTGCGCCGCCCGGCGCTGGCCGCGGCGCTGGCGCGGCTGCGGGAGGTCGCGGTGCGTTTCACCGCGGGGCATCACGGCCGGCTGGGACTGAAGATCGCGCGTGAGAAGGTCCCCGCGCTCGTCGCCCTCTACGGCAGCGCCCTTTTCGCCCTGGTCAGCGCGCCTCCCGGGAGTGTCACCCGGCCCGCCGTCGAGGCCATCGTCGACACCATGGTGTACGGCTCGGCCGCACCGGACGACTAGCGCGGGGACGTGAGGTGATCGCGCGGCCGGTGTGACCGCGCGTGAACCATCGCGCGTTCGCCACCTCAGAACATCCTGAGGGCGGCCAGGTAGGCCATGACCAGGACGGTCAGGATCACGAGCAGCACGCCCGTGCCGCTGATCACGAGAAAGACGTGCGTCCGCCGGGCCGTCCAGCGGATCGCCGCGAACACCAGCGTGATCGTGGCCGCGAGGATGAGAAGTGTCAGATTCCCGCTGTCGGCGGAACTCGGCATTACCGCGGTGAGATGTGTCATCGGGGTTCCCTGGTATGAAGACATGCTCGGTCAGATGCCTTACCGTGCGGACACCTCCACTGCTGAATCGACGATCGGGCTCGTCGAGGGGTGTTCGCGGTCTTTCCTGGCGGGGTGTCATTCGCCGCCGTGCCGGGGCCGTCCCGGTCGCCCGGTATGTGCCACCTCCTTCACAGGCTCTTCAGTTAACTTCAGCTAATTAACGGAAATTGTCCTTGTACGGTTAATTCCCTCACTGAAGTTCTCAATGCTGCCCCGATGGCCATAGGAGGCTGACTAGAATGACGTCTCCTTGCACATGTGTCTTCGCATGTCGGACCGTTTTGTAATGTCTCAGCTGCGGATTCTTCATCGACCCCGCACCCGGATTGGTGTTTAGTGGGGTGACTGAAGTTCAGATGAATGAGGCTGAGATGAAGGGTGACCACTCCGCGTCGACCGCGCTGGCGCGCCGGCTGCGCGAACTTCGTGACAGCCGGTGGCCTGACACGCGGATCACGCAGGCCCAGCTACGCGAGGCCCTCGGAGTCAGCGCCCCGCTGATCTCGTCGTGGGAGTCCGTTCACGCCCCCAGGATCCCGCCTCTGGCCAGGATCGAGGGGTACGCGGCGTTCTTCGCGACCAGGCGGTCGGTCGCGGACGGAACGGCCCGCGTGCTGCCGCTGTCCGAGCTGACCGCGGAGGAGCGTGACCGGCGTGCCAAGCTGCTGGAGGAGCTGACACGCCTGCGCAACGAGGCGCTGCGATCGCAGATCGCCGTCACGCTCAGCGGGGAGAGGGCCGCGCAGGTCGACCCCTTTCGCGAGGGCCCCTGGCACTTCGCGGACGGCCGGCCGATCACGATCATCTGCTCGCAGGTCCCCGAAGCGGATCAGGCCAGGATCCCGTACGCGAATCCCGCCAGTGCCGACTACATCGAGCTCTACAAATACTCGGATCTGGACTCGTTGTTCGAACTGCACGGGCATCTCCGGGCCGCGAACCCCCAGAGCCTGGTGACCGTCCGGGTGACCGAGGACCTGAAGTCGGACGACCTCACCACTCATCTGGTGCTGCTGGGCGGTGTGGACTGGAACAAGGTCACCGCGTCCATGCTCGCGAGAATCAAGCTGCCGGTCCGGCAGGTGCCCGACTGGGCCGGCGAGAAGGGACCCTACTTCGAGGTCGACGAGGGCGGCGAGACACGCAGGCACCACCCCCTCACCCGCAAGTCGGACGAGGGCCTGCAACTGCTGGAGGACGTCGCGTTCTTCTATCGCGGGGTGAATCCCGACAACGTCCGGCGCACGCTGACCATCTGCAACGGGATGTACGCCCGGGGCGTGTACGGAGCGGTCCGGGCACTGACCGACGAACGGTTCCGCGACAGGAACGCCATGTTCCTGCGGACGCGTTTCGGCGACGCGAAGTCGTACAGCATCCTCACCCGGGTCAGGATCCAGGGCCAGGTCGTCATCACACCGGACTGGACCCTCGACACGGTCAGGCTGCACGAGTGGACGAAACCCGCTGATGAGGACTGAGACGAAGCGGGTCGCGACGGAGCATCATCACGGTTCCCACCGGCACCTGGCCGACATCCTCGAGATGGGGCACTCCTCCGGGGCACTCGGCATGGTCGACGCCATCGTGGTCCCCACGATCCGGCATCCCCGCTGGCTGAGACACGCGACCCGCCTGGCGGTCGCGCTGGACTGCCCCCTGGTCTCCCTGCACAGCCGCAGGTGGAGCAGTGCGAGGCACGCGGTCGCCGCCATGCCGATCAACGTGGAGTTCCTCGCGATCGACGTCGACGACGTGGATCGGCTGAACCTGCCCGACCTCATGACGACGGCCCTGCTCCGGGGCACTCTGTTCGACCGGCCGACCGATCTCAGCGCGAAGCGGAACGCGGGGCTTCTCCTCGCCCGCCTGATGGGCTGGGAACGCATCGTCTTCCTGGACGACGACATCGAGGTCGGGGGGCACGAGGAGGTCGCGCGGGCCGCCGCGCTGCTGGACACCTACGACGTGGTGGGCATGCACATCGGTGGCTATCCCGACAACTCGGTGGCGTGTCACGCGTACCGGGAGACCGAAGGGCGCCAGGACTCGTTCGTGGGCGGCGGCGCTCTCGCGGTCGAGACGACTCGTCTTCCCTCCTTCTTTCCGAACATCTACAACGAGGACTGGTTCTACCTGCTGGGGGAGACGTCGCTGCGCAGGCTCGCGGTGACGGGAACGGTGAAGCAGCGGCCGTACGACCCCTTCGACCGGCCTGCCCGGGCCCGGGACCAGGAACTCGGGGACGTGCTCGCCGAGGGCATCTACTGGCTGCTCGACGAGCGGACGGGCACGGGCTGGCGGGGCGCCACCGACGTGCGGCACTGGAGCCGCTTCCTGCTCGCGAGGAAGGAGTTCCTCGAGCACGTGCTGCGGCGGGTCAGGTGCCTTCCCGCGGGCTCGAAGCCGGACCGCAGGGCCATGGAGGCCTCGTTGCTGGCCGCCCTCGGCCGCCTCAGCCGGATCGAGGCCGGGTTCTGCGTCGCCTACGTCAAGGCCTGGGCCGAAGACCGTCGCCGGTGGGCGGACCACCTGCACCGGTTTCCCGTACTCGGGTCCGACGTCGCGGGCGCCATGAAGTGGTTGGTCAAAGACGGCCGGAATCCGCTGTTCTGGAAATGCCGGATGGAAATGGCTCTTGATTTACCGGACGTTTAGCCGGGAATGTGTTGTTCGTGGGAACAGCCGACATACGCCAGGCCACCGGCGGGGACCTTCCCGCCATGGTCAGGTCGCTCGGCCAGGAGGAGTACTTCAGCGACCGGCTGGTCCTGCAGGACAGCGGCCACGGGCTGCTCCTCGTCGCCTGGCAGGACGACGTGACGGGCGGCGTGGCGGTGGGGGACGTCTACGTCTGGCTGGCGGCCGCCGAGGAACCGGAACTGCGGGCCCACCTGCCGGACGTCGCGTTGATCACGCACCTGGAGGTCGTCGCCGGACGGCGCAACGAGGGGATCGGCACCGAACTCCTGAGGGCCGCCGAACACCGGCTCTGGGATCTGGGCCACAAACAGGTCGCCCTCGGTGTGGGCCTGGACAACCGCGACGCCCAGCGGCTGTACGCCCGCCTGGGCTACGCCGAGTGGCTCCACGGCCCGGTGGCCACGACGGAGGTCGTCTACCGCCCCGGCGGTGAGCGCGAACTCCGTCCGGAAACCTGCCGGATCATGGTCAGGCGACTCGACCCGGAACACGGCAGTCCCTGGCGGTGAGCGCCGCGGTTCCTTCGGCGAACCCGCCGCCGGCTTCGCCGCCGATGAGGAGCGACTGAGGAGCGACTGAGGAGCGACGCGGCCACGGCACGATGGAGTGAGAGACGGTCTACCAGGGCATCCGGCCCTGGTCGTCGAAGAAGCCGCCCGTCTCGCCGTCGTCGCCGACGGTGGCCCAGTACACCGAGGCGCGCGCGCCCTCGTCCGTGCTGCGCACGCCGCTGAAGCCGTTCAGATCGGTGGCGACGTACCCCGGTGTCACGGCGTTGATCTTCACGTGCGCCAGCTCCGGATCGTCGAGGAAGGCGTTGGCGTACTTGACGGTCAGCATGTTCACCGCGGTCTTCGTCGCGGAGTAGGCGAACGAGTCGTGCGAGCGGGCGAACATCGAGCCCTTCTCGGTGGCCTTGGCGAACACGGCGGAATCGCTGGAGACGTTGACGATCCGGGCCGCGGGGGACCTGCGCAGCAGCGGCAGCATCGCGTGGATGACCCGCACCGTCCCGAACACGTTGGTCTCGAACTCCTGGCGCATGTCATCGGCCGACACCTCGGTCGCCTGCCTGCGGACGAGCATCCCGGAGTTGTTCACCAGCACGTCCAGGCGGCCGTACTCGCGGCCGATGAACTCGGCCGCCCCGCCGACCGACGCGTCGTCCGTGACATCGATCCG
The DNA here is from genome assembly GCF_040639575.1 of Streptosporangium sp. NPDC023825. NCBI lineage: Bacteria > Bacillati > Actinomycetota > Actinomycetes > Streptosporangiales > Streptosporangiaceae > Streptosporangium > Streptosporangium sp. NPDC023825. The sequence continues at coordinate 7,960 of NZ_JBFAAE010000079.1, read as the reverse complement.
CACGGGCCGCACCGTGATCCCGGCCTCGGCGAGCTCGCCGGCCGCCCGGGCGCCGCGCCCGGCGTCCCGGCTGCCGAGGAGAACGGTGAGGCCGCGCTCGGCCAGCTGACGGGCCGTGGCCAGGCCCACGCCCTTGTTGGCGCCCGTGACCAGGGCGATGGTTTCGGCGGACATCTCCCGCTCCCTCGTGCTCATGGCACATAGAATCAAAACTGATAGTACCCCTACACTTTAACCGTAGGGATCCTACGGTTGTCAATTCAGGAGGTGGCATGCAGCCTGTCCTCGGTTCGCGGCGCCCCAAGCGCGCGGACGCCCGCCGCAACTTCGACGCCCTGCTCGTGGCGGCCCGGGACACGTTCGCCGAGATCGGGGCGCAAGCCTCGCTTGAGGACATCTCCCGGCGGGCCGGGGTGAGCATCGCCACCCTGTACCGCAACTTCCCCACCCGCGAGGACCTCGTCGAAGAGGTCCACCGCGAAGAGGTCGAGGCGCTGTGCCGTGCGGCCGCCGAGCTCGGCGACCTCGAGCCGTGGGAGGCACTCGTGGCCTGGCTGCACCGCTTCGTCGAGTACATCGGCGCCAAGCTCGCCTTCGCCGACGCGCTCAACCGCACCACCGACAGCTTCCAGGCCTGTCGCAGGGCGATGCGCGACGCCGGTGGCCCCCTGCTCGAACGCGCGCAACGAGCCGGCGCCGCGCGGCCGGAGCCGTCGATCGACGACATCCTGCGCATGATCTCGGGCATCAGCACCGTCGAGTACGTCGACGACGCCCAGCGCGAACGGGTCCTCAGGCTGGCCCTCGCCGGACTGCGGGCCGGGTGATCGCGGGCGGGGCCCGCGGCTCGGGGTCCTCCGCGGCTCGGGAGGGGGCGGACGCGGTCGCGGCGGCTGTTCCGGTGTTTGCCCGGCCTCGGAACGCGGGGCTACGCTCCATCCTGTTCAAGAACAATATTCGGCCACGGATCGCGCCTGTTCGCATCGGCTTTCACGGGTGACCAGGACGATCATCCGCCCGGGGCGGCGACGGACCCCGTCCCCGACTCCGCTGGAGCGTGAAGATGACCTTCGAGGGCCTCGATCCCCGCACGCCGGTGCTCGTGGGCGTCGGGCAGTCGTCCGAGCGGATCGGCGAGCCCGGCTACCGGCGGCTGTCGCCCGTGGAGCTCGCGGCGGCCGCGGTCCGCGAGGCCTTCGCCGACACCGGGGCGGACCCCGCACGGGTCGCCGCCGCCGTCGACACCGTGGCGGGGGTGCGCCAGTTCGAGATCTCCGCGCCCGGCGTCCCCGCGCCCTTGGGCAGGTCCACCAACTATCCCCGTTCCGTCGCCGGCCGGGTGGGGGCGGACCCCGGCCGGGCGATCCTGGAGGTGGCGGGCGGGCAGGCGCCCCAGCACCTGGTCAACGAGCTCGCCGCGACGATCGCGGCGGGATCCTCGCGGGTGGCCCTCATCGTCGGGTCCGAGGCCATCTCGACGGTGCGGCACCTGGCCGGAGCCGAGGACAGGCCCGATTTCGGGGAGACGGCCGAAGGTGGCCTGGAGGACCGGGGCTACGGGCTCGAGGGCATGGTCTCCCCGTTCCTGGCCGCGCACGGGCTGGCGGGCGCGCCGAGCCAGTACGCGCTGCTCGACAACGCGCGCCGGGCCCGCCTCGGGCAGACGAGGCAGGAGTACGCGGCCGGGATGGGGGCGCTGTTCGCTCCCTTCACCAGGGTCGCCGCCGCCAACCCGCACGCCGCCGCCCCCGTCGAGCGCGGCCCCGCGGAACTGGTCACCCCGACCGGGGGCAACCGGTTCATCGCCGAGCCCTACACCCGCTACCTCGTCGCGCGCGAGAAGGTCAACCAGGGGGCGGCCGTCCTGCTGATGTCCGTGGCCGGCGCCCGGCGTCTCGGCGTCCCCGGGGAGAAGTGGGTCTTCCTGCACGGCCACGCCGACCTGCGCGAGCGCGACCTGCTGGACCGGGCCGACCTCAGCAGGGGACCGGCCTCCGTCATGGCCGCCGGACACGCCCTGGACCTGGCCGGCATCGGGGTGGAGGACCTGCACGCCATCGACCTGTACAGCTGCTTCCCGATCGCCGTCTCCAACATCTGCGACGGCCTCGGCCTGGCCGCCGGCGATCCGCGCGGGCTGACGGTCACCGGCGGCCTGCCCTTCTTCGGCGGAGCGGGCAACAACTACTCGGCGCACGCGATAGCCGAGATCGTCCAGCGGCTCCGCGCCAGGCCCGGCTCGTACGGCATGGTGGGGGCCAACGGCGGGATGCTGAGCAAGTACTCGGTCGGCGTCTACTCGACCACCCCCGCCGGGTGGCGCCAGGACCGCAGCGCCGCGCTGCAGGCCGAGATCGACGCCTGGCCCGCCGTCCGGCAGGCCGTCCGGGCCGACGGGTGGGGCACGATCGAGACCTACACCGTCAGGCACCGGCGTGACGGCACCCGCTTCGGCATCGTGATCGGGCGGCTCGAGGCCGACGGCCGCCGCTTCCCGGCGACGACCGCCGACGGTGACGAGGAGACGCTCGCCCTGCTCGGCGACGGCGAGCCCATCGGCCGGCGCGTCCACGCCCGCTCCTTCGAGTTCGGCAACCGGGTGACCGCCGGCGACACCGGGACGGGCGGCTGACATCGGGCACGATCGCCGCCGCCACGCGGCCGCCGGGGGCACGGGACGAGCTCATGATCGGGAACAGGCTCCATCGAGGCGTGTTTCCCGGAGCCGGGCCTTCGTCCCGTTGTCCCGTCTCCCGCGGCCGCGGGTTCCGGAGAGCGGCCGAGGTGGTCGTGGAGCGGCCGCGCTAGGCTGAGTGGCGAGGGTCCCGCCGATGCCGGGGTCCCCGCGGCGGTGGGGCCCGCCGCACCCGACCGCGGCACCCGCTGCCGCCAACGGTCCCTACCCGTGACAGGTCGTGCCCGCGCAGCCGTGCCGGGCACCCGCCACGTGTGGGGAGAGGCATGCGTACGAATCAGGCGAGGTTCACGGTGGCGACCGAGCCCATCGACCCCGGCGTCGACCCCGAGGCGGATCCACCCGGTCCACCCGGTGCGCGCGGGCGCGGCGGGTCGCGTCGCTCCCGTCACGGTGTCCTGGCGGTGGTCGCCGCCGGAGGCGCGATCGGTACGGGGGCCCGCTACGGCGCCATCCTGCTGTGGCCGGCCGCGGACGGCTCCTTCCCGTGGACCACGCTGGCGGTGAACGCGGCCGGTTGCCTGCTCATCGGCGTTCTCCTGGTCGTGCTCACCGAGGCGTGGGCCGCGCCGAGCTGGGTACGCCCGTTCCTGGCCACCGGCGTGCTGGGAGGTTTCACCACCTTCTCCACCTACTGCCTGGACATCGAGCGCCTGGTCTCCGCCGGCCGACCCGGCCTGGCGTTCGGCTATCTGGCGGCGACGGTCCTGGCGGCGCTGGCCGCGGTGGTGGCCGGCACGTGGACCACCCGCCGGCTCCTGGCGAAAAGGGCGAGGACGACCGGGACGGCGAGAACGAGGAGCGCGAGGAGGAGAGCGCGATGATTCCAGCCGGACGGGCGCTGCGACTGACGATCTTCGTCGACGACACCGACACCTGGCACCACCGGCCCCTGTACACCGAGATCGTGCACCGTGCCCACGCCGCCGGGCTGGCCGGGGCGTCGGTCTTCCACGGCCTCGAGGGCTTCGGCACCACCTCGATCGTGCACACCACCCGGCTGCTGTCGATGGCCGACGAACTGCCGGTGGCCGTCACGATCGTCGACACCGAGGAGCGGATCCGCGCCTTCCTGCCGCAGCTGGACGACCTCCTCACCGAGGGGCTGGCCATCCTGGACGAGGTCGAGGTCGTCCGCCACCGGGGCGGGCAACCGGCGTGAGCGGGCCGCAGAACTGGCTTCCGGTGCTGCTCGGCGGTGCCGTCGGGGCACCGCTGCGCTATCTGACCGACCGGGCCGTGCAGGCTCGCCACGACACGGTCTTTCCCTGGGGGACCTTCACCGTCAACGTGGCCGGCTCGCTGATCCTGGGCGTCCTGACCGGGGCGGCACTGTCCGGCGCTGTGGGCGCCGACGTGCGGCTGCTGCTCGGCACCGGGTTCTGCGGGGCGCTGACCACGTATTCGACGTTCTCCTACGAGACGCTGCGGCTGGCCGAGACCGGCGCGATCCTCTTCGCGGTGACCAACGTCGTCGCCTCGATCGTCGCCGGCCTGGGGGCGGTGTTCCTCGGTCTCGCCCTCGCTCAGACGGTCTTCGCGTGACCTCCTTCCAGGGAGGTCGGGAAACGGAGGTCAGGAAGGCGCCAGGTCAGGAAGGCGCCCGGTCCCGGAAGGCGGGGGAGGAGGGGGAGGACCGGTGCGCTGTCAGCCCGGTCACCCCGGTCAGCCCGGTCACCCCGGTCACCCCGGTCACCCCGGGCTCGCGGTGCCCGGGGTCGCGCGGGCGGACGCCGTCACCCACCTCCTCGAAGGTCCGTCCTGCGACCGTCGCGCAGCACCTTGACGCCGCGCGGCACCTCCACCCTGAACCGGGCGTCGCAGAGCGCGAGCCCGGTGCAGCCCGCCTCCAGATCGAGGACACCGCCCCTGAGATCCCACCGGAGCGTTTTCGAGCTGCCCGCCTTGGCGTCGAACCAGCGGGTGACCTTGACGTCCTCGCGGTCGGTGGCGACCAGGTCCGTCGGGATCTCGTGCGACTTCACGTTCAGCGTCCTGCCGCTGAAGGCGAAGGTCTTCTCCTCGGGGGTCGCGTTCTTGGCGTTCACCGAACAGGCGGTCAGGCCGCCGATCAGCGTGGTGATCGCACAGCACACCAGAACGCGTGTCGTCACGGGCGATGTCAACGGATCCTCCAGGGATGGACCGGGGGCGTGAGCGCGCCGTCCGGCGCGCTTCCCGAGGATTTCCCGGCGGCGGAATCCGGTGCATCGGCTGTTCGGCCGATATCAGCCCCGACCGGGCAGCCGAATTGCCACGATCGGCCGCACCGGCCGCACCGGCCGCACCGGTCGTGCCTGCCTGCACTGGTCGTGTCTGCCTGCGCCGGTCGTGCCGGCCGTGCCGCCGCGTCAGGTGTCCTGCCGCGCGGGCCTTTCCTCGCTGTCGAAGGGCCGGGCCATCTCGCCGAGAACGTCGTCCATGATCTCGCTCAGCGGGCGTGACTCGTGTTCGTCGGTCCACATGTGCGTGGCGATGCGCAGCGCGACCAGGAAGGCCGCGGCCATCACCTGGGGGCGCGGGCCGGAGCCGCCGTCGCGTTCGGCGATGACCTGGGCGAGCTCGCGTTCGAGGTTGGTGTGGTTGGCCAGCTGCCTGGCCAGGAGCGTGGGGTGCCTCTTGGCGAGCCTGGCGCGGATCGCCCACTGCCTGTCCGGCCCGCCCAGCTCGCAGTAGAAGTCGTGGACGGACGCGTGCAGTGCCCGCCAGGCCGGCTCCCCGGCGGGACGGGTGCGGATCCGCTCGACCAGGAGGCGGATGCGCTGCTCGTCGCCGTAGAGGACGGCGTCCTCCTTGCTGGCGAAGTAGTTGGAGAAGGTCCGCCGCGAGATGTTGGCGGCGTCGGCGATGGCCTCGACGGTGACGTGTTCCAGGCCGTGTTCGGCGGTCAGCCGTAGGGCGGCCTCGTGAACCGCCAGCCGCGTCTCGGCCTTCTTGCGCTCGCGCAACCCCGCTGTGATCTCCATGACAGGAACAGCCTACTGCTCGGATAACCATGCCCAGTGCGCAAAGTTTCTCAGTGGGCATGTATCTTGTCACGGTCTGTCCTGATTATCTGTATCGGAGGTCGTGCGTGAGCACGCAAGCGGTCGCGCCAACCGGCGCGGAACCGATGACCCATCGCGAGATCCTCGAGGCGCTGAGCGGTCTGCTTCTCGCCCTGTTCGTGGCGATGATCAGTGCCACGATCGTGTCGGTGGCGCTGCCGCAGATCATCGGCGCGCTCGACGGCACCCAGTCCCAGTACACGTGGGTGGTCACCGCGTCGCTGCTCGCCGCGACCGCGTCCACCCCGGTCTGGGGCAAGCTCGCCGACCTGTTCAGCAAGAAACTGCTCATCCAGATCTCCATCGTCATCTTCATGGTGAGCTCGCTGGCCTGCGGATTCGCGCAGAACACCGGCCAGCTCATCGCCTTCCGCGCCGTCCAGGGCCTCGGCATGGGCGCCCTGCAGGTCCTGGTCCAGGTCATCATCGCCGCGATGATCACCCCCAAGGAACGGGGACGCTACAACGGCTACCTCGGCGCCGTGATGGCCGTGGCCACCGTGGCGGGCCCGCTCCTCGGCGGCCTGATCGCCGACACCTCGTGGCTGGGCTGGCGCTGGTGCTTCTTCGTCGCGGTGCCGTTCACGGTCGTCGCCTTCGTCCTGCTGCACAAGACGCTCCACGTGGTCACGGTCCGGCGGCCGGACGCCAAGGTCGACTACGCGGGCGCCACGCTGATCGCCGCGGGCGTGAGCGTCCTGCTCGTCTGGATCACCTTCGTCGGCAACTCCTTCGACTGGATCTCCTGGCAGACCGGGGCCATGGTCGGTGGCGGGATCGTCGTCCTGGCCGTCGCCGTGCTGGTGGAGTCGCGGGTCAGGGAGCCGGTCGTGCCGCTGCACATCGTCCGCAGGCGTGACCCCGCCCTGGCCATCCTGGCCAGCCTCGCGGTCGGCATGGCGATGTTCGGCGGATCGGTCTTCCTGGGCCAGTACTTCCAGATCGGCCGCGGGTACGGCCCCACCGAGGCCGGCCTGCTGACCATCCCGCTGATGCTCGGCGTGCTGCTGTCCTCGACGGTCTCCGGCGCGCTCGTGTCCAGGAGCGGCAAGGTCAAGCCGTACATCGTGGCGGGTGCCGTCGTGCTCACCGTCGGATTCCTCGGCCTGTCCGTGATCGACCACGAGACCTCGCTGGTGCTCGTGTCGGCCGCGATGCTGCTGGTCGGCATCGGCGTCGGCATGTCCATGCAGAACCTGGTGCTGGTCATCCAGAACGTCGTCCCGCTGCGGGAACTGGGCGCCGCCAGCGGTGCCATCACCTTCTTCCGCTCGCTGGGCGGCACGATCGGGGTCTCGGTCCTGGGCGCGATCCTGGCCAACCGGGTGGCCACCGGCATCGCCGAGGGCTTCGCGAAGGCGGGCATCCGGCCGTCCGGCTCGGGGGGCAGCACCCTCAACCTCCAGGCACTGCCCGAAGCCGCGAGGACCGTCGTGCGGGTGGCGTACGGCGACGCCACCGGACACATCTTCCTGGTCTCCGCGGGGATCGCCGCGGTGGGCGTCGTCGCCGCGCTCTTCCTCAAGCCGGCCGGGCTCCGTGACAGCCTGGACCTGCCGGACACGCGGGGAAGCGACGCCCTGGTCGACTGACCCGGGATCCGCCGGCCCGGGCACGGGACGACGCCGCGACTGCCGCGCGGGACTTCTCAGGTGGTCGAGAGCACCTCGTGGAGCCTGGCGGCGAACGCCTCGGGCTCGGAGCCGAAGCCCCCGTGGTCGCCGGGGAACGCCGTGGGCCGCGTGCCGAGCAGGCCGGCCACGGCGACGGCGGCCCGGTACGGCGGCTCGCCCTCCGCCTTCTCGCCCACCGCGGCCACGACGCGCACCGAGGACGCCCCGAGCGCCGCGCCGTCGGGGGTGTAGCGGGAGAACGGCGGCACCTCGTAGCCGATGAAGAACTCCGCGTTCCTCTCCAGCCGCCCCAGCATCTCCATCGTTTCCGGGTCCGGTGCCCCCTGCGGTGCCTGCGCGCCTCCCGGGATGCGTTCCGGCCCCTCGGCCGCCGGGTCACCCCCCGCCGGCGCGTCCTCCGTCCGCTCGCTCTCCGCCCGCTCGCCGTCGCTCGCCGCGAACGCGGCGGAGAGGGCCTGCATGGCGGCCCCGGCCCCCTCCTTGGCGAACGCCTCCTCCACGTCCCGGATGACGTCGCGCCAGCGGTCGCGGTCGGGCAGCAGCTCGAAGAGCGGCGGCTCGTGGGCGACCAGGACGCGCACCTG
>NZ_JBFAAE010000078.1:0-37243 GCF_040639575.1 Streptosporangium sp. NPDC023825 | reverse complement strand
GACCCCCCCCCCCTCCCCCGCCGCGGCCCCCCGCCCCCCGCCCCCCGCCCCCCCGCCCTCCCACCCCGCCCCCCCCCCCCCCCCGCGCCCGTCTTCATGACCTGGCGCCCCGGCCCCCGCCGTCCGGGATTCCGAGAGGTCTTTGGTCGCCGCGTGGAAATCGACGATGAAATAACCGTACGGACGTGCCGAATGCGGACTTTTTAGTTAAAAGTCGACAAGCTTCGCGACTGGCTGTGTAGCGGGCGGTGACGTGAGATGGCAGACGATGAACTGCACCCTTTTGTGCCTATTTGATTCTATGATCAGGTTCGACATGTCTGCTTCCCGGCAAGGAGTGAGCCATAGATGGAGGGCTGGGTCGATGAGCCGGTCGTGGATCCGGCCGTTCCGGAGGCGGATCGACAGAAGATCATCAGAATGCCCGTTCTCCTGGACGGATTCCCCGAGCCCTCCTCGCGAACCAGGCTCTTTTTTGCCGTCGACGGAGCCGTCGCCGGAGTGATCGGAGCCTTTCTGGTCGGCGTTGCCGTTCAGTCCGATTCGCAGGTCGCAGCCATTTTATCTATCTTTTCCTTTGTTATCGCCGCCCTGTTCGCCAGCCATGCACGCCCTGGTCCCGCCGCGCGAATGCAGCGTCTCTACGGAGACTGCTGTATATTTCCGGCAGATTTGGATGACAACGCTCTGGGTCTGATCCGGCGTGCGCGGAAAGCGATTGAGAGCGTGTCCACGTCCAGGGTGAACCGCTTGGGCCTGCTTGACGACATAGCCAACGATGTCGTCCTTCCGGAAAAACTCTGGGAGATCGCTCGCCTTCTCCGCACCCAGGTGGCGTTGCGGGCCGAGCAGGAAGAGGCGATGAGCGAGATGGTGACGCCCGAACTGGTGGCGGTCATCACCCCGCAGCGGGAAGCCCTGGACCGCTCGATGATCTCAGTCACCAAGCAGGTGGTCGAACTCGAAGATTACGCCAGTCGGGTTCAGGAGGCCGACGCGGCACTTCGGGCTCATGAGCTGTTGAAGAGCAACGACAAGTATCGGGACCTCTTGGCCCGGACCAACGATGCTCAGGGCCTCCAGAGTCTCACCGAACACGTCGACATGCTCGAAAGCACACTCGCTGAAAATCTGCGGGACGCGATCAACGCGGGCCAGACCCTGGCGGTTCCAGGGGGCGCCGCTGCGGTATGAATCCAGGATTTCCTGATGAGACCGTTCACAAGCGCGCTCCATCAGGACTGGGTTCGGGTCCACTGCTGGTTGGTGCCGGTGCCGCAGGCGTACTGCTGGATGTCGGCGCCGTCGGCGGTCGAGGCGCCTGCCACGTCGAGGCACTTGCCGCTGTGGCGGGCCCTGAGCTGGTAGTGGCCGCCGGTGGCGGTCCACTGCCACTGCTGGTTGGCGCCGGTTCCGCAGGTGTACTGGATGACGTTGGCGCCGTCGGCGGTCGAGGCGTCGGCCACGTCGAGACATTTGCCGCTGTGCTGGCCGACCAGGCGGAGGTATCCGTCGCCGGTGTCCTGGAACTGCCACCTCTGGTTGCCGCCGCCGTTCCACGGATACTGCTTCACCTCGGCGTTGTTCGCCGTGGAGGCGCTGACGACGTCCATCACCCTGCCGCTGTGCCGGGCCGTGATCCGGTATACCGGTGCGGCGGAACCGGAGATCACGCCGGTGGCGGTGTCGATGGTGACCTGCGGGCTCCAGCTCAGGCTCATGCTCGTGGCGGACGGGAACGTGATCGGCAGCCACACGTACTGGGAGTCGTTCACCGGGCCGCCCCACGCGCCGGCCCACCGGTCACCCATGTAGAGGTAGCTCGTCGTCGAGGTGCCCTGCACCGGCAGGACGTACGCCGGCTGGGAGCCGAACGTCGTGCCGTCGCCGACGTTGGTCCACCCGCTCCACGGGCCGGAGACGCTGGAGGCCGTCGCGTACCTGGCCTGGTTCGGGTTCCACCCGGTGGCTCCGGACGTCAGCAGGAAGTACGTGCCGCCGCGCTTGAACATGGCCGGGGCCTCGCGGTGGCCGCCCGGCCAGAAGTTGCCGACCAGGGCGCCGACGTTCAGGTAGTCGGAGGTGAGGCGGTAGATGTGCAGGTCGTAGTTCTCGTTCGCGGCCGAGATCATGTACGCGGTGCCGTTGTCGTTGTAGAGGGTGATGTCCCTGGACATGTGCTGCCCCAGGGGGCGGAAGCTGCCGTGGTAGGTGTAGTCGCCGTCCACGGTCGCGGAGGAGGCGACGGCGGCGCGGGCCTGCCCGTAGTCGACGCCGTTCTCCTTGTGCATCCACATGACGTAGCGGCCGGTGGAGCTGTTGTAGATGACCTTCGGCCGTTCGATGTTGGAGACGTTCAGCTCGGCGGCCGACGCACGGGTGAGGACGTCGCGCCGGAACTCCCAGTTCCGCAGGTCGGTGGACCGGTAGACCGAGACGGCGCGGAAGGTGTTGTCGGCGTTGCGGTTCTCGCCGAACCAGTAGTAGTACGTGCCCACCTTCAGCACCCCGCCCCCGTGGGCCTGCAGCGGGTTCCCGGCGGTGTCGCGGAACTGCGTCCCGTTGGTGATCGTGACCTCGGCGGCCCGGACCGGCGCCACCGGCTGGGCGACGAGGGCACCGGCGATGAGCAGGGCGGCGGCGGTCGCTCTGCCGATCGCCCCGCGTAAGCCTGTTCTCATGGTGGGCTACGCCTCCTGACAGGTGATCGGACCCGGTAGGTGATCTGGACGCATCCGGCGGTGGCCGGTGAAGCCGGTCGGGTTCGCCGCCGCTGTGGGCCGCCGTTCGGCGGCGAGGGGGACGACGCGGCTCGGCGCGGTCGTCGGTGACGCGACGCCCGGGGGAACCGTCCGGCGCAGGGACACGGCAGGCACCCTTCTGCGAGGGGCGGAACGGCGTGCGATTACGTTAGCGCTAACAATCGACGGTCCACGGTGACCCGTGGAAATGGGCGGATCCTCTGTGGGGCGGGGACGATCGGGGCGCGTCGATGTTTCCACTGTGTTTCCGCAGAGTGTTTACGCCGCCCTCGCGGATGTCAACAGATCCGGGAATTCCGGAACGCGGATTCGCCGGATCTGACAGGCTTGACCGATCGAATGTGAGCGCACACACTGATGTGGCGCCGACCTGACCTGCCGCTCCGCAGTGCTCGCGGATGGTGTGTCACGCGCATCGGCGTTCCCCGCCTCCTCGCGTGACGTTTCTCCGCCGATGAATGTTAGCGATAACATTTCAGTGCTCGAAAAGAGGTCCGTATGACGGTCGGCAGATGGGCGGCCGGGACGGCCGCGCTCGTGCTCGCGGGTTCCGCCCTGGTGACGACGGCCTCCCCGGCGTACGCCGCGACGCTGCCGACCGGCGCCCGGTCGCTGGAGGCGGTCAACTACCCCGGCCACTACGTCCGGCACACCGGCGCGCTCGGCCGTCTCGACCCGGTGACCTCCGCGAGCCCGGCCCAGACCAAGCTCGACGCCACGTTCACCGTGGTCAACGGTCTGGCATCGCCGTCCTGCTACTCCTTCCAGACCAAGGACGGCCTGTTCCTGCGGCACTACGACTACCGGCTGCGCGTCGACGCCAACACCGGCGACGCGACCTTCCGCGCCGACGCCACGTTCTGCGCCGTGGACGGGTCGGTCGCCGGCTCGACGTCCCTGACCTCCTACAACTATCCGGGCCGGCGGATCAGGCACCGCGACTTCGGGCTCTGGCTGGACACCTACCAGGACACCGCCGGGTTCCGCGCGGACAGCTCGTTCAAGATCGTCTCGCCGTGGGCGCCCAGGACGAACCGCAACCCGGTGATCCCCGGCCTGTTCGCCGACCCGCACGTCATCGCCGCGGGCGGCCGCTACTACCTGTACGCGACGACCGACGGCTACGCGGGCTGGGGCGGCACGTACTACAAGGCGTTCTCCTCCGCCGACATGGTGAACTGGACCGACCACGGCGTCGTCCTGAACCACGGCCCGGACGTGTCGTGGGCCGACGACTCGGCCTGGGCGCCCGCGGTCGCGGCCGCGGGCGGCCGGTACTACCTGTACTTCAGCGGCGGCGCGGCCTCCGGGAACACCGCCAAGCAGCTGGGGGTCGCGGTGTCCGACTCGCCCGCGGGCCCGTTCCGCGACGCGCTCGGCCGGCCGCTCGTCGCCGCCGGCCAGTACTCCGGCCAGGCGATCGACCCGATGGTCTTCACCGACGACGACGGCCGCTCCTACCTGTACTGGGGCCAGGGCGCCGCCCGCGTCGTGCCGCTGAACGCCGACATGACCTCCTTCGATCCCGCGCAGGTGCGCGTGATCACCCCGTCGGGCTACAACGAGGCGCCGTTCGTGTTCAAGCGCAACGGGACCTACTACCTCATGTGGTCGGAGAACGACACCCGCAGCGAGGACTACCGGGTGGCCTACGCCACGGGGACGAGCCCGATGGGACCGTGGACCAAACGCGGCGTCGTGCTGCAGAAGCGGCTGGAGGCCGGGATCAAGGGCCCCGGTCACCACTCGGTCGTCCGGGCGCCCGGCACCGACACGTGGTACGTCGCCTACCACCGGTTCGCCGTACCGGCGGGGAACGGCACCAACCGGGAGGTGGCCGTCGACCGGATGGAGTTCAACGCGGACGGCACGATCCGCCCGATCGTGCCCACCCTCTGAGCCGTCCTTCTGGTCGCGACGGAGTATCCGGGAAACATCGGTCCGGGAAACCGTTCTTTCGAGATCGCCGGTTGGTGCAAGGATCGCCAGGATGCATGGAAGGAGCAGATATCTGGCCCTATACCTGGAAAAAAAACAGATCTGCGAGCCAGAGGACTCTCGCGACAAGCAGATGGCCAACGGATTGGTAAGGAAATGGTATACAGGGTTACCGGAAGATCGGCTCTGGATTTAGTTTCAAATCCACGACCTCTTTCGAGCCCGGGTGAATTCTTTGGTGAAGGCTTTGAGTGCAGCATCATTTGCGGATAGATCTAGGGTGAGATTGATGTCTAGTCTTTTCCTGTTGGGCTGGGCTAGCCATGCGGGGATCTTTCCGAACTCAAATACTACTCTATCGATAAAAAAACGTATGTCTCTGCTAGGTTGATCTGCTACAAGGGCAGCCAATGCAGCTGCTCGTTGAAATTCTTCTGGATATACGGCGCCACGAATGTCGCTCGCCCAGTCCAGAAGGTCCTCGTAAGCTGAAATGATGCGTCCAGCGAAATGTGAAATGGTCGCCGCGTCCCCTGCGACGCCGGGAGGACCGAATGCTTGCTGTTGCACAGCGGGCGTAAATATCGATCTGATTCCTGTGGCTATTTGGATGGCGTCGCCTATAGCTCCTTGGAGTCGTGTCGCCGCTGAGGATTTATCTAGGTATATTCCATTTCGGCGACCGTGGCCACTCTGAAAGTCTCGCCACTTTGGCTCAAGTCTTTCTTTTCCTTGCAGCAGGATACCCGCAAATAGGAGATACTCCCATGCGGGCAGGGACTGCGAGATAAGTATCTGCTGTTCATCCGGGTTTCGAGGTACCCAATCAATTTTGATTACTTCTGGTGGGCGCGATAAAGACTCAAGTAGTTTCGTTATTTCGTCTAGCTGAGTCAGGACGTCATGGGCTATCAAATTTGGAAACTGTTCGCGGACGCTCCTGAATTTTTGAAGGCGATCGGCGAAGTATTCCGGACCCCTCCAGCTTACTTCGATGCCCGCTTCCCTCCCTGCTTTCAATACTAGGGAGGCAATATGTTCCGGTATTGGATAATTTGATAAGAATGTCCAATGAGCGATGTCCCAATCTCCTTCTCTCTTGAGCTTGGTGGCTTTCTTTAGGTCTCCTATCATCTTGGATGAAATTTCGTTGTCGAGGCTTCGATTTTGGATTCGCTTGAAGCAGTGTGCTGCGAAGATTCTCTTCTCTGACTTCAGGTAACCGTCGTTTCCCCGATCTGGCCGATCGTCATCAATCGGAAGAAAATCCATTCCGTATTCAGCCTGGAGGACGGCATTGCAGAAGCGCATAAAATCTTGAGGGTTGGTAATAAGCTCAATCTGTGCTTGAAGATTCATCTGCCTAGCGTAGTCGACAAGAGGCCTGGCGTGTAAGGATCTTGCTCGGATGTGCGTCGTCTTGATGCCTGCAACTGTGCCTGATGGCTCGAAGGTTGCCGCCTGGTAGCAAGGGTCGTGGCCGTACACCACTTTCAAGCCGCGGGGCTTCTGCGGTTCCCAAGGGATTGCCTGCCTGAAAGTAGGTGATTCCAGTCTCAGAAGCTGATCGCTTCCGCGTGGAAGAGATCCTATAGGGGGCGGCTGTCTGTTCGTCAGGTTGGCCATGTCATCCTCGGTTAGGTGAACTCGACCTGTTTTGATGGCTGATCAGAGAGCTACTCGGGCCAAAGGGTAGGGCACTGCTTCAAAACGCAGATTCGGTTTCCTCTGTGGTGGTACACATCTCGACGTGGTACTCGAAGTGGTCGCCTGGCTCGTAGTTGTCCGTGTTCGGGCGGGTGATCCGTGTCGGCATGTAGGAGATCCGTATCGGTACGGCGTGGGGAACGGACGCGCGAGGACGGAGCTGACCCCTCGGTCGGGGTGCGCAAACGGCAGCCATTGAGGGGGGAGGAGTGGGCGAGGAGCCTGCATGGTGGCTCCTGGCAGGCGTGGCGACGCCGTCCCTCCGAAGCACACGCCGCCACGCCCGTCTCTACCGGGCTCTACCGGACAGCAGTGCCGTCCAGATCACCCGAGCTTCGGGGAAAGACCATCGGCACGTCTCGTGGATCTCGTGCTCGCGGTCGAGTTGAACGGTTCGCCGGATGAACGCCTGTCCGCCGCCCTGGCACAGTTCGTAGACCGTGGCGCGGCATACACAGGTCCAGCTCACCGGCCTTACACGATCAGCGATCCGATCCGGAGGCCGCCACTGCAGCCGCGTGTGGTCGCGTCGCGCCATGGCCACGTGCGGACTCAGGCACTCCTCAACCAGCATCACAACGGGTCTCCACGCAGCAGCGGCGACACCGGGTGGCCCTGCTGTAGTTCCTCGTACCGGCGGGCGACGCAGCGGGCGGCGGCGGCCGGGTTGTCCACGGTGTAGGCCGTGTAGAGCCGTCGACGACTCCGCCCCGAGAACTGCCCCGTCCACCAGCGGTAGACGAAACCATCGGTCCAGACCAGAAGATCGAACCATACCGACACCAGGGCGACGCCGTAGCCGTCGTGGACGTCCACGGATATCCCATGCTGTTCCAGTGCGTTACTCAGCTGGTCAGCGGCGTATACGGCAGGCGTTCCGGTCAGCAGAGCGGGAGTGATCATCGTTGTCCGTCTCCTCTCGGCGCAGTTGATGTGCGTGGTCGAATTCCTCTTCCAAGACTGTCGCCGGGCGACTACGTTCGGTAGGTGTGCGCCTCCAACGCTCAATCCGCACATTCAGTTGCGTCTCATGTAGGACCCACAACGATCCGTGTAGAGCCCTGAAGGACGGGAGCGGAGATGCCCTCACCGAGCGAGCTGGACGCGAACGCCAGCGTGCTTGCTTACTGGGGTTCTGAACTGCGCAAATACCGAGAACAAGCGCAATGGAGCCAGAAGGAACTGGCGCACAGGATCTCCTACTCCACCTCCCTTGTCGGTCTCGTTGAGACGGCCAAGCGCGCCCCGACGAGGGAGTTCGCGGCGAAGTGTGACAAGGTGCTGGAGACAGGCGGTGCTCTCGTCCGCCTGTGGCCCTTGATCGGCAGAGACGTCTACCCCGTATGGTTCCGGCCGTTCGTCGAGCTGGAACGAGAGGCCCGCACCCTGCGAAGCTTCCAGCCCGTCCTCGTTCCGGGACTGCTCCAGACCGAGGACTACGCGCGGGCGATTCTAAGAGCAGGACGACCAGGCGACACCGACGAGCAGGTAGAGGAACTGGTCGCCACGCGCATGGAGCGCCAACGGATCCTCACCAAGCCGAACCCGCCCATGTTCTGGGCCACCCTCGATGAGGCCGTGCTGATCCGCCCCGTCGGTGGCCCGCAGGTCATGCGCAAACAGCTGGAGCAGCTTCTCGAACTGGTCCGCCGGCCCCGGATCACCATCCAGGTCATCCCGCTGGAGGTGGGCGCGCACGCCGGTCTGACCGGGGCTTTCGTGATCGCGAGCTTCAGAGGATCGCCCGATATAGTTTATTTGGAAACCGCAGCCGAAGGTCAGATCGTCAACGGTCTCACCGAGATCGAGACTTTGTTGACCCAGCTCGACGCGCTACGGGCCTGCGCCCTGCCGCAGTCCGCATCGGTGGCCTTGATGGAGAAAGCGATGGGATCATGGACCTGACGGACGCCCGGTGGTTCAAGAGCAGCCGCAGCGGCGGCAACGGCGGCGACTGCGTCGAGGTGGCCACCAACCTCCCCGGCATCGTGGCCGTCCGCGACAGCAAGAACCCTGACGGCCCCGCCCTGGCGTTCACCCCCGAGGTATGGGCCGACTTCATCACCTCGGTGAAAGCGGACACGATCTAAGCCGTTCCCCTTCCGAGGCGGTGACCGGCCTTTCGCCGTGGTGTCGCCGACCGAACTCGCTTTGCGAGCCCTTCTTGTGTTACGGCATTCCGTGCGAGGCAGGCGACCCCGAGTGCCTCCCATCCGGAGCCGAACACCGCCGCACCAGGGCGTGATCACTCGTCGGGCCACCGCGTCCTTTCGTCAGTGCGGCGGCTCGAAGGGGTTGACCACGGACACGTCCGTCCCCTCGAACTCCTTGACGCTCACCTCTCGGGAAGGTCCCGGTTCCGGGGGAACTCGATGTCGTCGTCCCAGTCGGGGGCGGTGAGGAGAAACCGTCCGAAGTCGGGAGCCTCCCCTTTGAGACGGCGGTACTCGGCGATGTCGACGATCACGGCCACCTCCTCCCCGTGCCGGGTGACCACCTGGGGACCCTCGCTCATCGCCCTCCGGAGGACCTCACTGAAGCGCTGCTTCACCTCCTGAAGCTGCCATCCGCCCATGGAGACCTCCTCTCCGGACTCAGTGTACGAAAACACAAGATCACATGCCGCGACAGACGCCACCCGCTCGGTCGGTGCCGGCTCTCCACGCCAGGCGCTCACCGGCCGGCGGTCAGCGCCTCCGAGCGCCACAGGTCGCGGTAGTAGCCGGGGCAGGACACCAGCTCCGCGTGGGTGCCCCGCTGCGTCACCGAGCCGTTCTCCAGCACGACGATCTCGTCCATCGGCTCCAGCCCGCGCAGGCGGTGCGTGACGAGCAGCGTCGTACGGCCGTGGGTGGCGTCCAGGAGGTCGGCCATGAGCGCGTCCGCCGTCGTCTCGTCCAGGGCCTCGGCGGGCTCGTCCAGCAGCAGCACCGGCGGGTCGTGCAGCAGCGCCCGCGCCAGTGCCAGCCGCTGCAGCTGGCCTCCGGAGACCGTGCGCCCGTCCTCCCCGAGCACCGCGTCCCAGCCGGTCCGCTCCACCCACCGGTCCAGGCGCGCCCGCCGCACCGCCTCGGCCAGTTCCTCGTCACCGGCCTCCGGGCCCGCCAGCCGCAGGTTGTCCCGCAGTGACGTCTGGAACACGTACGGATCCTGCGTCAGCCCGGTCATCACCCGCCGGGCGTCGTCGGACGCCAGCTCCCGGATGTCCACCCCGCCGACCCGGATCGTCCCCGACTCGGGCTCGACGAGGCGCATCAGGGCCGACAGCAGGGTGCTCTTGCCCGCGCCGCTGGGACCGACCAGGGCGACACGCCTGCCGGGGGTGAGGGTCAGGCTGACCCCGTCCAGCGCGGCGGGAAGGCCGGCGCCGTGCCGGACCACCAGGTCCTCGATCTCGACGGTGGGCGGCCCGGCGGGGACCGCGACGGGAACGGCCGGCTCGGCCACCGCCGGCGGGGTCGCGCCCACCTCCCGCAGGCGGCGCAGGGCGGCGAGCACCCCGGTCAGCCGCTCCCCGGCCGCGGCCATCGGCAGCACCGGCTCGAAGGACACCAGCGAGACCAGCGCGAGCACCGCGGTGGCCACGGCCCCCGCCCCGGAGTTCATCGCCAGCAGCACGACGGCCGCCACGGTGAGTCCCTGGGTGAGCAGGCCCAGGGCCGAGGCCACCGCGTTCGCCCGCGCCTGCCTGCGCTCCAGCGCCGCCAGCCGGGCGTCGGTCTCGGCCGCGGCGGCCAGCGCCCGCCCGTCCGCCCCGTAGGCGGCCAGGTCGGCCGCGCCGTGCACGAGGTCGGCGACCCGGGCCGCCAGGTCCGCCCGCGCGGGGGCGATCCGCGCCGACCAGCGCCGCGCGGCGGCGGCCGTGCCCGCCGGGATAAGCACCCCGGCCACCAGCAGCCCGGCCAGGAGCACCAGCGCCGCCGCCGGGAGCAGGAACAGCCCGATCACCACCGCGGCCACCCCGGTGACCAGCGCCGCGACCGCCGGGAGCAGGCAGCGCACCAGCAGGTCCTGCACCGCGTCGGTGTCGTCGACCATGCGGCTGAGCAGGTCGGCCCCCCGCTGGTTCAGCGGTCCCGCGGGGATGAGCGCCTGGTAGAGCCGTTCCCTGGTCGTCGCCTGGGCCCGCAGCGCCACGTCGTGACCGGCCAGGCGTTCCCCGTAGCGGAAGACGCCCTTGGTCGTCGCGAACGCCCGCACCCCGACGATCGCCACGCTCAGCGCCGCCAGCGGCGGCTGCTCCGCGGCCCTGGTGATGAGCCACGCGGCGGATCCGATCAGCCCGAGCCCGGCCAGCTCGGCCGCCGCCGCCCCCGCCGCGGCGAGGGCCAGCCGCCCGCCGCTCCGGCCCGCAGGTCGTCCGTCCGCCCGGTCCGCCGGTCGCCCATCCGTGCGGTCCGCAGGTCGTCCGTCCGCCCGGCTCGCCGGTCTCTCCTCCGGCAGGCCTGCCGGTCGTCCGTCCGTCCGGCCCGCAGGCCGCTCATCGGTCCGGCCCGCCGGGATCCCGCTGACGTCGGTCACGAGGTGATCTCCTCTCGCGTCCCCGCCGCTGCTCTGCCCTCGGCGTCTTCGGCGTTCCTGGCGTCCTCGGCCACCACGCGGCCGTCGGCGATCCGGATCACCCGGTCGGCCAGGTCGATCATCGCGGGCCGGTGGGCGACGATCACGGCGGTGCGGCCCTCGGCGAGGTCGCGGGTCGCGCTCACGATCGCGCCCTCGCTGCGGCCGTCGAGCCGCGCGGTCGGCTCGTCCAGCAGGAGCAGCACGGTGTCCGGGCGGCAGAACGCGCGAGCCAGCGCGACCCGCTGCCGCTGCCCGGCGGACAGGTTGGTCCCCCGCTCGCCGAGCACGGTGTCGTAGCCCTCCGGCAGCGCCGTGACGAACTCGTCGGCCTGCGCGGCCCGCGCCGCGGCCCTGATCTCGCCGGTCGTCGCGCCGGGGGCGCCGAGCCCGATGTTGTCGGCCACCGAGGTGGCGAAGAGATGCGGGCGCTGCGGTACGAACGCCAGCCGCGCGCGCCAGGAGTCGTGGTCGCCGATCTCGGCGCCGTCGACCAGGACCCTGCCCTCCGAGGGGGTGACGAAGCCGAGCAGCAGGTGGAGCAGGGTGCTCTTGCCCGCCCCGCTCTCGCCGACCAGCGCCACCCGCTCACCGGGCGCGATCACCAGCGACACGTCCTCCAGCGCGGCCTCCTCACGGTCCGGGTAACGCACCGTGACGTGCTCCAGCCGGATCTCCGGCGCCCCGCCCGATCTTGGTCCTGGTTCCGGTCCTGGTTCTGGCGCCGACTTCGGCCCCGGCCCCGGCCCCGGTCCCGGTCCCGGTCCCGGCCCCGGCTCCGGGCTCGGCGCACTCGCCGTCGCCGTACGCGTGCCCGCGTGCTCGTCGCGCGAAAGCGGGTTCTCTGCCGCCCCCGCCGTCTCCGCCTGGCCGTCGAGGACGCCGAACGCCTCGTCGGCGGCGGCGACGCCCTCCATCGCCGCGTGGAACCTGCCGCCCATGTTGCGCAGCGGCAGGTACGCCTCCGGCGCCAGGAGCAGGACCAGCAGCGCGGCCGACAGGTCCAGGGAACCGGACAGCAGCCGCAGGCCCACCGGGACGGCCACCAGGGCCAGCGAGAGCGACGCGGCCAGCTCCAGCACCAGCGAGGACAGGAACGCCACCCGCAGGGTGCGCATCGTCGCCGTCCGGTGGGCGTCGGCCACCCGCCGGATCACCTCGGCCTGGTAGCGGGCCCTGCCGAAGGCGCGCAGTGTGGGAAGGCCCCTGACCACGTCCAGGAAGTGCCCGCCCAGGCGGGAAAGGGCTCTCCACTGGCGTTCCGTCACGGCCTTGGTGTGCATGCCGACCAGCGCCCCGAAGATCGGGATGAGCGGCAGCGTGACCAGCACGATCACCGCGCTGGCCAGGTCGGCGGCGAACAACCGGACGAGCACCGCGACCGGCACGACGCCCGCTACCGCCACCGCGGGCAGGTAGCCCGTCAGGTAGGGGTCGAGGGCGTCCAGACCCCGGCCGGTCAGCGTCACCAGCTCGCCCGAGCGCTGGGAGGCCGGCCTGACGGGCCCCAGGTCCCGCACCCGCGCCAGCAGGCGGTGCCGCAGGGCGGACTTCACCCCGGTGGTCATGCGCCCGGCGGCGACCCCCTGCCCCAGGGTGAGCAGCGCCCGGACCCCGACGACCAGCGCCAGCAGGATCAGGGCCGGGGCCGCGAACCGCCCGGACAGCACCCCGGCGAGCAACTCCGCCTGGACGAGGACGAGCAGCCCGGTCAGGACGGCGGCGGCCAGGCACACGACCAGGTGGCGGCGGACGGCCCGCTCGCCCAGTGCCAGCCGTACAAGATCCTTGTGCATGCCAACCCTAGAGAGCTCAGAAGAACGACGGAACCCGATCGGAGGCGGTGCGCCCGGGACCGAACGTCCGCCATACCCATACTTGCGCACCCACCATGACCGGCGCGAAGGGCAGAATCATGACACTGAGCACATTTAGCGTCCCGGCGGGCGCCGTGCGGTCGAGCAGCCAGGGGGTGAGTACGGCGAGCAGCACCGCGACGGGCGCGGCGGCGGCGCACGCGGAGAGCAGGAGCGCCCGGCCGGTGCGGCGCGCGCGGGTCACCCGCCCGGCCAGCCGCCACGCGACGAACGTCCAGCCGTGGAAGGCGAGCAGCGCGGCCACCGCCAGCCCGCCCAGCAGTCCCGGCAGGCCGATCGCGGGCCCCGTCAGGCCGCCGGCCACCGCGACCAGGGCCATGCCCCAGCTCAGCGCCAGGCCGTACGAACCGACGACGATCGCCCAGTCCCAGGTCGACCGCCACGCGCTCCCGTCGGCGCGGCGGCGGAACCAGAGCCCGGCGTCGCGAATGATCCACGACACCAGCAGGGAGACCACGAGCGGGTAGAGGCCGAACAGCACGTCCCCCTCGATGGAGGGGAAGACGCCGAACAGCACGCCCGCCACGGCCACCAGCCACACCTCGTTGGCCAGGACGAACGGCGCCATGGCGGCGACGACCTCGTCCCGGTCCTTCCGCGTCCTGGCGAGTACGGGCAGCAGCATGCCCACGCCGATGTCGAAGCCCTCCAGGGCGAAGTAGCCGATCAGCAGGAGGGCGAACACGCCGAGCCAGAGGATGTCCACGGTCTCTCCCTAGTGGCTGAGCGCGTGCGCGCGCTCGGTGGGGTCGGCCGGCGCGTCCGCGCCGAGGGTGACGGCGGCGGGCCCGCGCCGCACGGTACGGGCGATCAGCACGTAGTCGATCACCGCGAGCAGGGCGAGCACGCCGGCGAAGGCGATGAGCGAGAAGGTGACCATCCCGGAGGTGAGCCCGGGGGACATGGCGTCGGCGACGGTCAGCCTGCCGTTGATCAGCCAGGGCTGCCGGCCGGACTCCCTGGCCAGCCAGCCGAGGATCGCCGCCACGAAGGGCAGCGGGGTGATCGCCATCAGCACGGGGTGCGTCCAGCGCCAGCGCGGCAGCCAGTACACGGTCGGCGCCAGCACGAACAGGATGAGGAGCTGGATCAGCTGGCCGATCATGATCATGAAACCGAGTCCCAGCCCCGCCAGGCCCCCGTCGTTGAACTTGTCCGGCTGGAACTGGGAGATCGGGCCGAACTGGGCGTAGCCGAAGCCGACCGTGAGCAGCGAGCCGGCCAGCGAGGTGATCACTCCCGTGCGGAGCGAGCTCGTGAAGAACTCCCGCTCGGCGGTGCGCCGGAACAGCTGGTACGCGCTGGCCCCCATCACCACGAAACCGCCGGTCCACAGGCCCGCGCCGAGCACGTGCGGCAGCGCCATGGTCAGCGTGGGGTTGGTGAGCAGCGCGCCGAGGTCGGTCAGGACCAGGTGGCCGTCGCGCTCCACGGCTCCGGCCGGGTTCTGCAGGAACGAGTTGGCCACCATGATCCAGAAGGCGGAGAGGTAGGCGGTCAGCGTCACCACCCAGATGCACGCCACGTGGAGCCACTTCGGCAGCCGGTGCCAGCCGAAGATCCACAGGCCCAGGAAGGTGGACTCCAGGAAGAACGCGCCGAGCGTCTCGATCGCGAGCGGCGCGCCGAAGATGTCCCCGGCGTAGTGCGAGAGGCCGCTCCAGTTCATGCCGAACTGGAACTCCATCACCAGCCCGGTGAGGATCCCGAGCGCGTAGTTGATCACGTAGATCTGGCCCCAGAAGCGGGTCACCCGCTCATGGACCGGCTTGCCGGTGACGGCGTAGCGGGTGTGCATGATCGCGATCAGGGGGGCCAGGCCCAGGGTCAGCACGACGAACAGGAAGTGGAGGCTCCCTGTCACGGCGAACTGTGTCCGGGCCAGGTCGAGCACGTCCACGGTCTCACCTCCATTGTTATGTTTGTCTACCTATAGACACTCTACATGTAGGACGCCTACATGTAGCATGCCTATACGAGAGGTAGGCTGACGACGTGAGCGAGCGAAGCGAACGAACCGCCGGGTGCGGTGACGCGGGATCCGTCCGGCGGGCGGGGGTGGCCGGGTGAACACCGACGCGCTCCGCGGTCACATGGACGCCCTGCTGCTCTCCGTGCTGGAGCACGAGCCGCTGCACGGCTACGCGATCATCGAGGCGCTCCAGGCGCGCAGCGGCGGCGCGCTGAACGTGCCGACGGGCACCGTCTACCCGGCGCTGCGACGGCTGGAGCAGGCGGGATACCTGGCCAGCGAGTGGGCCACGGTGAGCGGGCGCAGGCGGCGCACCTACCGGCTGACCTCCTCGGGACGCACGGCCCTCGCCGGCGAACGCTCCGCCTGGCGGGAGTTCGCCGGAGCCATCGGCAGCGTCCTGGAACCGCGCACCACCCGCTGACGCCTCCCGGAGCCGCCGTGCTCAGACGGTCGCGGGGCTCAGATGATCATCGGGTTCCGGGCGGTCGCGAGGCTCGGGCGGTCGTAAGACTCGGACGGTCGCGAGGCTCGGGCGGTCGTGAGGCTCAGGCGGTCACGAGGCTCAGGCGGTCGCGACGGCGGGCTCGCGCCGGGTGATGCTCAGGCAGCGGAAGGCGCAGTACAGCTGCACGGACCAGATCGCGTAGCTCACCAGCGACGCGACGGCCCCCGGGAGGAAGTCGCCGAACCCGGCGGAATCCTGCGAGCCGAGCATCAGCGCCCCGCACGACACGAGCATGACCGGCATCATGGCCCAGACGAACAGGCCCAGGGCCCGGGTGACGAGCCGGGGCCGCCTGATCCTGCGCAGTCCCCGGCCCAGCGCGAGCAACGCGAGCCCGCCGACCAGGCCGATGAACATCTGGAGCGCGTCCACGCCGCGGGCGACCAGGATGAACCAGTCCGGCATGCGCTCGTACGCCGTCGGGGCGCTGGGGAAGATCTTCCAGATCACGTTCCACATGATCGCGGTGAGCGGCACGCCGACGAACAGCAGGACGGCCAGCCTCCGGCCCGCCGACTTGGACAGCTCCTCCTGGTAGCCGGGCGCGATCTCGCGGATCGGCCCGAACTCCTCGACCGCGGCCCGCTCGGCCTCGTCGCGCCTCAGGCCGTCGCCCTCCAGCGCCTCGGCGGTGTCGAGCAGGCTGTCGCGCGCCTCGGTGATCAGGTCGAGCTTCGGTCTCCGAGGACCCCTGAGAGTGCGGCTGAGCCCGGTCACGTAGTCCTCGATGACCCCGGTGCCTGCCATGTACTCTCCAGTCGCCCGATTCCCGTCCAGGGTATGCGTTTCCCATCCTGGTCTCCCGGCCGGGAGCCGCGCATCGGGGACGACCCTGAGAAGACCCCGAGTCGACCCGCGCTCACCTGCGAATACTCTCGAATCCAGCGACACCGGAGGGAGGTGGGACTTCGTCGTGAGATTCAGGGACCTCAAGGTGCGGGAGGGCACGCTCGCCAACGACCTGCCGTACTACGCCCTCGGCGACGGCCCGCCGCTCGTCGTGCTGCGCTGGTTCACCCCCGCCCACGCCAACCCGGCGGGGCTGGCGCGCGGTGTGGAACTGCGGGTGCTGGCCCCGCTGGCCCGCCACTTCCGGCTGTACGCCGTGGGCCGCGCTCCCGGCATGGCTCTGGGAACCACCATGGCCGACATCGCCGCCCGGCACGCCGAGGCGCTCCGCGCGGAGTTCGACGGGCCGGTCGACGTGCTGGGCCTGTCGTCGGGGGGCTCGGTGGCGCTGCAGCTGGCGGCCGACCACCCGGACGTGGTGCGCGCGCTGGTCGTGGCCGGGGCGGCGTACCGGCTCACGCCGAACGTCAGGCGGCTCCAGCGCCGCTACACCGAGGAGGTCGCCGCCGGGCGGCGCGGCCTGCAGCACCAGGCGATCACGGCCGCCGCCTCGCCCGCCGGGCGGGCTCTGGCCAGGGTGCTGCTGTGGCTGCTGGACCCGCTGGTACGTCCCGGCGACCCCCGTGACATGCTCGCCTTCGCCCGCGCGGAGGACGGGTTCGACCTGGGCGGGCGGCTGGCCGACGTTGTCGCCCCCACCCTGGTCCTGGGCGGCGAGAGGGACCTCGACTACCCGGTCGAGCTTTTCCAGGAGACCGCCGAGGGGGTCCGCGACGGCCGCCTGATCACCTATCCCGGCCTCGGCCACCTGGGAGTGTTCCGCAGCGGCCGGTTCGCCGCCGACGTCACGGCCTTCCTGGCCGGGATCGGCCCGGGGGAGGGCACCCGCGCGACCTCCTAGCCTCACCGCCTCCTGGCCTCACCGCCACCCCGGGTTCGCCGACGGCCGCGCGGTCCGGGGCCCGACGGGCCGCGCGGTCCGGGGCCCGACGGGCCGCGCGGTCCGGGGCGGGGGTCTCACCCGTGGTCGGGGGCGCGCCACAGGGACCACCAGCGCGACCCCAGCCGGGCACCGCGCGGGACGACGGCGAGCGCGCAGCCGCTCATCCTGAGCCCTTCCGGGTGGCGGATGCCGGTGAAGAGGCAGGTGCTGAGGTCCAGGTCGGCGAGCTCCAGCTCCTCGGCGTCCACCTCGTGCAGCGAGGTCACCCGGGCGCCGTCGCGGCCCCGCACCGTGGCGGGGCCGTGCAGGGTCGCCCCCTCCAGGTCGGCCTCGGCGTCGTCGAGCCGGACGTTCAGCCGCCCGCCCACCTCCAGGCGCCGCAGGTCCACCGAGCACCCGCCCGTGGTCACGTCGAGGCCCTTGCCCGCCCACGCCCCGGCGAGGGTGAGGTGGCGGCCGACCGAGATCGGGGCCAGGTAGCCGCCCGCCGAGAAACGCGCCCCGTCGAACCCGGCCAGCCCGCCGAAACTCGTCTTGCGAAAGGACACCGTACGGCGGAACCTGCACCCTCTCAGGGTCGCGTCGCCCGCGAAGCCGGTGCCGTCAAAGGTGACAAAACCATGGAAATCCGCGCATTCAAACGACGCGGTCCGGTTGAACAGAGCGCCCCCGAACAGGGCGTCACCGTCGATGGAGACCCGGTCGAAGGCCGCGTGCCCGGTGACGGCGACACCGTGCAGGGACAGCCCCCGGTCGAACCTGGCCTCCCGGAAGGAGGCGTTGCGCGCGAAACGGGCGTCGAAGAACGAGGCGAGACGCTGGAAGTGTGCGTGGTCGAACGAGACGTCCCCGCCGAACGCGATGTCGCCGAACCGCACGCTCTCGGGAAAGGTCGCCCAGTCGAACCGGGCCCGGCCCAGGCGCCCCCGGGTCGCGCCGAGGATCCGCTCCAGCAGGTCCCTGCCGACGACGGTGGCCCGCAGGTCGACGGCGGAGCCGGGGGAGAGGCCGCGGACGACCTCGTCGAGTTCGGCGGCGTCCAGATGGGCCAGGCACCGGCCGTACGGCTGCCGCGCGGATCCGGCGCACTCCGGGGAGGCGGCGCAGGTCACCCAACCCACGTCCAGAGTTCTCATGTCCAAGTGATACCCGCAGGCGCCGGAGCAAGCGACTTCTAGGTCAAGGAAAGCCATATCTGGCCAGGCTGGATAGACATGAAGTGTCAACATTCTCGATTTCACCGTCTATCCACTTATATGTGAGTGTTCTGCAATGCATAGAGCCTTACGCTCCGGTTCATGCGTGCTTTATCCCGGGCGTTCGCCGCCCTCGTCGCCGCCGGCCTCGCCACCACCGGCGTCGCGGCCCTCGCCTCAGCCCCGGCCCTGGCGGAACCGGGCACCGTCGTCATCAGCCAGGTCTACGGCGGCGGCGGCAACGCCGGGGCGCCGCTCGCCAACGACTACGTCGAGCTGTTCAACCGCAGCGCCGCGCCCGTCGCCCTGGACGGCTGGTCCGTCCAGTACGCGAGCGCCACCGGTACGGGGAACTTCGGCGCCAACCCGGTCGTCCCCCTGGCGGGCACCCTCGCGCCCGGCCAGTACCACCTGGTCCAGCTGGCCGGAGGCGCCAACGGCTCCCCGCTGCCCGCCGCGGACACCACCGGGACGATCAACCTGAGCGGCTCCGCGGGCAAGGCGGCCCTGGTCCGCTCGGCCGGGGGGCTGGCGTGCAACGGCGGCTCCGCCCCCTGCGCGCCGGAGCAGACGGCGCTCATCGCCGACCTGGTCGGGTACGGCACCGCCAACTACTTCGAGGGCACCGCCGCCCCCGCGCTCTCGGCCACCCTGGCCGGCGTGCGCAGGGACCACGGCTGCGCCGACACCGACGTCAACGGCACCGACGTGGAGGCCGCGGCCCCGGCGCCACGCAACCGGGCCACCGCCGCCGCGCCCTGCGGCGCCGTCGAGCCGACGCCCACCCCCACGCCGACCCCGACGGTGGATCCCACCCCGAGCCCCACCCCGACGCCCACGCCGACGGGAGAGCCGTGCGAGACCCCGGCCACCCACCAGATCGCCCAGGTGCAGGGCAGCGGTGACGTCAGCCCGCTGGCGGGCCAGAACGTCCGCGTCGAGGGCGTCGTGACCGCCGACTTCCAGGCGACCGCGCAGCTCGGCGGTTTCTTCCTGCAGGATCCGACCCCGGACGCCGACCCGGCCACCTCCGAGGGCCTGTTCGCCTTCGCCCGCGACTCCTTCAAGGACGTCAAGGTCGGCGACCGCGTCCTGGTCACCGGCAGGGCCGTGGAGTTCAACGGCTGGACCGAGCTGTCGCCGGTCACCGCCGTGGACGTCTGCGGAAAGGGCACCGTCGCGCCCGCCGGGCAGAACCTGCCGCGCGCCGAGGGCACGACCTTCGAGCCCGTCGAGAGCATGCTCGTCACCTTCCCCGAGCCGCTCACCCTCAACGACCACTACAACCTGGGCCGCTACGGCGAGGTCACCGTCGCCTCCGAGGGACGCGTGTTCCAGCCGACCGACCGGCCGGGCGTGGACGCCGCCAGGAACGCGCGGCGCACCCTGCTGGTGGACGACGGCTCCTCGGTGGAGAACCCCGCGACGATCCCCTACACCGACCCGCGCACCGTCCGCCTGGGCGACACCGCGCTCGGCGTCACCGGTGTGATGGGGTACGGCTTCGGCAAGTACCGGCTCCAGCCGACCAAGAAGATCAACTTCCTCCGGACCAACCCGCGCCTGCCCGCGCCGTTCCCGGTCATCGGCAACGTCAAGGTGGCCAGCTTCAACACGCTCAACTGGTTCACCACCCTCGGCTCGCGCGGCGCGAGCAACGCCGCCGAGCAGCAGCGCCAGCTGGCCAAGCTGGTCGCCGCGCTGAAGGGCATGAACGCCGACGTCGTCGGCCTGATGGAGGTCCAGAACAACGGCCAGACCGCGGTGCAGGCCCTGGTCGACGCGCTCAACGCCGAGGTCGGTGCGGGCACCTACGCGGCGGTCGCCCACCCCTACCCGGGCACCGACCTGATCCACGTGACGGCGATCTACAAGCCGGGCAGGGTGCAGCCGGTGGGGGCCGCCAGATCCTCCACCGACCCGGTCTTCCGCAGGCCCCCGCTGATCCAGACCTTCCGCCGGGTCCAGGGCGGCCAGTCCTTCACCGTGCTGGTCAACCACTTCAAGTCCAAGGGCTGCGACGAGCAGGCCGTGGGCCCGGACGCCGACCAGGGTGACGGGCAGAGCTGCTACAACGGCGAGCGCGTACGCCAGGCACAGGCGACGCTGGGCCTGATCGACAGCCTGGACCTGACCAACCCGCTGGTCCTCGGCGACCTCAACGCCTACGGCGAGGAGGACCCGATCGACACTCTGGAGGCCGCCGGCCTGACCAGCGTGACCAAGAGGTTCGTCCCGGCGCCGCTGCGCTACAGCTACCTCTTCGACGGCCTGGTCGGCGAGCTGGACCACGCACTGGTCGGCAAGGACCTGCTCAAGCGCGTGACCAGCGCGACGATCTGGCACATCAACGCCGACGAGAGCCGGATCCTCGACTACAACACCGAGTTCAACCCGCCGGGTCTCTACGAGCCCGACGCGTTCCGCTCCTCCGACCACGACCCCGTGGTCATCGGGCTGACCCTGCCCGGCGGGAGGCGCTGACCCTGCCCGGCGGGCAGTGCCGTTGATCGATCACGACCACGCGTACCGTGCCGGTGGCCCCGCGAAAAGCGGGATCACCGGCACGGTGCGTCATGTGAGGTGGAGAGGGGAATCGGTCAGCGGCCCCAGCCCGGCGTGGTGCCGCACTTGGCCTTCGCGTTGAGGCAGACCTTCACGAGCGCGCCGAGAGCCTCCGGCTTCCACGCGTTCATGAAGTCCCCGTGGATCGAGGACGGCATGCCCGACGACAGCGACAGGCCGTCACCGCCGAGGGAGTCGTAGCCGAGCATGAACGAGAGGTTGGGAACCGCGACCGGGTAGTCGCCGGAGCAGGTGCCGTTCTTGGCCGGTCCCATGTGCGACTTGTGGTCGGGCGAGTCGATGTGCTTGCCGTCCCAGCAGTCCTGGAACGTCAGCTGGTAGATCAGGTTGCCGCCCTTCTCGCAGACGGGCCAGTTGCCGTCGGCGCTACGGCCGATCTCCGCGCTGCCGGCGCACCAGAACTGGCCGGAGGCACCCTTCGGCGTCGCCACCTGCCGCTTCGCGTCGCCCTGCACCACGACCAGACCCGGCGGGAACGGCACGACCTCCGACGGGTCCTTGAGCCGGGAGCCGTAGTACACGCGGAAGTTCTTCATCGGGACCGACTTGCCGTTCTTCAGCAGGGTCGGCGCCCAGTAGGCGCTGTGGTCCCCGGGCGCGTCACAGTTCGTGGCGCTCGTGAACAGGTCTTCCACCGTGGTGTTCGCCGTCACCTTCGGGCCGAAGAAGGTGTGCATGTGGGAGGCCCCGACCAGGCCGGGCAGCACGACCGGGTCGTCCTTGGCCTCGTTGGCCACCTCACAGTTGGTGTGGAACTCGGGGACCCTCACGATCCCCGCGGGGACCGCCTGGGGCGCGACCTTGTTGTAGGCGTCCAGGGTCTTCTTCCACGCGGCCTGGTTCACCGGTACCCAGCCGCCGGCGGGCGTGCTGGTGGTCGGGGTGGCGCTGGGCGTCGGCTTGGGCGTCGAGCTCGGGGACGAGGTCGGCTTCGGGGTCGAAGTCGGCTTCGTGGTCGGCGTCGGGGTCGGGTTCGCGGTGCCCGAGCCGGTGCCGAAGACCTGGAACTCCCACAGCGAGACGCCGTACTGGCCGGACCGCTTGGTCGCGTACAGCCGCACGAACCGGCCGGTGGCGGACAGGTTGATGGTCTGGACACCGCCCTTGCCCGCCGTGGTGCCGTACACCGTCTTCCAGGGGCCGTCACCGCCGGTGGCGGTCTGGATCTGGAACGCCGTGGCGTAGGCGTTCTCCCAGTTGAGGACGATCTTCTTGATGGCGGTGGACCTGCCGAGGTCGACCGCGAGCCACTGCGGGTCGCTGAACTTGCTGCCCCAGCGGGTGCCGGTCCTGCCGTCGACGGCGGCCGCGGCCGACAGGTCACCGCGCTCCGCCGAGGAGGCGGTGGCGTTACGGCCCTGCGAGAGGGGCACCTCGGCCGCGGCGGCCGGGGAGGCGACGCTCACCGCGGAGGTGCTCAGGAGGCCGACGAGAACACCGGCCAGCGACAGGCGGCGGACCTGACGTCCGACGGACGCGCGTCCGGCTCGGATGCCGCGCGAGGCGGTTGTGCTCATAGTGAATGGAGTCCTTGTCCTGTTGGGAAGTCATGGAGGGGACTTCTGGCGGCACTCACAAGCACCGCTACACAGGAGACCCGCAGGCCGCGGGTGGATAACGAAAACTTCGGAGAAACTCGCGACGTCTTGTCTCGCGCGCCGGGCGTTCCGGGAGCGGCCGCCGCCCTCGCCTCGAACGGGCACGTCGACGCCGGGGTCCTCCCGGTGGCGGGCGGCCGCCGAACGCGCCGGGCCCCGGCCCACCCGCCCGGTCGAGGGGGGGTGAGCCGGGGCCCGGTCGTCGGGCGCGGAGCCGGGGCCGGCCCGTCAGGCGCAGGTGTACCCGGACGGGAGCGAGGTGTCGCCGTTCGGGCGGCTCACCTGGAAGCCGACGCCGGCGGTGGCGGTCCCGGGGGCGAGGCCGCCGTTGTGGCCGACGTTCTTGACGGTCACGGTCTGCCCGCTGACGGTGGTGGTGCCGTTCCACGAGCCGGTCAGCGTGTGCCCGGCCGGCAGGGCGAAGGTGACCGTCCATCCGGTGATCGCCGAGGTGCCGGTGTTGGTGACGGTCAGCGGCTGGATGACGTACCCGGTGCTCCACTGGGTCTGCACGGTCGGCACGGCCGTGCAGGTTCCGGTGGACGTGCCGGGCCGGGTGGTGACCTCCGCGGTGTTCGAGACCGGCGAGGTGTTGCCCGCCGCGTCCCGTGCCCTGACCTGGTAGCGGTAGGTGGTGCTCGGGGCCAGGCCCGTGTCGGCGAACGAGGTCGTGGCCGAGGTGCCGGCCTGGGTGAACGTGCCGCCGCTCGCGCCGGGCGCGCGCAGGATGTCGTAGCCGGTGACGCCGTTGTCGTCGGTCGAGGCCGCCCAGCTCAGGGTCGTGCCCGTGGACGTGGTTCCCGAGGCCGCCAGGCCGGCCGGGGCCGTCGGCGGCGAGGTGTCGCCACCACCGGCGGTCGTGGTGAACGTGACCGGCTGCGAGTCTCCGGACAGGTTGCCCGCGCCGTCACGCGCCCGCACGTACACCTGGTACCGGGTGTTCGCGGTCAGCCCGGTGAGGGTGGTCGAGCTGGTGGTGGACTGCCCCAGTTGCGGGTCGGTGTCGCCCTGTTCGCGGTAGATGTTGTAACCGGCCAGGCCGGAACCGCCCTGGTCGGTGGACGCGGCCCAGGTCAGCGTGGCACCGGTGGCGGTCACGCCGGACGCGACCGGGGTGCCCGGCGTGCTCGGCGGGGTGCTGTCGCCCGAATCGCCGAGGGCCGGAGTCTGCCAGTCCCTCCACTCGGCCAGGTTGCCGGACGCCCTGGAGGAGATCCTCATCGCGCCGGGGGCGCTGCCCGTCCTCAGCAGGAACTTCTGGATGTTCTGCTGCAACGGGGTCCTCCACTCGGACCGGCTGGCGCAGTGGCTGCCGTCCTGGACGTCGGACCAGTAGGTGATGTCGCCTCCCGCGCCGAGCGCCTTGTAGACCTCCGCCCCGCCCAGGGCCGCCACGCTCGCGGATCTGGGGCCCAGATTGGCGATGTGGGGGTTGTCCATGATGAACAGCCCGCGCGGCGCGACCATGGCCACCATCTGGTGGGTGTCCACCGGCAGCCGCGCCGGGCTGCCGGTGAAGGAGCCGAACGCGTCGCCCAGCCAGGGCTGCTCTCCGTAGGCGCTGCTCAGGCTCTGGGCGCCTTCCCCGGGGATCCCGCGGAAGATGGGCACGCCGGCGCTCCCCGACTCGATCGGCATGGTCAACGCGATGCGCTGGTCGAACGCGCCGACCACGAAGGCGCCCTTTCCGAACCGCGAGCATCCCGTGACGCCGGTGGCGTCGGCCTTGAGGACGCCGCTGCCGGACTGCTCGATGACGTCGATGATCCGGCTCACCCCCCAGGCCCAGGCCATGAGCAGTCCCGTGCTGCTCGAGGAGCCGTAGACGCTGTAGAAGGCGCCCTGCTTGTTGTTGCGCGGCGTGCCCTCCCGGCCGACCGCGTAGGGGTCGTAGTTGATGACCGCGGCACCGGCCGCTCTGATGGCGGCCGTGTCCGCTCCGAATCCCCCCAGGACGACGACCGCGGGGAAGGGGCCGGACCCGCTCGGCAGCGAGACACCCGCGGAGAAGCTGGAGCTTCTGCCGTTGTGGCTCACGTTCACGGTGATGCTGCTGTTCGAGACCGTCCCCGTGACGGTGGCCGGCTTCACGGGCTTCTCGCCGTAGACGAACTTCTCCGCCAGCTTCTTGATCTCCTCGCGCCGGCACCGCCACTCGGACGTGGTGGAGATACGCGTGCCGTTCAGCTTTTTGAAGGGGTCGGGGAGCCTGGAGTTGGTGGGCAGCGATCCCGCGTCGGGCAGGCCGGTCACCGCGCAGTCGGCACCCTCGTTCTCGACTCCGGCAGCGGCGGTGGCTGTGGTGGCGGTGGTGGCGGTGGTGGCGGTGGTGGCCTCGGCGGAGGTCACCGTCACGGCCCCGGTGACCGAGAGCATCGCCGCCACCGCCGGCGCGACGACCCTCGAGGAGATCTTGAAACGGGTCAAGCCGATGATCACCAGGGCTCTCCCTTCCGGGTGGGGTGTTGGCGATCAGTGTGGGAACGCGACCGAAAGACGTCAACACAGGCACCGAAATATTTCGAAAAGCGATCTTTTTCCACGCTCATGAGCTGGGAATATCCTTATGTCCCCGCTAAAACTTTCGGAAACTAGCTGAAAGAAAGACCTGGTTTCCCTGAAGGGCCCGTCGCTCAGAAACTTTCGGAGCGGTGCGCCGTGTTCGGGGCGTCCGGTGAACAGGTCGAGGACGGGAACGGCGTCCGGACTCGTCGCCCCGGCCGGGTCCGCCGGTCCGGCGGGTTCCCGCGGCCCGGCGGGGCGGCGGGATGGAATGCGCGGGGGAGGGAAGTGGTTATGCCAGCCGTACAGACGTGAACGACAGGAGGAGCCACCGGTGGCCACCATCGAGGTAACCGAGAAGAACTTCAACGACATCGCCGATGAGGGGATCGTCCTGCTGGACTTCTGGGCGGCCTGGTGCGGACCGTGCCGCACCTTCGGGCCGATTTTCGAGAAGTCGTCGGCGAAGCACACGGACATCAAGTTCGGCAAGATCGACACCGAGGCCGAGCAGGCGCTCGCGCAGGGATTCGAGATCACCTCGATCCCGACGATCATGGCCATCCGTGACGGCATCGTCGTCTTCGCCCAGCCGGGCGCGCTGCCCGAGCCCGCCCTTGAGGACCTCATCGGCCAGGTTCGCGCGCTCGACATGGAGGCGATCCGCGCCGAGCTCGCCAACGAGCTGGGCGCCCAGAAGGGCTGATGCCCGGATCGCGAAAGCCCCGCTCCGCCGGAGGAAGGAAATCCGATGGAGCGGGGCTTTCGCGTGACCGGGGCCCGTGGCCCGGAAGGTCAGACCGAGCGGTAGAGCTCGGCCACCCGGAAGGCCAGGTCGAGCGACTGGCCACGGTTGAGGCGCGGGTCGCAGGCCGTCTCGTAGCGCCTGGCCAGGTCGTCCTCGACGATCTCGGCGCCGCCGCCCACGCACTCGGTGACGTCGTCGCCGGTGAACTCGATGTGGACGCCGCCCGGATGGGTGCCGAGCGCGCGGTGCACCTCGAAGAAGCCCGCCACCTCGTTCAGGACGTCGTCCAGGCGGCGGGTCTTGTGGCCGCTGGGCGCCTCGAAGGTGTTGCCGTGCATGGGGTCGCAGATCCACGCCACCTGGGCGCCGCTCGCGGTCACCTTCTCCACCAGCTCGGGGAGGTGCTCGCGGATCTTCGACGCGCCCATCCTGGTGATGAAGGTCAGGCGCCCGGCCTCGTTGTCCGGGTTGAGCTTCTCGATCAGCGCGAGGGCGTCCTCGGCGCTGGTCGTCGGGCCGAGCTTGACGCCGATCGGGTTGCGGATGCTGGCGAAGAACTCCACGTGGGCACCGTCGAGCTGGCGGGTGCGCTCGCCGATCCAGACCATGTGCGCCGAGACGTCGTACGGGCGGCCGGTCCGCGAGTCGATCCGGGTGAGCGCCTGGTCGTAGTCGAGGATCAGCGCCTCGTGCGAGGAGTAGAACTCGACGGTGTGGAACTCCTCGGGCTCCACGCCGCAGGCGCGCATGAAGGCCAGCGCCTGGTCGATCTCGCGGGCGAGCTGCTCGTAGCGCTTGCCGGCCGGGGACTCGATCACGAAGTCCTGGTTCCAGGCGTGCACCTGGCGCAGGTCGGCGTAGCCGCCCTTGGTGAAGGCGCGGATCAGGTTGAGCGTCACCGCCGAGGAGTGGTAGGCCCGCAGCAGCCGCCACGGGTCGGGAACGCGGGACTCGGGGGTGAAGTCGAAGCCGTTGACCATGTCGCCCCGGTAGGCGGGCAGCTCGACGCCGTCGCGGGTCTCGAAGTTCTTCGAGCGCGGCTTGGCGAACTGCCCGGCCATCCGGCCGATCTTCACCACGGGGACCTTCGCCGCGTAGGTCAGCACGATGGCCATCTGCAGCAGCGTCTTGAGCTTGTTGCGCACGTCGTCGGCGGTGGCGCCGCCGAAGGTCTCGGCGCAGTCTCCGCCCTGGAGGACGAAGGCCTCGCCCCGCGTCACCGCCGCCAGGTCCGCCTTGAGGTTGTCGCACTCGCCCGCGAAGACGAGGGGCGGGAGGCCCTTCAGCTCGCCGACGACCTTGTCCAGCTCGCCGCGGTCGGGCCACTCGGGCTGCTGCGCCGCAGGCAGCCGCCGCCAGGAATCGAGGTTGATGCTCACGACATACCAGGCTATTGCAAGCGGCTGTTCGAACAGACCTGATTGTCCACGTAGTGAGAAGGTCTTTATACCTGGTGAGATTCAACCGGACTGGAAACATGTTCCGGAAGGATGCCCAGACCGACGAAACGCCTGGCCAGGAAGCCGACCAGAGGAAGCCGGGAGATGTCGCGGGGCAGCCGCACCGGCCCGGAGCGCCCGCTCAGCGCCGGCCGGATCAGCCGGCTCTGGACGACGCGCTGGGCGAACTGGGTGACGGCGGTGGGCGGGGTGCGCCGCCGCTGGACCCTCGCGAGCAGTGATTCGGGGATCTCGGCCCCGGCGGCGAGCGGCGCGGCCAGCAGGTTCGCGGCGGCGACCGCGTCCTGCACGGCCAGGTTGATGCCGACGCCGAAGATCGGCGACATGGCGTGCGCGGCGTCGCCGATGACCAGCAGGCCGGGGCGGTGCCAGCGGCGCAGCCGGTTGAGCGCGACCGACAGCATGCTGACCGCCTCGAAGTCCCGCAGCTGCCCGATCCGGTCCCCGAGAAAGGGCAGGAGCCTGGCGACCGGCTCGCGGACCGCCTCGATCCCCTGGGAACGCAGGGTCTCGAAGCCGCCCTTGGGGATCAGGTAGGCGAGCTGCCAGTAGGTCTCGCGATTGATCGCCACCATCAGGTGCCCTTCGGATATCCGCAGGAACGTCACCCCGGGATCGGCGGGCTCGCGCGGCAGCCGGAACCAGAGCACGTCCATGGGGGCGCTGTGCTCCACGGGGACGAGCCCGGCGGCCCGGCGTACGTCGGAGTGGCGGCCGTCGGCGGCCACGGTGAGCGTCGCGCGCAGCTCCTGCTCGCCGGAGGCGTCCCGGTAGCGCACCCCGCGCACCGCGTCGCCCTCGCGGATCACCCCGTGCACCTCGGCCTCCATGATGAGGCGGAAGTTCGGGTACCGCCTGGCGGCGGTGGTCAGCAGGTCCAGGAACTCCCACTGCGGGACGAAGGCGATGTACTGGTACTTGCCCTTGAGTTTCCTCAGATCGGCGACCGGCACCGTGCCGTCGTCGGTGTGGATCTCCATCCCGTACGCCTTGCGGTGCGGGAGCCGGTGGAACTCCTCGGCCAGGCCCAGCTCGTCGAGGATCTGCAGGGTCGAGGGATGGATGGTGTCACCCCTGAAGTCGCGCAGGAAGTCGTCGTGCTTCTCCAGGAGCGTCACCTCGACGCCGGCCCTGGCCAGCAGCAGTGCGAGCATCGCCCCCGCCGGGCCGCCCCCGGCGATCACGCATGTGTTCCGTCTCATAATTCATCACCCAGTGAAATTCTGGCACAGGATCCGGCGGAAGGAAACAGGTTCGCCGGCGATTCGTCCCTCATCCAGTGTCGAATCGCGGGGTGCGAGGATGGAACGCGACCCCTCGGGAGGCCTGCGGGTCTGCGAGCCGTGGACGGCGGGCGAAGGCGGCGTCCGGCCGGCGGGGCCGCCGAATTTATTGGACCGTGCGGTCCAGGGGGTTATGCTGTGGACATGTCGACCCCGGCGAAGTTCACCGTCAAAGGGGCGCTCACGCGCGCCCGCATCGTCGAGGCCGCCGCCGACCTGGTCCTGGCCCGCGGGGTCGGTGGCACGACCCTGGACGACATCCGGGCCGGGACGGGGACCAGCAAGAGCCAGCTGTTCCACTACTTTCCGGCCGGCAAGCGCGATCTGGTCGCGGCGATCGCGTCGTTCCAGGCCGAGCGGGTGCTCCAGGCGCAGAGACCGTTTCTGGACACGCTCGACACCTGGGAGGCGTGGGAGGGCTGGCGTGACGCCGTCCTCGCGCACTACGGCTCGCAGCCGCACTGGGGCTGTCCGATCGGGGCGATGGCGAGCGAGCTCATCGGCAGTGATCCCGAGCGCGCGGCCGAGGTGGCCGCGCACATGGCACGCTGGTGCGGATACCTGCGGGCGGGGCTCACCCGCATGCGCGCCACCGGCCTGCTGCGCGCCGACGCCGACCCCGAGGCACTGACCCTGGCGGTCTTCGCGGCGCTCCAGGGAGGCCTGCTGCTCACCCAGACGATGCGGTCGATCGAGCCGCTGCGCGCCGCGCTGGACGCGGCCCTGACGGCGTTGCGTGCCTCGGCGCCCTGAACCTGGAGGGCGGCGAGAGCGAGGAGGGCAGAAAGGGTGTCCGAGGTCTGGAAGCCGGCGGCGGCGATCGTGGGCGGCCTGCTACTGCTCTGGCTGGCCCTGGCCGCCTTCCTGGTGATGGCGCGCCCCAGGGGCGGCGCGCTGGGCGAGGCGTTGCGCCTGCTGCCCGACCTGCTCCGCCTGGTCGCCAGGCTCGCGCGCGACGACGGCCTGCCGCGCGGGGTACGGGTGCGGCTGTGGCTGCTGCTGGGCTACCTGGCGCTGCCCGTCGACCTGATCCCCGACTTCATCCCGGTGCTCGGCTACGCCGACGACGCGATCGTCGTCGCCTTCGTCCTGCGGTCGGTCGTCAGGCGTGCCGGTCCCGGCGCGCTGGCCGGGCACTGGCCCGGCACGCCGGAGGGGCTGGCCGTCGTCCGGCGCCTCGTCGGAGGGCCCCGGCAGCCGGGCGCCGAGCCTCCCCGCCCCGGCGGGCGGTGACGGCGGCCGGCTCAGGTCACCGCGTCGCGGAAAGCACGTCGAGGGCTTCGAGCACGACGGCGGCGGAGCGGTCGCGCAGAGAGGCGTACTCCCTCTCCGGGTACTGGCGGGGGCCGTTCTCGACCAGGATGATCAGAGCGAGGTAGAGGCGGTAGAGGACCATCCGGGTGCGGGCGGGGCCGGTGAACTCCACGACGCCGCCCGCGTCGCGGTACCCGGCGACGATCGGGTCGGACTCGTCCAGCCTGCCGAAGATCGTGGGGGTGACGAAGTCGGCCAGCGGGTCACCCCAGAAGGCCCGCTCGTGGTCGATGATCGCCTGGATGCGGGGCGTCTCGTCGCGGGTAAGGAAGACGTTGCCCGGCCACACGTCGAAGTGGACCAGGCGGGGGGTCACGACCTCGTCCAGCGCGCCCGCGCCCGACGCGATCGCCGCCGCGATCTCGGGCACCGGCCTCGGCAGCGCGATGGCGTAGCGGCCCGCGTCGGCCAGGAGCGCGCCGGTCATCGTCAGGAACGCCTCCCGCCAGGTGCCGCCGGTCAGGCCCGCGTGCGGGTAGCCGTAGACGTCGCCGGTGATCGCGTTCAGCCGGGCCAGGTG
This sequence comes from Streptosporangium sp. NPDC023825, assembly GCF_040639575.1. Taxonomy (NCBI): domain Bacteria; kingdom Bacillati; phylum Actinomycetota; class Actinomycetes; order Streptosporangiales; family Streptosporangiaceae; genus Streptosporangium; species Streptosporangium sp. NPDC023825. Next base: position 6,920 of record NZ_JBFAAE010000078.1, on the reverse strand, counting down.
GCCGCCGAGCTCCCGGCGCAGGGCCCGCCGGTCCGCCTCCGCCGGCTTCGCCCGGTTCCACGGCACCCCGTCGAGGGCGGACAGGATCAGGTAGTCGCCGCCCAGCACCGGGTCGTCGAACCCGGCGCGCAGCAGCTCGGGCATCGGTACCCCGGCGGGGCCCGCCAGGTCGTAGACCATGGCCTCGGTGCGCAGCAGGTCGCGCTCGTAGCGCAGCTGCTCCAGCTCGGGCGGCGGCGACAGCTTCAGGACCACCTCGCGCCCGTCCAGCAGGGCCAGCCGCCACACGGCGTTGGCGAAGCCGTCGGTCAGCTCGGTGGCGGAGGAGAGGCCGGCGCCCAGGGCCCGCCGCGCCAGCGCGTCGAGTTCCGAGGGCGCGAGCGGGCGTTTCGTCCTGCTGTCCATTTCCTGCCTCGGCGCTGCTCGGGGGAAAGGCGGCGCGCCCGGGACGGGGCGCGCCGGGCAAGGGCGGGCCGGGTGAGGAGACGAGGGCGGGCCGGGTCAGGCCGACCCGCGCTCGATCAGGTGGGTGTCCAGTATCACTACCGGCTGCTCCAGCTGCTCGCCGTTGATGCGGGCGACGAGCAGATGGGCCATCTGCCGGCCCATCGACTCGGTGGGCTGGTGCACGGTGGTCAGGGCGGGGGAGGAGTGCGCCCCGGCGGGGGAGTCGTCGAAGCCGATCACCGCGACGTCGCCGGGGATCGACCTGCCCGCCTCGCGCAGCACGCGCATCGCGCCCAGCGCCATCGGGTCGGAGGCGGTGAAGACGGCGTCCACGTCGTGGTTCTCGGCGAGGAGCCTGCGCATCCCCTCCATGCCGCTCTCCTCGCTGAAGTCGCCGTACGTCACCATCTCGCTCTCGCCGGTCGCGAGCAGCGCGTCGCGGTAACCCGCGAGCCGGTCGACGCCCACGCCCATGTCCTGGGGGCCCGCGATGGTGGCGATCCGGCGACGGCCCTTGGCCAGCAGGTATTTGACCGCCTGCCTGGCCCCGGCCCGGTTGTCGACGTCGACGTAGCTGTAGGGGGTGAGGCCGACCGGGCGCCCGCCGATGACGGTCGGCACGCCCATCGCCTCCAGCCGCCCCGGCAGCGGGTCGGCGCCGTGCAGGGAGATCAGCAGGACCCCGTCGACGTGCTGCCCGGTCAGGTAGTGCTCCAGCCGTTCGTGGTCCTGCGCCGACTGCGCCATCGTGAGGATCAGCTGCAGGCCGGTCTCGGACAGCGCCGAGCCGATGCCGCGGATGGTCCCGGCGAAGTACGGCTCGTCGAAGACCCGGTGCTCCGACTCCGAGACGACCAGCGCCACGGTGTCGGTGCGCCGGGTGACCAGCGCGCGGGCCGCCCGGTTGGGCACGTAGCCCAGCTCCTGGATCGCCCGCAGCACGGCGTCGCGAGCCTTCTCGCTCACCTTCGGTGAGCCGTTGATGACCCGCGACACCGTGCCCCGGCCGACACCGGCCAGGGCCGCGACCGCCTCAAGCGTCGGACGACGGTCGCCGTTCATGTGTGCACGCCCCCAGTGGTGAATTTCCCGGCCCCTATTCTGCCGGACCGCTCAGGCCTCCACGCCTGATGGTCCCGGCATACCAGAGAGCGCTCTCTTTGGGAACTCGCGCCTGGGTCTCGTAGTCGACGTGGACCAGTCCGAAACGCTTGCCGTACCCCCACGCCCACTCGAAGTTGTCCATCAGCGACCAGGCGAAGTAGCCCTCCAGCGGGATCCCGGCCTCGATCGCGGCGTGGCAGGTGCGCAGGTGGGCGTCGATGTAGTCCACCCGGTCGCGGTCGTGGACGACGCCGTCGGAGCCCACGACGTCGTCGAAGGCCGCGCCGTTCTCGGAGATGACCAGCGGGACGCGCGGGTACTCGGCGGCCAGCCGGTGCAGGATCTCCAGCAGCCCCGAGTGGTCGATCTCCCAGCCCATCGCCGTCACGGGCCGCCCGCCCTCGACGAACGACACGTGCTCGCTGCCGACCCAGGGCGACCCGGTGTCGGTGGGCGCCGCCGCGGCCGACGCGGCGCCGCCCGGGGTGCCCGAGACGGTGAAGCGGCTGTAGTAGTTGATCAGCAGCTTGTCCAGCGGCGTCGAGATGATCTCCATGTCCCCGTCGTGGACGAGCCCCGCCGGCCTGCCGAGGTCCTCCAGGACGTCGGCAGGGTACTCGCCCTTGAGCAGGGCGTCCAGGAAGAAGCGGTTCTGCAGCCCGTCGATGCGGCGGGCGGCGTCCTGGTCGGCCTCGGAGGAGGTCTGGGGCGAGATCGCGTACAGGTTGACGCAGCCGCCGATGACGGACTCGGGCCGCTGGGCCCGGATCGCCTGAGCGGCCAGGCCGTGCGCCAGCAGGAGGTGGTGGGCGGCGTACACGGCCTTGTCGGGCTCGCGGCGCCCGGGGGCGTGCTCGCCCGAGGCGTACCCGAGGAACGCCGAGCACCAGGGCTCGTTGACCGTGCTCCAGTTGCGGACCCGGTCGCCCAGCGCCTCGTGCACGGCCACCGCGTAGTCGGCGAAGCGCTTCGACGTGTCCCGTGCCGGCCAGCCGCCCGCGTCTTCCAGGGGCTGGGGCAGGTCCCAGTGGTAGAGCGTCACCCACGGGTCGACGCCCCGGGAGAGGAGCTCGTCGACCAGGCGGCTGTAGAAGTCGATGCCCTCCTGGTTGACGGCGCCGCGCCCCTCGGGCTGGATCCGGGGCCAGGAGACGGAGAAGCGGTACGCGCCGAGGCCGAGTTCGGCCATCATCCGCACGTCGTCCTGGTAACGGTTGTAGTGGTCGATGGCGATGTCGGCGTGCTCGCCGTTCACCACCCGTCCCGGCTGCTTGACGAAGGTGTCCCAGATGGAGCGGCCTCGGCCGCCCTCCGACACAGCGCCCTCGATCTGGTAGGCGGAGGTGGCCGCGCCCCAGACGAAGTTCGTCGGGAAGATCAGTTCCGGGGTCTGAATTCGCGTCTCTTGCGTCGTCACGCCTTGACCGCACCTTCCATGAGTCCGCCGACGATCTGGCGGCCGAACGCGATGAAAACGATGAACAGCGGCAGGACCGACGCCGCGGTGCCGGTGAACAGCATCACGTAGTCGGTTCCGTGGGCCTGGTTGAGTGCCGCGATCGACGTCTGAACCACCGGGTTGTCCGGGTTCAGCACGATCAGCGGCCACATGAACTCGTTCCAGGTCTGCATGAAGACCAGGAGTGTGAGGACCGCCATGCCCGGCCGGAGCGCGGGGAGGATGACACTCACGTAGATGCGCATGGTGGAGGCGCCGTCGACACGGGCCGCCTCGACCAGCTCGTCCGGCACCGCCTGGGTGGCGTACTGGGTCATCATGAAGACCCCGAAGCCGTTGACCAGGAAGGGCAGGATCACCGCCTTCAGCTGGCCGGTCCATCCGAGGGTGACCATGAGCTCGTACAGCGGTACGACGCCCATCTGCTGGAGCGGGACCATCATCGTCACCAGGATCAGGCCCAGCAGGATCTTGCTGCCCCGGAAGCGCAGCTTCGCGAAGGCGAAGCCGGCCAGCGTGGAGATCAGCACGACCGAGAAGGTCACGGTGACCGAGACGATGGCCGAGTTCACCAGGCCGGTCATGAAGTAGGCGTCCTCGGTGGACAGCAGCCGCGCGATGTTCTCGCCGAGGTGGCCGCCGGGGAACAGCGGCGGCGGTACGTCGATGGCCTCCTCGTTGGTCCGGGTGGCCATGATGAACATGTAGTAGATGGGGAACGCCGACAGCACGAGGGCGAAGGCCAGCACGACCTTCGTCATGGGACCGGCGTCCCATATGCGGTTCCGTGCGGCCGACGGGCCGGGAGGCCGCCGCCGGGCGTGCTGCGCCGGCGGTCGCCGGATCTGGGTGACCGTCACTTGGAACCCCCGATACGGCGGGTGAAGGAGTAGTTGATGAGTGTCCCGAGGAGGATCAGCGCGAACAGCAGCCACGAGGCGGCCGCGGCGTAGCCGAAGTCGAAGTCGCGGAACGCCTCCTTGACGATGAACATCGCCACGGTCTGGTACTGGCCGGTGGCGCCGCCGCTCATCGTCGGGTTGCCGTCGAACATGACCGGCTCGGTGAACAGCGTCAGGCCGCCGATGGTGGAGATGAACACGACGAAGATGATCGTCGGGCGCAGCATCGGGATGGTGATCTGCCAGAACTGCCGCCTGGGCGTGGCGCCGTCGATGGCGGCGGCCTCGTAGAGGTCCCTGGGGATGGTCTGCATGGCGGCCAGCAGGATGATCGCGTTGTAGCCGGTCCAGCGCCAGTCGATCATCGTGGAGATCGCGATCCACGAGGACCACTTCTCGTTCTGCCAGTTGATCGCGTCGACCCCGAAGAAGCTCAGGAACCAGTTGATCATGCCGTAGTCGCGCCCGTACAGCTGGGTGAAGACCACCGCGACGGCGACGACGGAGGTGATCAGCGGCAGCAGCACGCCGAGGCGGAAGAAGAGCCGTCCCCGGATGCGCTTGTTGAGCGCGTTGGCCAGCAGAAGGGCCAGGACGAGCTGCGGGATCGTCGACATGACGAACATGCCGAGGGTGTTGAAGACCGCGTTCCAGAAGGCCTCGTCGGTGATCAGCTCGATGTAGTTGTCGAGGCCGACGAGGGTCTTGTCCCCGGCGAGCTCCCACTCGTGCAGCGAGACCCAGAGGGTGTAGCCGAGCGGGAAGATGCCGAAGACGGCGAAGAGCAGAAAATATGGGGAGACGAGGAAGTAGGGGGTCGCCCGGAGGTCGAACCGGGCCCACCCGTTGCCCCGACTCGGTCCGCGGCGCCCAGCCGGGGAGCCGACGTACGATGTCATCGATCAGAGCCTTTCAGCGGGGGCAGGCGACAGGCCCGGCCGCGGGATAACCGCAGCCGGGCCGATGCGGGTCGGTACGGGGATCAGCCCGCTGCCTTGACGCCGGCCTCGAGGAACTTGGTCCAGGCCTGGTCGTACTTGACCGAGCCCTGGTCCATGCCCTCGAGCACCTTCTCCACCGAGGTCTTGACCTGGGCGTGCTTCTCGCCGAGGAAGACGGGCAGCAGGTCCTTGACCGAGGCGCCGAAGATCTGGCCGGTCGGCGCGTCGTTGAAGAACGGGTTCTTCAGGTCGGCGACCGCCGGGTCCTGCTGCGCGGGGAGGGAGCTCGGGAAGGCCGCGGCCTCCTGGAAGGCCATGATGTGGCCCTCCTTGCCGGTGAGGTAGTTCAGGACCTCGGCGGCCTCCTTGGGGTGCTTGCTCTGCTTGGGGATCGCCAGGTAGGAGCCGCCCCAGTTACCGGCGCCGCCGGGCACGGCCGCGACGTCCCACTTGCCCTTGTTGTCCTCACCGGCCGCGCCGGAGACCACGCCGAGCATCCAGGCCGGGCAGCCCATGGTCGCGAAGGCGCCCTTCTTGATCGCGGCGTTCCACGGCGGGCTGAACGAGGCGAGCTTGGCGGTCAGGCCCGCCTCGCTGAAGGCCTTCACCGTGTCGAAGGAGGTCTTGATGGCCGGGTTGGTCTCGATGATGAGCTGGTTGTTCTTGTCGAAGTAGGCGACGTTGCCGTTCTTCGGCGCCTCCTGCGACAGGATCACGTTGTAGAGCGTGTTCGGGCCGTCGATGAACTTGGGATCGGTCTTGCCGGGGTTGGCGGCCTTGAACTTCTCGCCGATCGCCTTGAACGCGTTCCAGTCCGGCCAGAGCTTGCCGACCTCTTCGCGGTCGGTGGGCAGGCCCGCCTTCTCGAACAGGTCCTTGCGGTAGCACATGGTCATGCCGCCGATGTCGGTGCCCAGGGCGAAGAGCTTGTTGTCGGCGTTGATGCCGTTGTCCCACTTCGCCGCGGGGAAGTCGGCCTTGCGGCTGTCCAGCCCGTACTCGGCCAGGTCGGTGAAGAACTGCGGACGGGCCTTCATGAGGCCCATCGCGCCCTCGTCCAGGGCGATGATGTCGGCCGCGCCGCTGCCCGCCTGCAGGCGCTGGAGCAGCTGCGGGAGGTAGACGTCCTCGAAACGGTCGGTCAGGTTCTGGTACTTGACCTGGATGTTCGGGTTCGCCGCGTTCCACTTCTCAACGGCCTTGTCGTAGCCGAAGTTCTCGCCGCCGCCGAAGGTGTGCACGGTGATGGTCACCGGCTCGGCCGGAGCGGCGGAACCGGTGCCCGCTGCGGGCGCGGGCGGCTCGCTGGAACTGCACGACGTGATGGCCAGGGCGGTGGCCGCCATGACCGCGACGGCGGCCAGCTTGCCGTGCCGCTTGGTGTTCAACATTACGGACCCCTCTCAGGTGGTCGCCCGAATCATTGGGAGGCGACATCGCGGGCCGGTCCCCGACAAACGCGGTCCTCGCGACGAGGTCGTTCCTCAATGTGCTTTGGGAGCGCTCCCACGAAGAGTGGACGATAGGCAACCAGGACGTCAATATGCCGAAACTCAACCGTTACATCCGGCTGTTTTAGGCGGGACTATCGGCATCGAAGACGCACAAACACCTCATCAGGGCGGTTGGGAGCGCTCCCATCTCACGGACATACAGTCGGGGCATTTCGTGTCCGTGCGGGACGAGGGCCGCCGCGGGCGCCCTCGGCGGTGGCGGCGGAAGGCTGTCAAGGGGGTGTCAGGGCAAGCGCGGAGAAGGGCGTGAGCACGGGTGCCGCCACCGCCGAAGCAGGCGTGGGGGAGGGGCACGAGAGGGGATCACCGGGGCGGCGTAGGAGAGAGTCGTGAGAAGGGGATCACCGGGGCGGGCGTGGGAGAGGGGCGTGAGAGGGGGACCGCCGGGCGGGCGTGGGAGAGAGTCGCGAGAGGGGGACCGCCGGGGCGGGCGTGGGGGAGGGGCGCTGCGGCGAGCGTCGCCGGGGTGGGGCTGGGGAGGGGCGCGGAAAGCTCCCGGGCGCGACGCTCGTTAGAGCGGGGGACCCCGGGGAGGGCGCCCCGGACAGCATAA
>NZ_JBFAAE010000077.1:0-38259 GCF_040639575.1 Streptosporangium sp. NPDC023825 | reverse complement strand
CAAGATCCGCGTCTGCGAGGGCACCGACAAGTTCGACGACTGCGGCCGCTGGGGCGACGCCTTCTAACCCCCTCCCCACCCGCACACCGACCCGACATCGATCCGGCACCGACCCGATCGGTCTCCCACGCTCGAACCCGGCTGGCTCCCCAGGGGGCCGGCTTCGTGCTGTGCCCGGCCCCGCGTCCCGATGCCGTATCGCGACCCTGCATCCCGGCCCCGCATCCCGGCGCCGCGTCCCGATGCCGTTATCCCGGCGCCGTCCTCACCTCCGCGTCCACTGCCGTGCCACCGTGACCCATCTCCGCGTCCAAGCCGGACGGCACCCCGCAGGGAACCGTGCGTCCGCCACGAGCCCGGGCCCCTCTCACCCTGGACTCTCACCCTCGGACTCTCACCCGCGGACCGGACCTCACGCGAGAGCGGCGAAAGACCCGTGCGCTAATTTCATCACTTGTTGACTTCTATCCCCCTCCGGCTTAGCCTTGCGACAACGCATTAGTTGCATTGATGCAAGGAGTTGTCCGATGGATCCCGTGGACGGCGCGGAGCGCGACCGGCTGGCCGACGACATCGGCGACTTCCGGCGGGCACTGATCCCCGGCCTGCTGCTCCACATGCTGAACGGTTTCGAGGGCGACGAGCCCTCCATGATCCAGATCGCCACGCTCTACATCCTCGACGAACCGGTCGCCCCGACGCTCCGCGAGCTCGCCGAGCGGGTCAGCCGCTCCGTCTCGGCCACCAGTCGCCTGGTCGACCAGCTCGTACGGCGAGGGCTGGCCGACCGCCGGGAGGATCCCGGAGACCGGCGGGTGCGGCGAATCGCCCTCACCCCGGCCGGAGCGGACTTTCTCCGCACGTTCGAGCGCGTCCGGGCCGACGCCCAGCTCGAAGTCACGGCCCATCTGACCGCCGAGGAACGCGAGCTCGTGACCCGGGCCATGACGCTTCTCGGCGAAGCCTCAAGGAGACGACGCACCCATGCCCAAGCCGCTCATCCTGAGATTCGATGACATCGGGGCGGAGATGCTGCCCCTCGTCGGTGGCAAGGCCGCCAATCTCGGCGTGCTCACCACCGCCGGGTTTCCCGTTCCCTCCGGCCTGTGCGTCACCACCGAGGCCTACCGCAGGGTCACCGAGCGAGCCGGGCTGGAGGAGGTGCTCGCGACACTCGCCACGACGGCCGCCGAGGACGTCCCCGCCCTGAACGCGCTGGCCGCGAAGGCCCGCGAGCTCGTGCTCACCGCGCCGGTCCCCGACGACATCGCGAGCGCCGTACGCGACAGCGCGAACGGTCCCGTCGCGGTCCGCTCCTCCGCGACCGCCGAGGACCTGCCGCACGCCAGCTTCGCCGGGCAGCAGGACACCTATCTCAACGTGATCGGCGCCGACGCCGTACTGGACGCGGTCCGGCGGTGCTGGGCCTCGCTCTGGACCGACCGGGCCGTCGCCTACCGGGCCGCGAACGGCATCGACCACGACGCGGTGCGCCTGGCGGTGGTCGTCCAGGAGATGGTCCAGTCGGAGGTGGCCGGGGTGATGTTCACCGCCAACCCGGTCACCGGGCGGCGGCGCGAGGCGGTGATCGACGCCAGCCCCGGTCTCGGCGAGGCCGTCGTCTCCGGCGCGGTCAACCCCGACCACTTCGTGGTCGACACCGCCACCGGCCGGATCACCGAACGCCGCCTCGGCGACAAGCGGCTGGCCGTGCGGTCGCTGGCGGGCGGCGGCGTCGAGCACGTCGAGGCACCCGCGGGCCCCGCGGCCTCCCCGGAGTCCCCGAGGCCCGCGGAGAACGCCTGTGTCACCGACGCGCAGCTGGCGGCGCTGGCCGAGCTCGGCGACCGGGTCGAGCGGCACTACGGTGCGCCCCAGGACACCGAGTGGGCGATCGACTCCGGCGGCGTCCTCTGGCTGACCCAGTCGCGTCCCATCACCACGCTCTACCCGATCCCCCACCACGCGGAGCCGTCCGCGAACCCGCTGTCCGCGCCGGTCGGCACGGGCGCGGGGGAAACCGGCGCCCCAGACTCAGGGCCCGGAGGCCATGAGCCCGACGGCACACGGATCTACTTCTGCTTCAGCCTGGCCCAGGGCCTCTACCGGCCGATCACCCCCATGGGCATGTCGGCCTTCAGGCTGCTGTCGTCGTCGGTGTTCGAGATGCTGGGGATCCCGGTGGCCGACCGGGTGGCCGGCGCCCCCGTCGTCGCGGAGTCGGGCGGGCGGCTGTTCTTCGACGTCACCGGGTTGATGGGCGGCAGGGTGGGTCGCGTGGCCTTCCCGAAGGTGCTCGACGTGATGGAGGCACGGTCGGCGAAGGTGCTGCGCGGCCTGCTCGACGATCCCCGGTTCGGCGTCACCCAGCCCTCGCTCCGCCCGCCCCTGCGCCGGGCGTTCAGGATCGCGTCCCGCTTCCGCGTTCCACAGCGCGCCGTACGGGCCCTGCTCGACCCCGCGTCGGCACACCGGGACGTGAAGGTGCTGGACGCGCGTCTCCGGAGGGAGCTGGCCGCGCCCGGGGACGCCACCCCGGCCCAGCGTCTCGACCACGTCGAGCGGGTGCTGAGCCGCCAGGTCTTCCCCCTGCTGCCGACCGTCGCCCCGGCGGCGGCGGCAGGGTTCGCGATGCTCGGGCTGGCCGCCAAGGCGCTGGGCGACCGGGTCGGGCCCGGCGAGCTGCAGACGGTCCTGCGCGGGCTCCCGCACAACGTGACCACCGAGATGGACCTGGCGCTGTGGCGGCTGGCCACCCGCATTCGCGAGGACCGCGAAACGACCTCCCTGCTGCTGGGCACCCCCGCCGCCGAGCTGGCCGAGCGCTTCCGCGCCGGATCGCTTCCCGCCGTCGCGCAGAAGGGCCTGGCGGACTTCCTGTCCGTCTACGGCGTCAGGGCGGTCGCCGAGATCGACCTCGGGCTGCCGCGCTGGTCGGAGGACCCGACCCACATCGTCGGCGTCCTCGCCAACTACCTGCGGCTGGAGGACCCTGCTCTGGCTCCGGACGCCCTGTTCGCCAAGGGCGCCGCCGAGGCCGTTCTCATGATCAAAACCTTGAGCGGACGCGCCGGAGGTCTTCGCGGGCGGTTCGTCCGCTTCGCGCTCGGCAGGACCCGGGCGCTGGCGGGCCTGCGCGAGATGCCCAAGTACGCCATGGTGACCGCGCTGGCCGCGATGCGGGCCGAGTTGCTGGCCGCCGGCGTCGAGCTGGCGGCGCGCGGGCTGCTGTCCCGTGCCGACGACGTCTTCTTCCTCACCTTCCGCGAGGCCAGGGCGGCCCTCGCCGCGCCCTCCCGGGGTGCCTCCGCCTCGGCTACCACCGGCCCGGCATCCGGCACCGGTCCGGCCCCCGCCCCGGCCGGCTCTCCCTCCCCGGTGAGGAACGGCACACCCTCCTCCGGCGAGGCCGCGCACCCCGCACTGGCGGACCTCGTGGCGCGGCGGCGCGAGGAGGCCGCCCGCGAGCTGCGCCGCAGGCACGTCCCCCGCGTCCTGCTGTCGGACGGCACCGAGCCGGAGGCCGTCGCCGTACGGACGCCGGTGGACGGGGCGCTGACCGGCACCCCGGCCTCGGCGGGCAGCGTCACCGGCGTCGCCAGGGTCGTCCTCGACCCGGTCGGCGCGCACCTGGAGCCCGGGGAGATCCTGGTCTGTCCCTCCACCGACCCCGGCTGGACGCCGCTGTTCCTCACGGCGGGCGGCCTGGTGATGGAGATGGGCGGCGCCAACTCCCACGGCGCCGTGGTGGCCCGCGAGTACGGGATCCCGGCCGTGGTGGGCGTGAGCGGGGCGACCGAGCACATCGTCACCGGTCAGGAGGTCACCGTCGACGGCACCTCCGGCGCCGTCCTCGCCGCCACCACCGCCACCACCTGAGCGAAGGCGCGGCACCGCCGGAGCCGAGAACGCGGACAACGGAAAAGCGCCTCCGGGAGCGAGGAGCCGGACACCGGAAACGGGCCGGGGCCACGGGTTTCGCGCGCCTATCTTTCCTGCCACCGGATCTTCCGCCCGACGAACCACAGGGTCAGCAACGTCAGGCCGGCGAGCACCCCCATGTCGATCCAGAGTTGCCCCGTTACCGGCCCAGATCCCACCTGACGGATCGCGGACGCGGCGTAGCTCGTGGGACTGATGTGACTCATGGAGAGCAACCAGCCGGGCAGGGCGTCCGGTGGCAGGATCACCGGACCCAGGAACAGCAGCGAGATGGTGACCAGCAGGCTGGTCGAGCCGGCCTCCTCCGGCGTGCGGGTGAGTATGCCGATGAGTGCTCCGATGCCGACCATCGGCATCACACACAGCGACATCACGATGATGGCCAGGGGGGTGACGTGCAGCGGCACCCCGAGGAAGAGGGAACCGGCCACTATCGTCACGAGCAGTGACGGGATCGACAGCAGGAAGAACGCCGGCACGGTCGCGACGATGACGACGTGGCGGTAAACGGGCAGGGTCGCGAAGAAATCAAGCGTGCCCACGGCTTTCACGAACGCGAAGTTGTTGGCGACGTTGTTCTGGTTCTGGAACATCGGGGAGAGCACGACACTGCCGGTCAGCACGTACAGCAGGTTCGTCTGGCCGCTCTGTTCGGCCAGGAGTCCCAGCGCGATGACGCTCATCAGCGGGGCGCAGACACCCGTGACGATCATGCCGCGCCAGGACCGGCGGTAGTTGGAGAGCTGAATGAGCAATAGGTCGACGAGCTGAACCCGCACGGACGGACGCTTGCGATCATGAGACATAGTGAATGTACAGATCCTCGAGCGTGGCCGAATAAAGGCGGATATCGGTGATGGTGGAGAAATCCAGTTTCGCCAGGAGCTCCGGCGCGTCGTCGTGGTCGATCAGGAGCGACCAGAAGTCGTCCGAACGCTTCCACGGGGTGATCCCGGCCGGAAGCTGGGGCGGGTGGCCCGGGGGAACGACAGTTCCACGTGCATCTGGAGTGCTGTCCCGCTCCAGTTCGGCCGGTGTGCCGAGTGCGAGGAACCTGCCCTGCCCTACGATGCCCACCCGCCGGATCACTTTCTCCGCCTCCACGGCGTCGTGTGTGATCAGGACGATGGTGGTGCGGTGCTCGCTGTTCCACGTCCGAAGGACGTCCCGGACCTATTTCCTGTTGACCGGATCGAGGTCGTTCGTGGGCTCGTCCAGGATGAGGACCGGTGGACGGCCGGCCATCGCGACCGCGAGCTGCAGCAGCCGGCGCCGGCCTCCCGACAGGCGCGAACTCGACGTGTTCCTGATCGGGGTGAGGCACAGCAGTTCCAGGAGGTGGTCGCGTTCCCGCGCCGCCGCACGCCTGCGCAGTCCGCGCAGGTGAGCGGCGAAGTAGATCGCCTCACCGATGGTGAGCCGGTTGAGCGCCGAGCCGCTCTGCGGCATGTAGCCGACCAGGGTGGAGACGTAGAGCGGGTCTTCGGTGATGTCGTGGCCGAACAGCTCGATCGTTCCCGAGTCGGGCCGGAGCAAGTTGATCATTTGACGTATCAGCGTGATCTTCCCCGCCCCGTTGTCGCCGAGCAGGCCGAAGATCTCTCCCTCGAAAATCTGGAGCGTGATGTCATCCGTGGCGGGAATCGACTGCTTCAGTTATGTCTTGGACAGTTTCCTTATGTCGTAGGCAACCCTCGGCGCGATTTCCTCTTCGTCGCCTTGTATTTCCTGTGCCGTTGTTCGGATCGGCTGTCAGCCCGTTCGGGAACCCTCCGTGACGCGACTCCCCTTCGCTCCCGGCACCGGCCGGGCTCGGGACGGCGGCGTTTCGCCTGTGACGGCGCCCGCGGCACGACCGGCCGGACATCACGAATTCCATCGAGCTCGGTTTGATGTCGTCCCGCTCCTTTCTCCCGCAACGCACCGTGCACAGGCGAGATGTTCACGCATTCTGATCACACTTGCCTCTCGGTTATTATTTTTCATGGAGGCGGCACGGAACCAAGCGCATTTAATGGAAACACCAAAACCCGGCATCACACGTATTCTATTATTTCGCCGGCCGGATATTCCTGTCATTGGCGTGATGCGCACAACCCCACGTCCGACGGGTGCCGTTGCCGTGCGGCGGGCCGGGCGAGCCGGTGACGCGCCGTGACGCGGTCGCCCCGTGGACGGTGACGCGGTTGATCCGGAGGCCGTGATGCCGTCCCCCGGGACCGTGACGCCCTCGACCCGTGGACCGTGACACCGTCGATCCGTGGACCGCGATGCGGTCTGCCTGAGAGGCGTGATGCGGTCGGCCTTAACCCCCTCCGAGGCCTCCGGCCGGAGCCTCCGGGACCGGGCGCGAGGCTCGCGCGCCCCCGGAAGGCGGCGAAAGGTGCACATTTAACGGCCCAATCACAAGGTGCACACGTCGTCTACCTGCGCATATCCGAAGATGTCAACTCGTTACCTCGCAAAAAGGTGCACACCGGACACATGCATGTTACAAACCCCAATAGTTGATTGCTGAGATAAACGAAAGGCGGTGACTCGCGTGGCGCAGGAGCACAACGTCACGTACGCCACCGGCACCGCCCTGCCGACCAGCTCTCCCATGATGCGCCAGACGAACCTCTCGTTGATCCTGCGCCACCTGCGTGACCGCGCGTCCCAGTCCCGGGCCGACATCGCGGAGGTGACCGGCCTGCACCGGGCCACGGTCTCCAACCTGGTGTCTCAGCTGATCGACCGGCGGCTGGTCCAGGAGATCGACACGGAGCACGTCGGCGCGATCGGCCGTCCCCGCCGGCCCCTGGCGCTGCACGGCGCGCATGTCGGCGCGCTGGGTTTGGAGATCAACGTCGACCACATCTCGGTTCACGGGTCCGACCTCGGCGGCCGGGTCCTCGTGGAGCGCCGAACCGGCTTCGACGCGATGGCCGGCGGGCCGGATCGCGCGCTGCGCGTGCTCGGCAGGACGGCCCTGGAGGCCGTCGAGGAGATGAAGCGGGCCGAGGCCGTCCCCGCCGGTATCGGGGTGGCGGTCCCCGGCCTGGTCGACGTGGCACGCGGCGTCGTCACGTTCGCCCCCAACCTGGGCTGGCGCGACCTGCCGCTGGCGGCACGGCTGTCGGCCGCGATCGGCCCGTGGAGCGTTCCAGTGCTGGTCGACAACGACGCCAACCTCGGGGCCGTGGCCGAGCACACCTCCGGCGTCGCCGCCGGCACCCCCCATCTCGTCTACCTGACCGGCGATGTCGGCGTGGGCGGCGGCATCTTCGTCGACGGCAAGCCGCTCCGTGGCGCGGACGGCTTCTCCGGCGAGGTCGGGCACCTGCCGGTCGACCCGGGTGGCGCCCGCTGCGGCTGCGGGCGGCACGGCTGCTGGGAGACCAAGGTGGGGCTGGCGGCGCTGGTGCGGACGACCATGCCCGACCATGCCTACCAGCCGGCCGGCCTGCCGGCGTCCAACCCCGAGGAGTACGCGACGGAGATCGCCAGAGGATTGGCCGCGGGTGACCGCCGGATGACGGACGCGGTCGCGCAGATAGGGCGGTGGCTCGGGCTCGGCGGCTCGATCCTGGCCAACCTGTTCAACCCGCGAGTGATCGTCGTCGGTGGTTACTTCGCCACCCTCGCCGAATGGCTGCTACCCCACGCCCAGTCTGAGCTGGAACGGCTGGTCGTGGCCGGCTCCGCCAGCCGGTGCCGGTTCGTCGCCTCCGACCTCGGCTTCGGCGCCGCCTCACGGGGCGCCGCGGACATGGTGGTCAACCGGCTCATCGACCACCCGACCCTCCTCACGGATCCGTTGCCCCGGATGTCGACCGGCTGACGGGTCCCCCACAAGCCTGGAGGCGGCACCCTCCAGTCACCGCAGTACCCGACCTCATGCAACAAGTGGCATCAGTGCGGCGGCGCGCGCTTTGCCTGACGACCCCCCAGTCAGGAAAGGGATCATCATGTCACCACGTTCTCGAACGTGGGCCAGGCTCTCCAAGAGCCTGCCGATAACCGAAAACCGCTCCCTACGTCGGACGGCGGCGGCGATGGCCCTGGCCATCGTCGTGCCCCTGATACCCGTCTTCACATTCCTGACGTCACCGGCGAACGCCGCCGGCGGGTCGGCCTCCACGGCCCTGGCGTCGTCGGCGAACGCCGCCGACCCCGCCTTCAAGGTCCTGGTCTTCTCCAAGACCAGCGGCTTCCGGCACGACTCGATTCCCGAGGGAATCGCCGCCGTCCAGAAGCTCGGCCAGGAGAACAACTTCGCGGTCGACACGACCGAGGACAGCGCCCAGTTCACCGACGCCAACCTGGCGCAGTACCAGGCCGTCATCTTCATGTCCACGACCGGTGACCCCGTCACCACGCCGGACCAGAAGGCCGCCTTCGAGCGCTACATCCAGAACGGCGGCGGCTTCGCCGGCATCCACGCGGCCTCCGACAGCGGCTACAACTGGGAGTGGTACGGCAAGCTCGTCGGCGCGTACTTCAAGTCGCACCCGGCGACCCAGCAGGCGACGGTCCTCACCGAGGACCTCGCCCACCCGTCGACCTCGCACCTGCCGACCTCGTGGACCCGCGTCGACGAGTGGTACGACTTCCAGGCCAACCCGCGCAACAACGTGCACGTGTTGCAGTCGATGAACCAGAAGTCCTACACCGGCTCCACGCAGGGCATCGACCACCCGATCTCCTGGTGTCAGGACTACGACGGCGGACGCTCCTGGTACACCGGCCTCGGCCACACCAAGGAGAGCTTCGCCGAGCCGAACTTCCTGAAGATGCTCCTCGGCGGGATCAAGACCGCCGCGGGCGCCGAGAAGGCCGACTGCTCGGCCTCGCAGAGCGGCAGCTTCGAGAAGGTCACCCTCGACGACAACACGGCGAACCCGATGATGACCGACATCGCCAAGGACGGGCGGGTCTTCTACATCGACCGCCTGGGTGACGTCAAGATCATCAAGACCACCGGTTCGACCGTGACCGCCGGTCGCCTGAACGTGTTCACCGCCAACGAGAGCGGCCTGCTCGGACTGGCGCTGGACACGGACTTCGCCACCAACAACTGGCTGTACCTCTTCTACTCGCCGGCGGGCCAGAACGTCGACCGGCTGAGCCGGTTCACGGTCAACGGCGACACGCTCGACCTCTCGAGCGAGAAGGTCGTCCTCAACGTGCCGGTGCAGCGGGCCGAGTGCTGCCACCACGGTGGCGGCATGCTCATGGACCACAAGACCGGCGACCTGTGGCTGGCCACCGGTGACAACACCAACCCGTTCGCCTCGGACGGCTACACGCCGATCGACGAGCAGGCCGGCCGGTCCTCGTGGGACGCGCAGCGTACCTCGGGCAACACCAACGACCTGAGCGGCAAGCTGCTGCGCATCACCCCGCAGGACGACGGCACCTACACCGTGCCGAGCGGAAACCTGTTCCCCCCGGGTACGGACAAGACCAAGCCCGAGATCTACGCCATGGGCTTCCGCAACCCGTTCCGCATGGGCCTGGACCCGAAGACCGGCTTCCCGATGGTGGCCGACTACGGACCCGACGCGGGCTCCGCGAGCGCCACCCGCGGTCCGCGGGGCACCGTCGAGTGGAACCTGGTCAGCAAGCCGGGCAACTACGGCTGGCCGTTCTGCGTGGGCGACAACACGCCGTACATCGACTACAACTTCGCCACCAAGGCGTCGGGCTCGGCGTTCAACTGCGCCGCGCCGGTGAACGACTCGCCCAACAACACCGGCCTGACCACGCTGCCCCCGGCGATCGCGGCGTCGATCCCGTACACCAGCGCCACCAACCCGAACTCCTTCCCCGAGCTCAACGGCGGCGCGCCGATGGCGGGCCCGGTCTACCGCTACGACGCCGACCTGCAGTCGACCGTCAAGTGGCCGGCCTACTGGGACGGCAAGGCGATCTTCGGTGAGTGGAACACGAACAAGATGTTCTCGTTCCAGCTCAACGAGGCCGGCAACGCCCAGATCAAGATCAACCAGATCCTGAGCTCCATGAGCTTCAAGCGCCCCATGGACATCAAGTTCGGTCCCGACGGCGCGCTGTACCTGATCGAGTGGGGCTCCGGCTTCGGCGGCGACAACGCCGACTCCGGCATCTACCGCATCGAGTACGTCAAGGGCGTCCGCCCGCCGGTCGCCCGCGTCTCCGCGGACAAGACCGACGGCCCGGCCCCGCTGACCGTGCAGTTCTCCAGCCAGGGATCGAGCGACCCGGACGGCAAGCCGATCACCTACGCGTGGGACTTCGACGGCGACGGCACCACCGACTCGACCGACGCCAACCCCTCGCACACCTACACCCAGGCCGGGCAGTACAGCGCGGTCCTGACCGTCACCAACCCCGACGGCCTCACCGGCACGGCGAACCTGCCGATCACGGCGGGCAACACCCGCCCGAAGGTGACCTTCGAGCTGCCGCCGAACGGCGCGTTCTTCGAGTTCGGCGACCAGGTGAACTACAAGATCGTGGTCACCGACGCCGAGGACGGCACGATCGACTGTGACGACGTCAAGATCCAGGCGTACCTGGGCCACGACAGCCACGGTCACCCGCTCGACCAGCACGATGGCTGCGAGGGCACCATCCAGACGCTGTCCGACAGCGGCCACGGCATCGACGACAACCTGTTCTACATCCTCGAGGCGACCTACGCCGACAAGGGTGGCGCGGGCGGCGCCCAGTCGCTGACCGGGCGGGCCGAGGCCATCCTCCAGCCCAAGCGCAAGCAGGCCGAGCACTTCTCGTCGACCGGCCGGGTCGCGAACGGCACCGGCACCGACACCCCCGGTGTCCAGACCGAGACGACCACCGACCCTCAGGGCGGCGCCCAGAACATCGGCTTCACCAACGACGGCGACTACTGGTCCTACACCCCGATCAACCTGAGCGGCATCTCCAAGGTGCGGTTCCGGGTCTCCTCGGGCGGCGCCGGCGGCACCGTGCAGATCAAGGCGGGCAACGCCGACACCGGAACCCTGGTGGGCTCGGTCGACATCGCGCCGACCGGCGGCTGGCAGACGTTCCAGGACGTCACGGTCGACCTGACCGACGTCCCGGCGACGACCGGCCCGCTGTTCTTCATCGTGCGCAAGCCGGCGAGCGCGGCCAACGACGCCTACCTGCTCAACTTCAACTGGGTCGACTTCATCGGCCAGGGCGCCACCGACAACCAGCGCCCGACGGTGACCGTGTCGGCGACCCCGGTCACGGGCATCGCCCCGCTGAAGGTCGACTTCACCTCGACCGCCACCGACCCCGACGACAACACCCCGCTCACGTACAAGTGGAACTTCGGCGTGAACGGCTCGCCGGAGCCGGCCACCCCCGACGCGAGCCACACCTACAACGCGCCCGGCACGTACACCGCCACGTTGACCGTGACCGACACCAAGGGCGCGGCGACGAGCAAGACGGTCTCCATCAAGGTGGACCCGCCGAGCACCACGTGCCTGACCGGTCGTTCCGACGACTTCCTGGGCGCCGAGCTCGACCGGGACCGCTGGTCGGTCGTCCGTGAGGACCAGAACCTCAAGGTCGCGGACGGCAAGCTCGTCCTGCCGACGTCACTCACCGAGATCTACGGCACCGGTACCGGCACCACGACCAACATCGTGCTCCAGCCCGTGCCGCAGGGGGCCTGGACGGCCACCACCAAGGTCACGCTGAACGCCCGCGACTCGTACCAGCAGGCGGGTCTGATCGTCTACGGCGACGACAACAACTACGCCAAGATGGTGCTCCAGGCTCGGGGGACCAACGACCACGCCGCCCGCGTCTTCCAGTTCATCCGGGAGGAGAACGGCACCCCCAACGAGGTGACGCAGAGCAACACGGCCAACCTCGGGGACGCCTACCCCGACACGGTGTACGTGCGGTTCATGAGCGACGGCACCAACCTCACCGCCCACTACTCGCCGGACGGGACCACGTTCACGGCGATGCCGCAGACCAAGGCGCTCGCCGGGATCACCAACCCGAGGATCGGCCTGCTCTCCCTGGCGAGCACGGGCACCCGCCCGGTGGTCGACGCGTCCTTCGACTGGTTCCACATCAGCCCCGACGACACCGCGAGCAAGCCCGAGCCGAGCGACGAGTTCGACGGCTCGTCGATCGACACCTGCCGCTGGGACGCGATCGTCCGTGGTGACAGCTCGACCGCCAGGGTCACCGGCGGCAACCTGGAGATCGACACCCAGACGGGCGACATCTTCGGGACCGGCAACTCCGACCCGAAGAACTTCATTCTGCAGACGGCGCCGAGCGGCGACTGGACGCTGGAGACGAAGATCGACGGGTCGGCGCTCAGCGAGCAGTACCAGCAGGGCGGCCTGATCGTCTACGCCGGTGACGACGACTACGTGAAGCTCGACTTCGTCATGGACAACACCGCGGGTTCCGCGCTGTCGCGGCGGATCGAGCTGCGCAGCGAGGTCGCCGGAACCGTCCTGAACCCGCAGCCGCAGATCGGCTCGCTCACCCAGGGCGTCTGGCACCTGCGCCTGAAGAAGGAGGGGACCGGCTTCAAGGGTTCCTACTCCGCCGACGGCACGACGTGGACCGAGTTCTCCGAGGCGGTGACCAACACCGCCGTCGGCAACGGCAAGATCGGTGTCTACGCCATCGGTACCTCGCAGCAGGCGTCCAAGACGGTCAAGTTCGACTACTTCCGCCTCAACGACGGCGGCGGTACGGACGACTCGACCGCTCCGGTCACCACGGCCACCCCCGACCCGACCCAGCCGGCGAGCGGATGGTTCAACAGCCTGGTCCTGGTCGCGCTGGCCGGTGCCGACGAGGCGCAGGGCAGCGGCGTCGACAAGACCGAGTTCCAGCTCGACGGCGGCGCCTGGACCACGTACCTGGAGCCGGTGGTCATCACCGGTGACGGTGACCACACCCTGGCGTACCGTTCCGTCGACAAGGCGGGCAACGTCGAGGAGGCCAGGACGCTCGCCGTCAAGGTCGACGCGACCGCGCCCACCACGACCGCGGACTTCCTCCCGGTCGGCCAGGACACCGTGCCGGTGACCCTCGCCGCGGCGGACGCGACGTCCGGCGTGGAGAAGATCGAGTACGCCCTCGACAGCGGCGACTGGACGCCCTACACCACGACGGTCAACGTCACCGGTGTCGGCGACCACGAGCTGCGCTACCGCGCCACCGACAAGGCCGGCAACGTCGAGGAGACCAAGGCCGCGACCATCAAGATCGAAGATGGCGCCACCGAGCCCACCATCCTCATCTCCGGTGTCGCGGACGGGACCGAGTACGGCGACAGCAAGGACCTGACCATCGCCTGGGAGGCCTCCGGAACCGGCATCAAGACCGTGACAGGCAAGCTGGACGGCCGGCCGTTCACGTCCGGGACCGTCCAGCCGCTCCACACGCTGGCCCTGGGCGAGCACACGCTCGTCGTCACCGTCGAGACCGAGTCCGGCGGCCGCCACGAGCAGTCGGTCACGTTCAAGACGGTCACCTCGACCGCCGACATCTCCGCCCTGATCAAGCGCTTCGAGGTGGACGGGAAGCTGTCCGCCAAGAGCGCCAAGAAGCTCCAGGACAAGATCGCCAAGGTCATGAAGGCCGAGGGCAAGGATCATGGACCAGGCGCGGGTCACGGACCGGACAAGGGTCACGGACCGGACAAGAAGAAGATCATCAAGGAGCTCGAGCACTTCATCAAGGAGGTCAAGGACCGGAAGATCGTCTCCGACCCGACGGTGAAGGCCACGCTCCTGCGTGACGCCAACGCCCTGATCGTCGCGTACGGCGGCAGGCCCGTGTAAGCGGGGCCACACCCCCACCCCGGAGGGGGTGCCGGGCTCCCTCCATGAGCCCGGCACCCCCGATGGATCCGTAGTCGGGGTGCCCCGCGACGCGGGACACCCCGTTTCACGCTCCGGCGGCGGGCCCCACCGGACCCGCCGCCGAACCCGGAAGGGAATCACGACCCGTGAACAAGGCCCTGAGATACGCCGCGGCCGTCCTGCTGGCCGGGCTCGGGCTGCTGCTCGGTGCCCCGGCCGCTTCCGCCGCGCCCGGCTCCCCCCTCGCGCTGGAGGTCGTCGGGGACGGCGGCCGCAACGTCAACGTGCTCATCACCTGGAAGAAGGACGGCCGCCCGGTCACCGACATCGTCGCGGCGACCCTGCTCGCGACGGCACCCGACGGCCGTACCTTCGGCCCGATCCCGCTGAAGTCGGCGCCCGAGGGCCAGAACCTCTACAACGCGGCCGAGCCGCTCCCCGTGGGCGAGTGGAAGGTCGCCGTGACCGTCACCAAGCCCGCCGAGGTCCGCAAGTCGGCGACCGTGAAGGCGCAGGACATCGTGCTCCCCGCGGCGACCGCACCGGCGTCCACCACGGCACTGGCCGAACGCGCCCAGGAAGGCTCGTCGGACGACCTGCCCCTCCAGATCGGCGTCATCGCCGCCGCCGTGCTGGCCGCCATCGGCATCATGTTCGTCCTCGTCCGCCGCCGGAACGTGTCCGGCTGACCCGCGGCCATCGCCCGGTCCTCCAAGTGATCACCACCTCGTCCCGCTCGGCGGCCGGTGCACGTTCGTCCGCGGGATGACATGTCCGTGGTCCCCCGGCGCCGCCGGAACATCTTTCTGCCAGGAGAAGTTCACCTCGCATCCCGTTTCCCTCCCCGGTGCGGGGTAAGTGGCCGGGCATGCGCTATCACGTTCTGGCCTGCGACTACGACGGAACGCTGGCCGCCGAGGGCCACGTCGACGACGACACCCTGGACGCGCTCGAACGCCTCGCCCGATCGGGGCGGCGGCTGGTCATGGTCACCGGCAGGGAGGTCGACTCGCTCACCCGGGACTTCGAGCGACTGGACCTGTTCGACCTGGTCGTCGCCGAGAACGGGGCCGTGCTCCACCGTCCCGGCGAACAGGAGAGCTCGGCCCTCGCGGAGGCGCCGCCCGAGGCCTTCGTCGAGCGGCTGCGCGAGCTGGGCGTGGAGCCGCTCAGCGTCGGTTCGGCGATCGTGTCCACCTCGGAGCCCCACGCCGAGACCGTTCTCGGCGCCATCCGCGAGCTCGGCCTGGAGATGCAGGTCATCTTCAACAAGGGCGCGGTGATGGTCCTGCCCTCCGGTGTCAACAAGGCCACCGGCCTGGCCGCGGCCCTGGCCGAGCTGGAGATGTCGGCCCACAGCGTGGTCGGCGTGGGCGACGCCGAGAACGACCACGCGTTCCTGGCCGCCTGCGAGTGCGCGGTGGCGGTGGCCAACGCGCTCCCCGCCGTCAAGGAGCGGTGCGACCTGGTGACCGAGCGGGAGCGCGGCGCCGGGGTCGTCGAGCTGATCGACCGGATCGTGGAGAACGACCTGGCCGACGTGGACGTGGCGCGCCACCACCTGCTGCTGGGCACCGACGACGGCGGAGAGGTACGGTTCCCGCCGCACGGCGTGCGCATGCTGGTCGCCGGGCCCTCGCACAGCGGCAAGTCCACCGTCACCGCCGCGCTGCTGGAGCGGATCACCGGGGCGGGCTACCAGTTCTGCCTGATCGACCCCGAGGGCGACTACACCGACGGGGTCGAGGGCGCGTCCGTGCTCGGCGACGTCCGGCGCGCGCCCACCCAGGAGGAGATCCTCCAGGTGCTGCAGGACCCCGAACAGAGTGTCGTGGTCAACCTGCTGGGCGTACCCCTCGACGACCGGCCCGGTTTCTTCCAGGACTTCCTGCCCCGCCTGTCGGCGCTGCCGGCCGGCTCCGGGCACCCGCACTGGCTGGTGGTCGACGAGGCCCACCACATGATGCCCGACGGTTTCAAACTGCAGTCGGTGGAGATGCTGCGCGAGATAGGCGGGATCCTGCTGGTCACCGTGCATCCCGAGGCGGTCAGCGAGGCGGTCGTGCAGACCCTCAACACGGTCGTCGCGGTCGGGGACGAGCCCGGGGGCGTCCTGGGCGCGTTCGCCGCCGCCACCGGCCACGACGCTCCCGGCCGGGACCTTCCCGACCTGCCGACCGGGGAACTGCTGTTCTGGCGGCTCGGCACCGAGCCGGTCAGGGTGCGGCTGGCCCCGCCGGAGGAGGAACGCCAGAGGCACCGCCGCAAGTACGCGGCCGGCGAGCTCGGGGAGGACGCCAGCTTCTACTTCCGCGGTCCCGAGAACGTGCTGAACCTGCGGGCCGGCAACCTGACCGCGTTCTGCCGCATCGCCGACGGCGTCGACGAGGAGACGTGGGCCTACCACCTGCGCCGGGGCGACTACTCGCGCTGGCTGGCGGACAGCGTCAAGGACGAGGAGCTGTCGGCCGAGGTGGCCGAGGTCGAGCAGGATCCCGGCGACTCCGCCGACGACGCCAGGAAACGGGTACGCGAACTCATCGAGGCCCGCTACACCGCCCCCGCCGAACCGAGCGGGATCACCTGATCCCCCGGCCGGTCCGGGTGCGGTCGCCGCCCGCGGACAGGGCCGGCCCGCCCGGTACGGCTTCTCTGACGTCGCCGGCGCCCGAGGTCGTACGCGGGCTCCGGCTGCTCGTCCGCCCCTGCCGTCGTGTGCTTCCGGATCGCTGCCTGCTCCGGAGAGGGGCCTCGACCCGGGAGTCCGGGAAAGAGCATGATGGCCTGATGTCGTACGCTGACGCCTTCGCCCGCAGCATCGCCGATCCCGAGGACTTCTGGGCCGAGGCCGCCGAGGCGGTCACCTGGAGCAGGCCGCCGCGCGAGGTGCTGGACGCGGGGGCGCCGCCCTTCTACCGGTGGTTTCCCGACGGGGAGCTGAACACCTGCCACAACGCGCTGGACCGGCACGTCGAGGCCGGTCACGGCGACCGGCTCGCGCTGGTCCACGACAGCCCGGTGACGGGCACCGGCAGGCGTTACACCTACGCCGAGCTGCGCGAGGAGGTCGCCAGGTTCGCCGGGGTACTGCGCTCGCTCGGGGTGGAGCAGGGCGACCGGGTGGTGGTCTACATGCCGATGGTGCCCGAGGCGGTGATCGCCATGCTGGCGTGCGCGCGGCTGGGGGCGGTGCACTCGGTGGTGTTCGGCGGGTTCGCGCCCAGGGAGCTGGCGGCCAGGATCGACGACGCGCGCCCCAAGGTGGTCGTGTCGGCCTCCTGCGGGATCGAGCCCTCGCGCGTGGTGCCGTACAAGCCGATGCTCGACGCCGCGCTGGGGCTGGCCGCGCACGCGCCCGCGCACTGCGTGATCATGCAGCGCGAGCAGGCCCCCGCCGAGCTGGTGGAGGGGCGGGACGTCGACTGGGCGAGCGCGAAGGCCGAACCGGCCGAATGCGTGCCGGTACGGGCGACCGACCCGCTCTACATCCTCTACACCAGCGGCACGACCGGCCTGCCGAAGGGCGTCGTGCGCGACAACGGCGGGCACGCGGTGGCGCTGCTGTGGAGCATGGCCAACGTCTACGACATCGCGCCGGGCGAGGTGTTCTGGGCGGCCTCCGACGTCGGCTGGGTCGTCGGGCACTCCTACATCGTGTACGGGCCGCTGCTGCGCGGCGCCACGACCGTGCTGTACGAGGGCAAGCCGGTCGGCACCCCCGACGCGGGCGCGTTCTGGCGGGTGATCGCCGAGCACCGGGTGAACGCGCTGTTCACCGCGCCGACCGCGTTCCGCGCCATCAGGAAGGCCGACCCGGAGGCGGCCCTGCTCGGCGCGTACGACATCTCGTCGCTGCGGACGCTGTTCCTCGCCGGTGAGCGCCTGGACCCCGACACCTACCACTGGGCGGCCGGCAAGCTGGGCGTGCCGGTCGTCGACCACTGGTGGCAGACCGAGACCGGCTGGCCCGTCGCCGCCAACCTGCGCGGGCTGGAGCCCATGCCGGTCAAGCCCGGCTCCCCCACCGTGCCCGTCCCCGGGTACGACGTGCGCGTGCTGACGCCCTCCGGCGACGAGTGCGCCCCGGGAGAGGAGGGGGCGATCTGCATCCGGCTCCCGCTCCCGCCGGGCACCCTCCCCACCCTCTGGCAGGACGACGAGCGCTACGTGCGGTCCTACCTGTCGGCCTTCCCCGGCCACTACCTGACCGGCGACGGCGGCCACCTCGACGAGGACGGCTACCTGTTCGTGATGGGCCGCACCGACGACGTGATCAACGTGGCCGGGCACCGGCTGTCGACCGGGTCCATGGAGGCGGTGCTCGCCGCGCATCCGGCGGTGGCCGAGTGCGCGGTCATCGGGGTCGCCGACGAGCTGAAGGGGCAGGTGCCGCGCGGTTTCGTGGTGCTGAAGAGCGGGACGGAGATCGACCCTGAGACCCTGCGGGCCGAGCTGGTCCTGGCCGTCCGCGAGCAGGTGGGCGCCGTGGCGGCCTTCCGGCAGGTGGACGTGGTCCCGGCCCTGCCGAAGACCCGGTCGGGGAAGATCCTGCGCAAGACCATGCGCGGCATCGCGGAGGGCTCCGACGAGCCCGCCCCCTCGACCATCGAGGACGCGACGGTGCTGGACGTGCTGCGCCCCATCATCGGACGCCGCACCGCCGCGGACGGCTAGGAAACGGCCGAAAACCTCGCCGGCCGGAATCTCCCGAGGTCACCCCGGGCGTTCTTGAGAATTCACGCGACGGCCGCGCCGATCGGACGGCCCACGCTCGGCATCATCACGGTTACGATCAGTTCCCGTTCGCGGCTTATCACGCCATGCCGTCGTTAAGGTCTTATCGTGGCGAACGACGCGGGCAGGCTGGTCGCCGGGCGATACCGGCTGATAGACGTGCTGGGCCGCGGCGGAATGGGCACGGTGTGGCGGGCCCGGGACGAGAGCCTGCACCGCCAGGTGGCGGTCAAGGAACTCATCCTCCCCGATCACCTGGACATCTCCGCGCGCGAGACGCTCTACAAGCGGATGCAGCGTGAGGCCCGCGCCGCGGCGCAGCTGAAACATCCGGCGATCATCACCGTCCACGACCATGTCGTCGAGGCCGACGGCCGCCCGTGGATCGTGACAGAGATCGTCGACGGGCCCTCACTGGACGAGGTGCTGAGAACCCGGGGGCGCCTGCCGCCCCAGCGGGTGGCGGCGATCGGCGGGCAGATCCTCGCGGCGCTGACGGTCGCGCACTCCGCCGGGATCACCCATCGCGACATCAAACCCGCCAACGTCCTGCTCGAAGGCGAGCGGGTCGTGCTGACCGACTTCGGGATCGCCGCCGTCGAGGGAGACGTCACCCTCACCGGGGCCGGCGTCACCCTGGGCACCCCTGCCTTCATCTCTCCCGAGCAGATCAACGGCCACCCCGCCACCGCCGCGTCGGACCTGTGGTCGCTGGGCGCCACCCTGTACGCCGCGGTCGAGGGCCGCCGCCCGTTCAGCGGCACGACGCACGGATCGATCTACGTCTCGATCGTCACCCGGCCGCCCTCCCCGCCCGTGCACGCCGGTCCTCTGGCGCCCGTTCTGGAAGGGCTGCTGCGCAAGGACCCAGCCCTGCGCCTCACCGGCTCCCAGGCCGCCGCCGCGCTCGCCGAGATCGCCTCCGCCCCGGCACCCGGTGAACCCTCCGCCGGGCCGGGAGGTGAATCCTCCGCCGGGCCGGGGCCGGACGACGGCGACACCCGGGTCGCCGACCGCGCGGCTCCCCCCGCACCCGCTCCTCCCCCGTCTCCTTCACCGTCTTCCTCACCGGCCGAGGCGCACGCCACCGCGCGCCAGGAGGAGGTACGGCCCGTCACCCTGCCGTTCACCGCCGCGTCCCCCACCGCCGTGTCCCCCACCGCCTCTCCGGCCGCCACCGAGTCCGCGCGGGTCCCGGCGCGCACCCCCCGGCGCGGGCTCCGCCCCGCGATCGCGGTGGCCGCGGCGCTCCTGGTCACCGCCGCCACCGCGGCCTACCTGTTCCCGCCCTCGCCGGACCCCGCGAAAGTAACCGGCGTCGCCCAGCTCAGGGGACACACGGAAAGGGTGAACGTCGTGGCGTTCAGCCCCGACGGCGGAACGCTGGCAGGCGGCGACGGCGACGGCGCGGTGATCCTGTGGGACACCCGGACCCGGCGACCGGCCGGCGACCCGATGAAAGGCCACACCAGGGCGGTGGAGGCGATGGCGTTCAGCCCGGACGGCGGGCTCCTGGCCAGTGGCGGCAACAACGGCGAGGGAACCGACTCCGGCGACCACACGGTGATCCTGTGGGACACGGCGACCCGGCAGCCGAGCGGCGACCCCCTCACCGGCCACACCGACTGGATACGGTCGGTCGCCTTCAGCCCCGACGGCAGGACCCTCGCCACCGCCAGTGCCGACACGACGGTGATCCTCTGGGACGTCACGACCCGGCAGCGGATCGGCGACCCCCTCACCGGCCACACCGACTGGGTGCAGTCGGTCGCCTTCAGCCCCGACGGCAGGACCCTCGCCACCGGCGGCGACGACACGACGGTGATCCTGTGGGACGTCGCGACCCGGCAGCGGATCGGCGACCCCCTCACCGGCCACACCGATCTGGTGCGGTCGGTCGCCTTCGGCCCCGACGGCAGGACCCTCGCCACCGGCGGCCGCGACAAAACGGTGATCCTCTGGGACGTCACGGCCCGCCGGCCGATCGGCGCCCCCCTCACCGGCCATCCGGACGAGATCCACACCCTCGCGCTCAGCCCTGACGGCGGAACCCTGGCCGTGGGCACCGGTTCCGTCGTCCGGCTGTGGGACCTGGCGACCCGGCGGCCGATCGGCGACCCGCTCACCGGCCACGCGGGTCCGGTCTGGTCGGCCGCCTTCGCTCCCGACGGGAGGATCCTCGCCACCGGCGGCGACGACAAGACGGTGAGGCTGTGGGACACCTCCTTCGCGACCGGTGCCGGCACGGCCGTTCCGTGGACGTGGCTCGCCGGGGCGGGCGTGCTGGTCGTGGTGGCGGCTGGAGCGGTGGTGATCCTGTGGCGGCGCGGCGGGCGGGCTCCCGCCGGTGAGGCCACCGGGGCGGGAATCCCGGCGGCCTCCTAGCGGGGCTGTTCCGCAGAAGGGCCGCGGCTGTGGCGGCAGCCCTTCGCGACAAACCCGGCCCTACCGTTTTGTGGAAACTTCTACTGTTTCATCAGAGTTCTTCGAGCGTCCCTGTGGCGCCAGGTACGCCCACTGCCAGAGCGTCTCGACGGGACCCCGTTCGAAGCGCCGCAGCCACAGCGTGGACAGCGTCATGAAGAGCGCGCAGATGCCCGCCCAGGCCGCCAGGACCCACCACGGCCGCAGCTCGTCGAGCGACGCGGCCAGGCCGAGTCCCCAGCCGTAACAGAGCGCCGAGGCGACCAGGTTCTGGAAGATGTAGGAGCTCAGGGCGGTACGGCCGACGTTGTTCAGCCCTCGCCTCAGCACGCCGGGGGCGCCGGTCGCCCGCCGCGCGAGGGTCGCGACGAGACCGAGCAGGCCCAGCGCCACCACCGGGGGCAGCAGGTAGCGGTCCACCAGGAACCAGCCGGGGCCGGCGAAGGAGGTGACCAGGTTGAGCGGCAGGGCCACGGCGAGTCCGGCGACCACGAGCCTCCGGCGCAGCGAGGCGCCCCGCTCCGAGTCCTCGAGCACCCCGGCGCGCATCAGCCGGGAGCCGAGCAGGAACAGCACGATGCCCATCGGGACGATGAGGACGATCTCGATCCGGTAGAGGCCGAACATCTCGACCCGGGCGGCGACCTGCTGCGGGTAGGTGCCGTCGGTGAAGAGCGTGGACGACTCCGGCCCGCCGCCCGTGCTCGCCGGGGCGGCGAGCATGCCGGCGGTGAGCAGGCCGATCAGCGCGGCGAACACCGTCCCGACGGTGATCATCCACGCCTTGACCACGCGGTCGCTCCTGCCGATCAGGTACGCCACGATGACCGAGGTCAGCGCGTAGCCCATCAGCACGTCGAACTCGAAGATCAGCAGGTAGTGGATCAGGCCCTCGACGAACAGCAGCCCGGCCCGCCACAGGTACCAGCCGGGCCACGGCGCGCCACGGCGGGCGGCCGAGCGGTACTGGAGTTCGAGCCCGACCCCGAAGAGCAGGGTGAGCAGCGCGAGGAACTTGCCGTTGGTGAGGAAGCGGAGAAGGGTCTCCACGGTTTCCGGCCGGCCCAGCGCCCCCATGACGTCGGCGGGGCCTCCGGGGTCGGTGAAGATCCAGATGTTCGTGCCCAGGGTGCCGACGATGGCGATCCCCCTGAGCAGGTCGAGCACTTCTATGCGGCGACTTGTCACGCCTTCCACGATCCCGTCCGGAGGGCCCGCGGACATCGTCACGCAGGCCCATCCGGGACGTACATCGATGTGTGTACCCGGACCGGGTTCCGGCCCGCCGGACCGCTCAGATCGCTCGGACCACCCGGACCGACGGAAACGAAGCCCGGTCAGTCTCCGGAGACGACGCGGGCGTGCAGCCGGGCGGCGGTCGCCGGGTCCCAGCCGAACGCCTTGCGCCCGGCCAGCCACGCCGCCGCCGCCGCGCCGTCGCCCGCCAGGACCGTCGAGGGACCCAGCCTCTCCCGTACGGCGGAGGCAACCGGTCCCTCGCTGGTCAGCACGCTCCCGGCCAGCACGATCGGGCTCGTCTCGCCCGGCCGGCGGACCTCGGCCACCGTCTCGCAGAGCAGCCGGGCCGCGGTGGACACGATCCTCAGGGCGGCCGGGTCCCCCTCCGCCGCCGCCCGGCTGACGAGCGGGGCGAGCCTGGCCAGCTCCAGCGGGGGCCGTGACTGCGCGCGGACCACCAGCCTGATCGCCAGTGCCCGCATCCCCTCCACCGTGCCCGCGCCGCCCTCTCCCATCTCGGCGACCGCCGGCCCCGAGACCTCGTCCTCCAGGAGGGCGTCGGTGACGAGGCGGGTGAGCCTGCCGCCCGCGTCCCCCCGGCTGAGGGCGTGGGCGGCGGCGCCGGCCGCCTCCCTGCCCAGCCAGAACCCGGAGCCCTGGTCGCCCAGCAGCCAGCCGAGCCCGTCGGCGATCGTCACCGGCTCGCCGTCCTCGATCCTGGCGGCGATGGCGCCGGTCCCGGCGATGAGCGCGGTGCCGCGCGGTTCCGCCGTGCCGGCGGCGAAGGCGATGCCCAGGTCGCCGGTGAGCCGGGGCGGGACGCGCAGGCCGGCGGCGGCCCACATGGGGTCGAACACCAGGCGGTCCAGCGCCCCGCCGCCCGCCAGCCCGATCACCGCCCCGGCCACCAGGCCCGGGTCGGTCCCGCGCAGGGCGAGCTCCAGCGCCAGGCCGATGTTGGCCACCGCGACGGCGTTGCCGTGGGCCGCGGGATTGCCGCCCGGCGCCCTCCCGTACCCGGCCCGCCGCCCCGAGGCGTCGAGCAGGAGGGCCCGCGAGGAGGTCCCGCCGACGTCCAGCCCGAGGACGTACATCGCGTTCAGAGGTGCTCGCCGAAGAACGCGGCGGCCGCCTCGACCGCCCGGGTGACGTGCGGTTCCGCGTCGTAGAGGTCGATGTGCAGCCTGGCGTCCAGCCAGACGAGC
The DNA here is from genome assembly GCF_040639575.1 of Streptosporangium sp. NPDC023825. Classification (NCBI taxonomy): domain Bacteria; kingdom Bacillati; phylum Actinomycetota; class Actinomycetes; order Streptosporangiales; family Streptosporangiaceae; genus Streptosporangium; species Streptosporangium sp. NPDC023825. The sequence continues at coordinate 14,894 of NZ_JBFAAE010000077.1, read as the reverse complement.
CTCTTGGGCTCGTCCATCCGCCGGTACGCCTCCTCGGCCCCCTCGGGCGAGCAGAAGCGGTCGACCACGCCGTGCACGATCAGGCCGGGCTTGGGCGACAGGAAGTCGGCGCCCGTCATGTTGTCCATGGTGATCAGCTCGCGGACGGAGGCCCGGGTGACCTCGTTGCGCCAGTGCTCCGAGGCGCCCCTGGGGGTGCCGTAGTAGGCGAACGGCTCGTCGCCCGGCATCGCCGCCTCCCCCTCCTCGGCCACCGCGGGCAGGTACTCCACCTCACCACCCCCGTCCTGGCGCTCCAGCACCGCCGTGAACGAGGCCAGCGCCTCCTGGTACCCGGCGGGCGACATTCCGGCGCGCATGCCGTAGGGGTTGTTGTAGGCCCCCGCGATGCCCGCGAACGCCTTCACCCGGGGGTCGAACGCGCTGAACTTGAGCGCGTAGCCCCCGCCGAGGCAGATCCCGACCGCGCCGATCCTGTCGCCGTCCACCTCGGGGCGCGAGCGCAGCAGCGAGACCGCGGCCCGCAGGTCCTCCAGCTTGCCCTGGGCGTCCTCGTGGTTGCGCGGCTCCCCGCCCGACTCCCCCCAGTTGCGGTGGTCGAAGGCCAGCGTCGCGTATCCCGCCTCGGCCAGCCGGGCGGCGTACAGGCCGGTGACCTGGTCGCGGGTGCCGGTGAACGGGCCCGTGAGGACCAGGGCGGGGTGCGGGCCCGGCGCCGCCGGAATCCGCAGGTCGCCGACGAGGGTGATCCCTCCGGCGGTGAACTTCACCTTTTCGGACATGCTCCAAGTCTGTACGGCCCGCGCTGCGGAAGCCAACGGCGTTCCCCCCACCGGCCCCGGACCCGGCCGTCCCCGTCCCTCGCCGTCCCACGGCCGTCCCCGCCCCCGCCCGTCCGGCCTGAGCCGGGAGCGGGGACGGGGACGGCCCTCGGGAACCTCGGGAACCTCGGGAACCTCGGGAACCTCAGGAGTCGAAGCCGAGACCCATCCGGTCCAGGGTCCGCAGCCAGAGGTTGCGGCGCCCCTGGTGCAGGTCGGCCTGGGCGATCGACCAGCGGGTCATCTGGATCCCGGCCGAGCGGACCGGCTCGGGCGGGAACGGGACGGGCTTCTCCTTGACCATCCGGAGCTCGGTCCGCTCGGTCCGCTCTCCGGCGAGCAGGTCGAGCATGACGTTCGCCCCGAACCGGGTCGCGCCGACGCCCATGCCGGTGTATCCGGCGGCGTAGGCGAGTCGCCCGCCGTGCGACCGGCCGTAGAAGGCGCTGAACCGGCTGCAGGTGTCGATGACGCCGCCCCACCTGTGGGTGAAGCGCAGCCCGGACAGCTGGGGGAACGTGGTGGAGAAGTGTTCCGCCAGCTTGACGAAGGTCTCGTCGCGCTGCTCGTACTCGGGCTTGATCATGCCGCCGTTGTAGTAGACCGCGTCGTAACCGCCCCACAGGATCCGGTTGTCCTCGGTCAGCCGGTAGTAGTGGAACTGGTTGGCCGCGTCCCCGACCCCCTGCCGGTTGTGCCAGCCCACCGAGGCCAGCTGGCCGGCCGAGAGCGGCTCGGTCATCAGCGCGTAGTCGTAGACCGGCACCAGGAAGTGCTTCAGCCGCCGCAGCAGCGGCTGGAACACGCCGGTGCCGAGCGCCACCTTGCGCGCCCTGACGCTGCCGTGCGGGGTGATCAGGTCCAGGCTCGTCGGGGTGTCCCTCATGGTGCGTACCGGCGTGCGCTCGTGGATGCGCACGCCCAGCGAGAGGCAGGCCTGCCGGAGCCCCCAGGCCAGCCGGGCGGGGTCGAGCATGGCGCAGCCGTCGCGCTCCCAGTGGCCCCCGATGTACGTGGGCGAGTTCACCTCCGCCCGCACCTGTTCCGTGTCGAGGACGTCGAAGCGGGCGCCCAGGTCGCGGGCGATGCCGACGTTGCGGTTCATCTCCTCCAGCTGCCACGGCTCGGTGGCCACGTGCAGCTCGCCGGTGCGCTCGTAGCCGCAGTCGATGCCGTATCCGGCGACCGCCTCGCCGATCTCGTCGAGGTTGTCGACGCCGAGGCGTTCGAGCGTGGAGATCTCCTCGGGCCAGCGCTCCAGCCCGTTGGCGATGCCGTGGGTCAGCGTGGCCATCGCGAAGCCGCCGTTGCGGCCGGACGCCGCCCAGCCGACCCTGCGCCCCTCGAGGAGGACGACGTCGAGCGAGGGGTCGCGCTCCTTGGCCATCAGGGCGGTCCAGAGCCCCGAGAAGCCGCCGCCGACCACCGCCAGGTCGGCGGTGGTCTCGCCGAAGAGCCGCGCCAGCGGCTCGGGTTTCGCCGGACTGTCGAGCCAGTACGGCTTGCGCTCCGCATCAGCAAGAGCCTTCAGCGGATCCACAAATCTCACTTCCCTACGTGAGTCAGGTTGTCTTTGTGTGTATCGCGTGATCATGGAGATCACGCGCGGGTTCCCCCCGCCTGTGTCCGATCTCGCCTCCCTGTTCTCTGCCGGGAATCTGTTCTCCGCCGGGATATTGTCCGCCGCGGCCTTCGCCGCCGGGAACCCGGGACCCGGGGATCCGGGAGCCCGGGTACACCGAAGCCCCGTGCCACCCGGTGAGGGCACGGGGCTCGGCGAAGGCTAGGTGCGGCGGCGCGCGGTGACCGTGTTGACCACGGCGATGGCGACGCCTACCGCGAATATAAGCGTTCCGATGACGTTGACCTGAGGCGGCACCCCGATGCGGGTGGCGCCCCAGATCCACAGCGGGAACGTCTGGACGGCGCCGCTGGTGAACTGGGTGATCACGAAGTCGTCGATGGACAGGGCGAAGGCCAGCAGCGCGCCCGAGACGACGCCGGGCAGGATCATCGGGAAGGTGATCCGCCAGAACGTCGTCCAGGTGGACGCGCCCAGGTCGCGCGCCGCCTCCTCGATCGACCGGTCGAGCCCGATCACCCGGGCCCGCACGGTGATCGCCACGAAGGAGAGCGAGAACAGCACGTGCGCGACGACCACGGTCGCGAAGCCGGTCTGCACGCCGACGCTGACGAACAGCGACAGCAGCGAGGCGCCCATGACCAGCTCGGGCGAGGCGATCGCGGCGAACATCACCAGGTTGGTGGCGCCCTGCCCGCGGAACCGGTAGCGGCCCAGGGCCAGGCCCATGAGCGTGCCGAGCACCGTCGTGATCACCGTGGAGAGCAAGGCGATCTTGAGGGAGTTGGTCACGGCCTCGAGCAGCTGGGGGTACTCGTCCAGGCGGCCCCACCACTGGAGGGTGAAGCCCTGCCAGGTCACGTTCGACTTGCTCTGGGTGTCGTTGAAGCCGAACGCGATCATGATGGCGATCGGCAGGAACAGCCAGATCAGGATCAGCCAGACGTAGCCGAAGAGCAGCCGGTCGCCCAGCCTCCTGCGGGCCCGCGGGGCCTTCCGCCCGGCGGGCGCGTCCGCCGCCGGGGCCTCCGTGACGTCGATGGTGCCGCTCATCGGGCCGCCGCCTCCAGGACGTTCTCGGTGCCGAGCGCCTTGGCGTAGACGAAGATGCCGACCAGCATCGCCGCCATCAGCGTGAACGACAGCGCGGCGGCGGTCGGGTAGTCGTTGTTGACCAGATACTCGAGCTGGATGATGTTGCCGATCATCGTGTTCTCCGGGCCGCCGAGGATGCCCGCGTTGACGTAGTCGGCGGTCATCGGGACGAACGTCATCAGCACCCCGGCGAACACGCCCGGCAGCGAGAGCGGCAGCACGATCCTGGTGAACGCCTCCCGTTTGCCCGCGTAGAGGTCCTGGGCGGCCTCGACGACCTTGGGGTCCACCCGCTCCAGCGCGACGTAGATCGGCAGGATCATGAACGGCAGGTAGTTGTAGACCAGCCCGCCGATCACCGCGAACGTCGTCTGCAGCACGTGGAAGTCCTCGGGCAGCAGCCCCGCCGACTTCAGCGGCCCCAGCAGCATGCCGTCGTCGGCGAGCATGAACTTCCACGAGACCGTGCGCAGCACGAACGACACGAAGAACGGCAGCAGCACCAGCAGCAGGTAGGTCGACTTGCGGCTGCCGCCCTTGAAGGCGATCCAGTAGGCCATCGGGTAGGCCAGCGCGATGGAGATGACGGTCGCGACCAGCCCGTACCCGGCCGAGCGCAGGAACTGCGTCTGGTACTGCGCCAGGACGTCGCCGTACACCGCGAAGTTGAACGTCTGGGCGAATCCGTCGACCACGTTGCCCTCCTGGATGGAGACCGAGGCCATGAAGACCATCGGCACCACCAGGAAGATCGCGAGCCAGAGCCCGCCGGGCAGGATGAGCAGATAGGGGGCGAGGCGCTTCACCGGCCGACCGTCCCCTCAGGTCCGAGTCGCTCTCTCATCGGCCTAGCCCTGCGTGACCGGCTGGAAGATGTCCTCGAAGATCTTCTCCTCGGCGGAGGTGAGCGTCTTGTACGACCGCAGCTTGGCCATGTCCGCCTCGGAGGGGAAGATCAGCGGGCTCTCGGCGATCTGCTCCAGCGCCTTCCTCTCGTCGCCCTTGGCCTTGGCGGCGTCGGCGAGGACGAGGTCCTTGGCGGAGGAGACCGGCGTGATGTAGTTGATGTACTCGACCAGCATCGTGGCGATCTTGGGCTGGTAGACGTAGTCCATCAGGGTCAGCGCGTCGACCGGGTTCTGCGCGGTCTTGGGGATGCACATGTTGTCGGTCCAGATCGTGCCGCCCTCGTCGGGCACCACGAACCTCAGGTCCTTGCCCTCGGCGACCTGCTGGAAGATGTCGCCCGACCAGGCCATGGTGATCCAGATGTCGCCCCTGGCGAGGGCGTCGACGTAGTCGTTCTCGTAGTACTTGCGCACCAGGCCCGCGTCGCGCTGCTCCTTGAGCTTCGCCCCGGCCTTCTTCCAGTCGGCCTCGGTGGACTTGTCGGGGTCGATGCCCAGGGCGAACAGGCCGAAGTTGGCGACCTCCTGGGTGTCGAGCATCATGCCGACCTTGCCCTTGTACTTGGGGTTCCAGAGGTCCTGGATGCTCTTGACCTCGTCCACGTACTTGGGGTTGTAGGCGATGCCGGTGACGCCGACCGTCCACGGGATCGTGTGGGCGTTGTTGGGGTCCCAGGTGGGGTTCTTCACCGCGGAGCTCGCGTTGGCCGCGAAGTTCGGCAGCTTGGAGTGGTCGAGGGGGACGAGGTAACCCAGCGCGATGGCCTTGCTCAGCTGGAGGCCGTTGGTCAGGACCATCAGGTCGTAGCCGATGTCGTTGTTGGCGGCGAGCAGCGGCTGGACCTTGCCGAAGAACGTGCTGTTGTCCTGGATGGCCTCCTGGTAGGCCACCTGGATGCCGGTGTCGGCGGTGAACAGCTCCAGCGAGGGGTACCGCTTGCCGTCCTTGTCGATGTAGAGCGGCCAGTTGGCGAAGCGCAGCGTGCCGTTCTTCTTCTTGGAGCCCCAGTATTCGGCGATGGCGTCCCTGGGGGGGACGGCCGCCACCTTCTTGCCCTCCACGCCGCAGGCGGCGAGGGCGAGGGCCGCGGCCGACAGCCCGCCGAGGCGGAGGGCGTCACGGCGCGTGACGGAGCGGCTCTGCGTCATGCCTCGCAGAAAGGCGGGGTTCGTGCGGGGGTCCATGTCGAGCTCAACTTCCGATCGCGTACGAGTGGTGCGGCAGCCACGACAGCCAGACGGCGTCGCCACGCTCCGCCGTGCTCGCGCTGTCGAGTGCGTTCTGCTGGAAGACGGTCACCTCTGCGCCGTGGGCCAGGCAGACCGTGTAGCTGGTGTAAAGCCCCAGATAGACCACCTCTGAGACGGTGCCTCGCACGACGCTGAGGTCGCCGGTGGGCTCCTCCGTGGTAATTCTGATCTTCTCCGGGCGCACCGTGATCGCGATCGGTTCCCCGGCACGGAACGATCCGCCCTCGGCGAGGACGTGGTCGTCATCACCCAGCTTAAGCACCGCGAAGCCGGACTGAAAACGGTCGACGGTGCCGCTGAGCAGGTTGGACGTGCCGATGAACCCGGCCACGAAAGCGCTCGCGGGCCGCTCGTAGATCTCTCTGGGGGTACCGAGCTGCTCGACCTGGCCGTCGTTCATGACGGCGATGCGGTCACTCATCGTGAGCGCCTCGCTCTGGTCGTGGGTGACGTACACGAAGGTGATGCCGACCTCGCGCTGGATGCGCTTGAGCTCGATCTGCATGGCCTGGCGGAGCTTGAGGTCGAGGGCGCCGAGCGGCTCGTCCAGCAGGAGCGCGCGGGGGTTGTTGACCAGGGCGCGGGCGAGGGCGACCCGCTGCTGCTGGCCTCCGGACATCTCCCGGGGGCGGCGTTTCTCCCGCCCGGTGAGATCGACGATCTCCAGGATCTCCCCGACCCGGCGCTTGATCTCGGCGTCGGCCACCTTCTTGCGCCGGAGGCCGAACGCGACGTTCTCCCAGACGTTCATGTGCGGGAAGAGGGCGTACGACTGGAAGACCATGTTGACGTCGCGCTTGTTGGGGGGGACGTCGGTGACGTCCTGGCCGTGCAGCCGCACGGTGCCGCGCGAGGGGTCCTCGAAGCCGGCGATCATGCGCATGGTGGTGGTCTTGCCGCAGCCCGAGGGGCCGAGGAGCGAGAAGAACTCCCCCTCGGCGATCGACAGGGTGACACCCCTGACCGCCTGGACGACCTCGCCGTGGGAGACGTACTCCTTGACGACCCCGTCAAGTTCGATCGCGGGTACGTGGGGCGGGCGGGAGACGGTGTCGGCCGTCTCCGTACCCGCCTGGATTTCGGTCATTCCAGGCTTATCCCTCTGTTCGCGGCTATTCGCCGATGTAGTGCATGACGTGCTTGACGCGCATGTAGTCGTGCAGCCCGAAAACGGACAGGTCCTTGCCGTAGCCGGAGTGCTTGAAGCCTCCGTGCGGCATCTCCGAGACGAACGGGATATGGGTGTTGACCCATACCACGCCGAAGTCGAGGCGGTTCGACACCCGCATCGCCCGGCCGTGGTCGGAGGTCCACACCGAGCCGGACAGGCCGTACTTGACGCCGTTGGCCTTGGCGACCGCGTCGGCCTCGTCGGAGAAGGTCTGGACGGTGATCACCGGCCCGAACACCTCGTTCTGCACCATCTCGTCGTCCTGCCTGAGGCCGTCGACGACGGTGGGGGCGAAGAAGTAGCCCCGGTCGCCGATCCGGTTCCCGCCGGTCAGGACCTTGGCGTGGCCGGGGACCCGGTCGATGAAGCCGGTGACGCGGGCCAGCTGGTCGGCGTTGTTGAGCGGGCCGTAGAGGGCGTCCTCGTCGGAGAGGTCGCCGGTCACGGTGCTCGCCGCCGCCTCGGTGAGCGCGGCCACGAACTCGTCGTGGACGTCCTCGTGGACCAGCACGCGGCAGGCCGCGGTGCAGTCCTGCCCGGCGTTGTACAGGCCCGCGGTGGCGATGGACTCCGCGGCGGACTTGAGGTCCCTGACGTCGTCGAACACGACGACGGGCGCCTTGCCGCCCAGCTCCAGGTGCACCCGCTTGAGGTCGTCGGCGGCGCTCCTGGCCACGGCCATGCCCGCGCCGACCGAACCGGTGATCGCGACCATCGACGCGGTCGGGTGGCCGACGACCAGCGCGCCGGTCTCCCTGTCGCCGACGACGACGTTGAAGACGCCCTTCGGCAGGACGTCACCGAGGATCTCGGCCAGCTTGACCGTGGAGACGGGGGTGGTGTCCGAGGGCTTGAGCACCACGGTGTTGCCCGCGGCGAGCGCCGGGGCGATCTTCCAGACCGCCATCATCATCGGGTAGTTCCAGGGGGTGACCTGGCCCACCACGCCGATCGGCTCGTGCCGGATGACGGAGGTGTGGTCGGCGAGGAACTCGCCCGACGTCGGGCCCTCCAGCGTGCGCGCGGCCCCCGCGAAGAAGCGGAAGTGGTCGGCGGCGATCGGGGTCTCGTCCTCGGCCATCCGGGCGCGCGGCTTGCCGGTGTTGCGGCACTCGGCCTCGTTCAGCTCCTCGGCCCGCGCGTCGATCGCGTCGGCCACCTTCAGGAGGAGGTTGGCGCGCTCGCCCGGGGTGGCCCGGCTCCACGACTCGAACGCGGCCGCGGCGGCGGCATAGGCCGCGTCGACGTCCTCGGGACCCGAGACGGGGGCCTTAAGGTAGATCTCGCCCGTGCATGGATCGATGACGTCGGAGAACCGGTCGCTCCTGGCCTCCACGAGTTCGCCGCCGATGTAGTTCCGCAGGCGAGGGAATTCGCTGGTCTCAACCGGGGTGGTCACCGTCGGCCTCCTAAGGATCGGGGCTGAGTTGTCGCGACTCTTACAGAGCGACAGCCTTACGACAAGGGATTTCGTTGTTAAGATACCAAATTGCTACGAAATCGCTTGACAGAAGCACCGGAACTGACAGCATGTCGCATCGGAGCCGCAACATGACGGCAACAGCCCCGCAACATGACGCCAGGGAGCGCCCATGACGACGCCGCCCAAGGTTCGCCGCGAAAACGACGCCAGGCCCGGCCCCGTCGTCCTCGACGAGATCTCCAAGCAGATCATCGAGCAGCTGCAGACGGACGGGCGCAAGCCGTACGCCGCGATCGGCAAGGCGGTGGGGCTCTCCGAGGCCGCCGTGCGCCAGCGGGTCCAGCGCCTGCTCGACGCGGGGGTGATGCAGATCGTCGCGGTGACCGACCCGCTCACCCTGGGCTTCCCCCGCCAGGCCATGATCGGCATCAAGTGCGAGGGCGACCTGGAGACGGTGGCCGACGAGCTGTCGGCCATCAGGGAGATCGACTACGTCGTGCTGACCGCCGGGTCGCTGGACATCATGGTCGAGGTCGTCTGCGAGAGCGACCAGCATCTCCTGGAGATCCTCGGCAAGATCCGGGCCATCCCCACCGTCCGCGCCACCGAGACCTTCGTCTATCTCAAGCTTCACAAGCAGACCTACTCCTGGGGTACCCGCTGACGGGTCCCGGCGCGCGCTCCGGCGCTTCCGCGTCCGGCCGCCCCGCCGTGGGCCGGCGGAGCCGGGAGAGCCCGTGCCGGTGAAGGCCGGGGGAACCCGTGCCGCTAAAGGCCGCGAGAGGCGTCGCCGGCCGACGGATCACGGAAGGCGTCGTCGCCGCCCGGACGACGGTGCTCCAGGACGCCCGCGAGCTCGTCGAGGAACTCGTCGACCTCGGCGATCGCGTACCCAGGCCTCAGCATCACCGTGGCGAACCTCGCCTCGCGCACGTCACTCGGGGTGAGGGGCGTGTCGGTGGTGCCGCGCAGGGTGGCCACGATCCGGTCGAGGAAGGCGTCGACCTCGTCCTCGTTGTAGCCCATACCGAGCCGTCCCGGCCGGAAGGCGACCCGCTCGACCCGGGCGGCGCGGTCCTCGTGCTCCTCCCGCTCGAGTTCTTCGGGCGCGGCACGGCGGGCGGGGACGACCGGGCGCCCGTCCGTGCCGGTGGGCCGGGTCTCGATCGCCACGATGAAGGCCTCGAGCGCGAAGTCGACGGCGACCTCGTTGTAGCCGCCGAGCCTGGTGCGGAACCGGGCGTCGCGGATCTCGTCCGCGGTGACCGGCTCACCTTCCGGGACGCCCCTGCCGAGGGTCCCCTCGATCCGGCGGACCAGCAGGTCCACCTGGCCCGGGTCATATCCCCTGCGAATCCCGAGAACCCGTGGAAAGCGGTTCAAACCCGCATCCTTTCGCGTCTTCCCGATAGGGACTTTATCCGATGTATCCATTCTGAAGGGAATAGCCGGATGAAAGCGAGACGTCTGGGGCGGGCGCGGAGCCTGGTGTTCCAATGGGTGCCGGGGTCCGGGAAAACGGCCTCGGCCCTTGGCGGGGATCGGACACTCCCATCACGGCGAATGACGACGAGAACGCCCGGGCGTGACAGCTCTGACGGTCGGCGGGAATGACGGAGACGGGGCCCGGGGGCCGGGCGAACGGCGGGAAATGACGGAGAGCGGGCGTCGCGGATCAGGTGACCGGCGAGAAAGACGGAGAGCCGGCGTCACGGATCAGGTGACCCGCGAGAAAGACGGAGCTGGTATCACGGATCGGGTGACCGGCGGGAAAGGCGGAGAGCGAGTCCGGCGGGTCGGGGTGCCCCGCCGAACTCGGTTTCCCTAAAAATCCGCTGATTTAGTTATTTATCAGGTCGAAGCTCTCCCAGGGGCCGACCGCGTCACGGTTGGCGATGAGCGGCTGGGCGCCGCCGCCCTCGGCGCACACGAGCTTGCTGTTGACCTGTGCCCTGAGGCTGACCGAACCGTCCGGGTTGGTGATGAGCTGGAAGACCTCCCAGGGGCCCACCGCGTCGCGGTCGGCGATCAGCGGCTGGGCTCCGGCGCCCTCCGCGGCCACGAACCTGTTGTTGATCTTCGCGCGCAGCGCGACGGTGCCGTCGCTCTGGTTGACCCGCTCGAACTGCTGCGCCGTCCCGGTGGACGTCCCGTTCGCGATCAGCGGCGAGCCGTTGGAGGCGGTGACGTAGAGACCGTTCGCCTTGGAGCGCAGGCTGATCGTCCCGTTGCTCGTGCCGCCCGGCAGGCCCAGGGTCGAGGCGGTGCCGCTCAGGGCCTTGACGCCCAGGTTGGCGGAGCCGGTCAGCGTCGTCGCGGCGTAGCCGCTCAGCGGCTTGGCGGTCCGCTCCACGACGTACACGGTGCCGGCGGCGGTGGCGAAGGAGACCTCGCCGGTGGAGACGGTGGTCAGGATGGCGTTGTCGGAGGCGCGGCGCACCCGGATCTGCTGGGTGCCCCAGGGGTTGACCACCGTGGCCTGCTTGCCGTGCAGGCTCCTGAGCCCGACGTACTTGATCTCCCCCGCCTCGCGCTCGGAGCTGACCAAAAAGCCGTCCTTGGCCAGGAGGGTGAACCTGCCGACGAAGGAGGAGTCGCCCGGCACCGCGGGGAACACCCTGATCCTGTCGTTGTAGCTCTGCATGAGCGACTCGTTCAGCGCCGACAGGTGCACGCCGAGATACTCGAAGACGCCGTTGGTGTTGGTCGTCATGCCGTTGGGGTGGTTCTGGTACTTCTGCAGCATCGTCTTCATGCCCTGGTACGCCTGGTCGCCGAGACCGAGGCGGGCCGCCTGCACCGCGTCGTTGGACCAGACGTTGCCGTAGGGGAACGGCCGCTGGTTCCAGGTGTTCAGCGCGGTCTGGTAGTCGGGGTAGCCGATGCCGGTGATGTTGTACGGCCAGATCAGCTCCGAGGCGACGTTCTCGTTGTTCCTCGTCTGCGAGATCGGCGGCTCGTGGGGCAGGTAGGCGCCGTTGCCCGTCGGGTAGGCGACGAGGTTGTTCACGATGTTCTGCCAGTCGGCGCGCAGCCCGGCGTCGAGGCCGAGCTGCTGGCTGACCTGGATCGTCAGCGGGAAGATGCTGCGCACCGCGGCCAGGTCGGTGATCGCGTTGCGGACGTTCCAGTACGTCTCGTGGGAGTGGGAGTTGGCCATGTAGTACTTGCCGGTCGGCCCGTCGAAGGACAGCAGGCCCTTGTAGAGCTTCGCGGTCTCCCGCATGTACGGGTACGCCACGTCCCGCAGGTAGTTCGCGTCGTTGGTGTAGCGGTACTGCAGGTACATGTTGTACGCGGCCTGGTAGCCGGTCGTCAGGATGTTCTTGGTGTAGTCGCTGTCGACCGTGCCGCGCGCGTTGCCGTCCCAGCCCATGGTCTCGGGCACCCACAGTGCGTCGATCCCGTACCTCGTCTGCGTGTACGCCTTCAGCGCGGTGTAGTTACGGCTGTAGAGCCGGTTGAAGGTGTTCATCAGGTCGGCGTGGTTGGAGGCGAGGAAGGAGTTGTAGACGTCCCGCTGGTTCCAGTACCAGTAGGCGTTGCTCCACTTGGAGTTGTCCTGCGTGGCGCGGAAGACACCGTTGATGAAGTGCAGCGGGTAGTTGCCGTAGCCGCCCGCGGCGATCATGTACGTGCTGAGGTAGTAGACGTTCTCCAGGTAGTCGGCGTCGCGGTTGGAGTTGGAGTACTGGACGAACGACTTGGCCCAGAACGCGTGCCACCAGTTGCGGTAGTTGTCGAACGTGGTGGTGTAGCCGGTGTTCTTGACCGAGGTGAGCTGGCTGCGGGCCTGGGCCACCGAGTCGCGGTTGGGGGCGTTGATCCGGCTCGCGGCGGTGAACCAGATCGTGTAGCTGGAGGTGGGCGTGATGTTCAGCCGCACCTTCCTGCCGTCCACGACCTGGGTGGTGAAGTTCGCGCCCTCGACGGTGGCGGCCATGGTGTAGCCGAAGCCGTTCGCGTCGGTCTGGCCCCGGCTGAATCCGGCCACGCCGGCGTCGGAGAAGGTGGAGATCGTCCGCCAGGTGTTCAGGTCGGGCACGTCCGCGATGTTCTGGACGGTGGCCGGGTCCCACATGCTGAGGTCGAACGCCACGTTGGACACGCCGCCCCGGGTGTCCTCGACGTGGATGCCCATGACCTCGGAGTTCGGCGACCCCATCACGGTCACGGTCCGGTTGGAGTCGTACCTGGTGGTCAGCGTCCCGTCGTACAGCGACAGCCGCTGCTGGAAGGTCGTGTACCCGGTGTCCATGGCCGGGGTGGTGCTGAGGTTCGCCAGGCCCGCCGCGTAGGTCGACTGCGGCGACAGGTCCACCCCCGACACCTGCATCGTCAGCCCGTTCTGGTTCCAGGCCATCGCCCCGGTACGGCCGTTGCCGACGGTCAGGCCCTGGACCGGGTCGGTGTTGGGGCGGTTGTAGACGATGTCGTGCTTCGACAGGTACGACCCGTGGTTGACCCTCAGCACCCCGGTCGCCTGGTCGAAGGCCGTGTCACCCGGTGCCGCCCACGCCGGCACGGCCATGCCGACCGAGGCGAGGCATGTCACGAGGAACCACATGAGTAAGAGGCGTACTGGTTTTCTCGACATGATCTTCCTTAATCGCCACCGGGGACGGCGGCCACGCCGCCCCGCCCTGACCAAGCGCGCGACTCACCCACCTGCGTGGCCGGCGCCTCCGCCTGGGGGGAGCAGGTCGCTTCGGCGGGACGGGGCGGCCGGTGGGTGACGATGCGAGGGGAGTACGCCGGGGAGTCAGGGAGCCGCCGCCGGCAATCGGCGACCGGCGGCGGCTCCCTGACTTCCCCGTGGGTACAGATCCGTCACCAGGACACCTGTGATCACAGGCCGGGCCTGCTTCACATTTGGTAGATCGGATCTGTCAGCCGTAGTTAACATCGGACGTCTGCGCACGTCAAGATATGAAATATCCCCTTTGGACAGGAAAAGCCAGCCCCTCGATCACGACAAGCCGCTGACCAGGCCGTATTTTGTCCATCCCGTCCGGAAATTACAGCGCGCCGCAAATAAATACATCCGATGTATCAAGATCATCTTAAGGCGAATCGCCTGTTAGCGCTCCCATGCATTGACGCTTTCGCCAGCCCGTGCGAATCTTTTGTCGTACGGCGGCGAATGTCTCGGCATCTCCGCCGAAAGGTTGTCACCAGGTGCGGCGGCGCGCTCCTCTCCCCCCTAGGAGTAGACGTATGCGCCGGATCTCGCGGGTTCTCCTCGCGCTGGCCGTCATGATCACCGGAGCCGTCGCGCTGCTGCCCGGCACCGCCTCCGCGGCCCCCCTGACCAAGGTCCTCATCTTCTCCAAGACAGCCGGCTTCCGGCACTCCTCCATCCCCCTCGGGATCTCCGCCATCCAGCAACTCGGCGCGGCAAACGGCTTCACGGCGGTCGCCACGGAGGACGCGGGCGCCTTCACCACCGCCAACCTCGCCCAGTACCAGGCGGTCATCTGGCTGTCGACCACCGGCGACGTGCTCAACGCGACGCAGCAGACCGCCTTCCAGTCCTACATCGCGAGCGGCGGCGGATACGTCGGCGTCCACGCCGCGGCCGACACCGAGTACGACTGGCCCTGGTACGGCGGCCTGGTGGGGGCGTACTTCGCCTCCCACCCCGCCACCCAGCAGGCGACGATCCGCGTCGAGGACCGGGCGAACCCGTCCACCTCGCACCTGGCGCCCGCCTGGACCCGCACCGACGAGTGGTACAACTACCGCGCCAACCCGCGCCCCGCCGTCAAGGTGCTGGCCAACCTGGACGAGTCGTCCTACAGCGGCGGCGGCATGGGCGCCGACCACCCGATCACCTGGTGCCAGGACTACCAGGGCGGCCGGGCCTGGTACACCGGCCTCGGTCACACCGACGAGTCCTACGCCGACCCCGGCTTCACGAAGATGCTGCTCGGCGGCATCCAGGTCGCCGCGAAGGCGAAGGCCGCCGACTGCCGCCCCGAGACCGGCTACACGTCGCTGTTCGACGGCACGCAGGCCAGCCTCGACCGGTGGCGGCAGGCCGGCGCCGGCAGCTTCACGCTGGCCAACGGGACGCTGTCCTCGGTCGGCGGCATGGGCCTGCTCTGGTACCCCGTCTCGACCTTCTCCAATTACTCGCTCAAGCTCGACTGGATGATGCCGGGCGACGACAACGGCGGCGTCTTCATCGGCTTCCCCGACCCGGGCAACGACCCGTGGCAGCCGGTCGACCTGGGACACGAGATCCAGATCGACGCCTCGGACGCCGACCCCACCCGGACCACGGGCAGCGTCTACGGCTTCAAGGCACCCGACACGGCCGCGCGCGCCGCGGCGCTCAACCCGCCCGGCTCCTGGAACACCTACGAGATCGCGGTGCACGGGCAGCGCGTCGAGATCTACCTCAACGGCACCAAGATCAACGACTACACGAGCACCCGGAACATCGCCAACGGCTACATCGGCGTCCAGAACGACGGCGACGGGCTCGACATCGGCTACCGCAACATCCGCATCAAGCAGGACGGTCCCTCCAACCCACCGGCCACCGACCTGGCGCGGGGCAAGCCCGTCACGGTCAGCAGCGTGGAGAGCGGCAGCGCGCACGCCGGGGCGAACGCGGTGGACGGCGACCCCGCCACCC
>NZ_JBFAAE010000076.1:0-39664 GCF_040639575.1 Streptosporangium sp. NPDC023825 | reverse complement strand
GGCGCCGCGATCTCGCGGCGCCGCCACGGCTCGGGAGGCGACACACACCTAGGAGGGTTCATGGCTCCCGCACTGCTGTTCCCGCTCCAGCCCGCGCATCCCGATGTGGTCGTGCCCTTCGGGGAACTGGTGAGAAGCGGCCTGGCCGGCCGGCTCTGGCTGGGGCAATCGGTGATGGCCGAGTCCCACCAGACGATCGCCTACCTGGCGGGCCGGGGGATCAAGGTGGCGTCCGGGCTGGGGGTGACATTGATGCCGCTGCGCCACCCGCTGGAGGCGGCGGCCCAGGCGCGCAGCCTGGCGGTGCTCACCGGCAGGCCCGTCGTCGCCGGGTACGGCGCCGCCACCGCGGAGCTGGTCAAGGCGCTGCGCGGCGCGCCCTACGACAGGCCCGCGACGGCCGCGGCCGACTACGCCCGGGCGCTGCGCGCCCTCCTCGACGGCGAGATCCCCCCCACCTCCCGCGAGGCGTACGCCGCCGGCGGCGGCGGGCTGCCCCCGGTGAGGCACGCCCCCGTCGAGGTGGGCCTGGGCGTGCTGCGCCCCGGCATGGCACGCAAGGCCGGCGCCGTGGCGGACGTGGCCATCACCTGGATGACGCCGCCCGCCTACCTGCGCGACACGCTGGTGCCCGCCCTGGCCGAGGGCGCGGCGCACCGCGGCGCGCCGCCTCGCGTCGCGGCCGTCGTGCACGTGGCGCTGGCCGACGCCGGCCGCGACCCGCGCAGGCTCGCGGAAGCCGGTGCCGGACACCACCTGCGGGCGCCGCACTACACCGACATGCTCAGGCGGGCCGGGGTGAGCGCCGATCCGGCCGACCCGCGCGCGGGCGCCGCCGCCCTGGTGGAGGCGGGGGTCTACGTGTACGGCACGGCGCAGGAGGTCGCCGAGCGCCTGCGCGATTACCGCGAGGCGGGCGTCGAGGAGATCGTTCTCAACCCGGCGGGGGTGATGCGGACCGAGGGGTACAAGGCCGCGCTGGCCGACGCCGAGCAGATCCTCGACGCGCTGGCCGACACCGAGAGAACCGACACCGAGAGAACCGACACCAAAAGAACCGACACCGAGAGAACCGACACCGATGACTAGCGCGCCGCCCTTCGGCGCCGAACGCCTGCTCGTGCTCGCCACCGGGTCGCTCGGCGCCGCCTTCCTGCCGTACTGGCTCAACTGGCTGCGGCACGGCTACCCGCGGCTGGAGGTCCGGGTGGTGCTGACCCGAAGCGCCGAGCGCTTCGTGACCCGGCAGTCGGTCGCGGCCATCACCGGCAGGGACGTGCCGCTCGACGTCTGGCCGCAGGACCCGGAGCCGGGCTCGCCGCACGTGGAGTACGCGAGCTGGCCCGACACCGTCCTGGTCTACCCGGCGACGTACCACTTTTTGAGCCGGTTCGCCGGCGGCTGCGGCGACACGCCGGCCCTGCTGGCGCTGCAGTGCACGTCGGCGCTGATCGGGATCGCGCCCGCCCTGCCGCCCGGCGCGGCCGGCTCCTACGCCCACCGGCGCAACCTCGCGGCGCTCAAGGACCGGCCCAACGTCGTGGTCGCCGACCCCGTGCCCACGCTGAGCACCCACACCAGGGAGCGCGACGCCCTGGCGGCCGCTCCCCTGTCCACCCTGATCGAACAGCTGGAGCGACTGCGCGAGCGGGAGGAGCGATGAGCGAGATCGTCGAGTCGTTCGGCACCGGCTTCCTGCACACCACGATCGTCCGGCACGGCGAGGGCGACTACCTGTGGACCCGGCGGCCCGGGCCCGAGCGCCGCGACGCGATGCGCGTGCCCGGCGCCGCCGTGCTCGCGGCCGTCCGGGCGCTGCCCGCGGGACCGGTCAGGCTCGCGCTGCCCGAGCGGGGCGACGGCGCCGGCGTGAGTTACCGGACCGATCAGGCCGGCTCGCTGGCGGGCGTCTTCCTGCGGGGCGCGTCGGGCACGGCCCGGATCGCCGACACCCTGGCGCAGACCGGCGCGACCCTCGCCCGGCTGCACGGCACACCGGCCCCGCGGGGCGGCCTGCCGGCCCCCGAGGGCCCGCGGCGGCTGCTGTCGTGGCTGCTGGACGGGGACGGGCCCGGCGCCGGGCCGCGGCTGCACCGGCACGCGGCCGACATCCTCGGCCCCGGCCGCAGTGCCGCGGTCGCGGAGTGGTGCGCGCCGGCGCGGCCGCGCGTGCTGCTGCACGGCGCCCCCAGCCTGGGCACCCTGCTGCCCCTGACGGCCGAGCGCGACGGCGCCCTGCTGACCGGGGAGGACCTGAGCGCCGGCGCGCCGGAGTCCGACGTGGGCTGGCTCATCGGGGAACTGGTGGAGTTTCGCGAGCTGGCCGGCCGGTTCGGGCGCGCCACCCTCGACCACGACGCCCTCATCGGCCGCGTGCTGGACGGCTACGGCGCCCCCCTGGACCTGGCCGCCGTGGGCAGGGCCGCGACGGTGCGCTTCCTGAGTCACGTGCACGACTTCGCCGCGTACGTCAAATGGCACGGCATCCTGCCGGACTACCTCAGGATCGTCGCCGACGTGATCGACGCGGCGCGGGCCGGGCGGTTGATCCGGCGATGAGGCGCCTGACACTGGACAACGGCCTGCGGGTGGTCGTGGAGGAGGAGCGCTCCGCGCCGGTGGCCGCCGTCGCCGTCCACTACGGCGTCGGCTTCCGGGGCGAGGGCTTTGCCGGGCTCGCCCACCTGTTCGAGCACCTGATGTTCGAGGGGCACTTCCAGCAGGTGGAGGGCATCGGAGGGTTCTGCAACGCCTCGACCCGGCAGGACTACACCGACTTCTACACCGTCGTCCCGGCCGAGGCCCTCGACCGGGTGCTGGCCCTGGAGGCCGCCCGCATGCGCGCCCCGAAGATCACCGAGCGGGCCGTGCGGGCACAGACCTCGGTGGTGCGCGAGGAGATCCTGGGCAAGCTCCGCAAACCGTACGGCGGCTTTCCCTGGCCCAGGCTGTCGCCGGTGCTGTTTCGCGACGCCGCCAACGCCCACGACGGGTACGGCGACCACGAGTCCCTGCGCCGCGTCACCCTCCATGACTGCGAGACCTTCTTCGAACGCCACTACAGCCCGGCCAACGCCGTGGTCACGGTGTCGGGGGACGTCTCGGCGCAGGCGGTGCTGGAGGTCGTCGCCCGCACCTTCGGGCAGATCCCCGCCAGGCCCGCTCCCGCGCCCGTCTCCTGGTGGGAGCCGCCGGCCGGGCCGCGGCAGGCCTCCTACCTCGACCGGCTCGCGCCGCTGCCGGCCCTCGCCGCCGGCCACCGGGTGCCCGACCCGGCATCCGGCGCCCACGTCGCGCTGTCGGCACTGGCGGGCCTGCTCGCCGGGGGCGGCAGGCCGCGGCTGCGCGAACGTCTGCGCCGCGAGACGGGACACACCATCACTTTCTCGGCGCGTGTCGGGCTGTTCGACTTCCTCGACGCCCGAGACCCCGACATGTGGGTGCTCACCGCGGTGCACCCGAGGGAGGTGCCCGCCGAGCGGGTGCTGGCCGCCGTGGACGCCGAACTGGAGTCACTGGCCGCCGAGGGGCCCGGCGAGCGGGAACTGCGGCGCTGCCGCAGCGCCTGGCTCACCTCCCATCACCGGTCCATGGACCGCATCGCCAACCGGGTGCGCCTGCTGGGACGCTTCGAGCTGCTGTTCGGCGACGCCTCGCGCGCCGTGCGGCTGCCGGAGATCTACGCCGGGGTGAGCGCCTCGGACGTGGCGGCCGCGGCGCGCGGCCTGCGCCCGGACTCGCGCGCGCTGCTCACCGTCCGCCCGAAGGAGGAA
This sequence comes from Streptosporangium sp. NPDC023825, assembly GCF_040639575.1. NCBI lineage: Bacteria > Bacillati > Actinomycetota > Actinomycetes > Streptosporangiales > Streptosporangiaceae > Streptosporangium > Streptosporangium sp. NPDC023825. The sequence continues at coordinate 35,891 of NZ_JBFAAE010000076.1, read as the reverse complement.
TGACGTGGACCGTACGCTCGCCAACGGCCTGCGGGTGCTGGCCCTGCGCCACGGCGTCACCCCCCTGGTCGAGGCGCGCCTGCACCTGCCCCGGCCCTGCCCGGCCCGGGGCGACCTGGCCTCGTCCATGCTGCTGGCGGCCTGCCTGTCGCGGCGCGAGGACGTGGAGTCCGACGTGGAGCTCGACGCGGCGGCCGACGTCCACCAGATGACCGTCACCGCCCACGGCCCCGAGCCGCGGTCGCTGGCGGCGGCGCTGGCGCGGGTGGTGCGGGCGGTGCCCGGCGAGGCCGAGGCGGAGCCGGCGCGCGGGCAGCTGGCCGCCCAGCTGAGGATGGTGCGCGCGCACCCCGACATCACGGTCAGGCACGAGCTGGCGCGGCACCTGTTCGGCGATCACCCGGTGGCCTTCCAGGTGAGCGAGGAGGACGTCGGGCGGTGGCCGGAGCGGCCCTTGGACCCGTCCGGCGCCGTCCTGGTGATCCTGGGCCGGGACGACCCCGAACGCCTGGCCGACGCCGCCGGCGAGGCGCTCGCCGGCTGGCCGGCACCCCCGCGCCCCGCCCCGCCCCTGCCGCCGCCTCCCCCGATCGAGGGTGGCCGGCTCGCGCTGCTGCCGCGGCCCGGCGCGCCGCAGTCGCGCGTCCGCCTGCGCGCGCAGGCGGTGACGGTCGAGCACCCGCGCTATCCGGCCCTCTTCCTGGCCCTCAACGTGCTGGGCGGCTACCTGTCCTCCCGGCTGTCAAGGAGCCTGCGCGAGGACAAGGGCTACGTGTACGGCGTCACGACCTTCTTCGACACCCACCCCGGCAGCGCGCTGCTGGCCGTCGAGGCCGACACGGCGGCGGCCACCACCGGCGCCGCGCTCGAGGTGCTGGCCGCCGAGCTGCGCCGGATGCGCACGCACCCTCCCACCGAGCGGGAGATCGACTCCGCCCGGGCCTACGCGCTCGGCTCCATGGCCACCCGCCTGGCCCCGCGTGCGGCCTTCGCCTCCGCCCTCGCCGACATGGCGGCCAAGGGCAGGGACCCGCTGTGGCTGCTCGACTTCCCCCGCCGCCTGGCGGCCGTGTCGTCTCGCGACGTGGTGGCGGCGGCCAAGGACTTCTTCGCGCCCGGGCGCTTCTCCGGCCTGGTCGCCGCCGACCCCGGCACGCTCGCCTCCCCCCTGTCTTTGTGACCGGCGGGGCTCCTCGCCGGCCTCCGGCGATGATGAGACATTGCCCCTGTAGCCGCCGCGCGGTCTCCGGGGGAAATGGCAAGGATCATGCAGGTCATCGGGGCTGGTTTCGGCCGTACGGGAACGCTCTCGCTCAAGACGGCCCTGGAGCGGCTGGGGTACGGGCCGTGTCACCACATGAAGGAGGTGATCGAGCGGCCGGAGCAGATCCGCCGGTGGCTCGCCCTGGCCGAGGGGCGGCCGGTGAGCTGGGAGGACCTGCTGCGGGGGTACCACTCGTGCGTGGACTGGCCCTCGGCCGCCTACTGGCGTGAACTCGCCGGGCACTTTCCCGAGGCGAAGGTCGTGCTCACCGTGCGGGATCCCCAGCGCTGGCTGGACAGCATGAACGCCACCGTCTTCAAGCAGCGCCGGCGCGGCCGCGGGCTCCGCGGCAGGGCGATGCGCGGGCTCTCCTCGGCGCTGGGCACCGACTTCGCCGCGTTCACGGAAATGACCAGGCTCACCGTCGAGGAGCGGGTTTTCGGCGGGTGCTGGGAGGATCCCGCGGGGATGCTGAGGGCTTTCCAGGCACACATCGACGACGTCGTGGCGGCGATCCCGCCCGGCAGGCTGCTGCGGTTCGAGGTCGGTCAGGGCTGGGAGCCGCTGTGCGGGTTTCTCGGGGTGGCGGTGCCCGAGGAGCCGTTTCCGCGGGTCAACGACAGCGCGGACTTCGACAGGAACGCCCGGGCGAACCTCGCCGCCCTGCTGCTGCGGCGAAGCGGTCAGGCCCGCTCCGGGCCGGATGAGAGCTGACCGCCGCTCATCCGCGGCAGCGCCGTGCGCGTTCCCCGGCCGGTGGCCACGTCGCCGCTTTCCGGTCGTCGCCCGGGCGGGAGTGTCGGTACGGTGCTCGCGGGCGGTTCCCCCGCACAGGTGCATACACTCTGTACATATATATGGTCGCGCCGCGTGCGCGCTTCCCGGGAGGTGGACCGTGACGCACCCCAGCCCGCCCGCCCGACGCGGGCGCGGGCGCCGCCCGGCCGACCAGGTGCGCCGGGAGGTCCTGCGGGCGGCCGGCGAGCTCCTGCTGGCCGAGGGCATGGCCGGTTTCACCGTCGAGAAGGTCGCCGCCCTGGCGGGCGCGAGCCGGGTCACGCTGCACAAGTGGTGGCCCTCCAAGGGGGCGCTGGCCATGGAGGGCTACTTCGGCGTGGTCGGCCCCGTCCTGGCCTTTCCCGACAGCGGCGACATCGCCGCCGATCTCACCGCGCAGCTGAAGGCGTTCGTACGCCTGATGCGCGACACCCGGGCCGGGACCGTCGTGCCGCAGCTCATCGGCCAGGCCCAGACCGACCCCGATCTGGCGGTGGTCTACCGCGAGCACTATTCGGGCCCGCGCCGGGCTCTGGCCGTACAGGCCCTGGAGAGGGCCGGGCGGCGCGGTCAGCTGCGTCCGGGCCTGGATCCCGAGGTGGTCGTCGACCAGCTGTGGGGCGCCTGCTACCACCGGCTTCTCATCCCTGACCAGCCGTTGACCGAGGAGTTCGCCGAGGCCCTGGTCGCCAACCTGCTGGGCGGCATCGCCTCATCCCCTTTGCCCGCCTCATCCGCCGAGGGGGACGGGCGGGGAGATCGGCGCTAGAGATCCGGTCGGCGCCGGGAGACCCGGCGCGGCGACAGGCCTGTTGCGGGGCGCACCGCTCACCCGGCCCCCCGGTCGAGGGCGCGCCGAATGCTCGCCACGTACTCTCCCAGCTCGCGTGGCCGGGCGCCGTCGAGGAGCTTGCGCATCAGCGCCGAGGCGACCACGACGCCGTCGGCATGACCGGCCAGTTCGGCGGCCTGCGCCGGGCTGGAGACCCCGAAACCGAACAGGACCGGCCGGTCGGTGAGTCCCTTGAGCTCGCGGCCGAGCCGGGCGGCCCGCTCGGGAACCTCGCCGCGCTCGCCGGTGGTGCCCATGCGGGTCAGGGCGTAGACGAAGCCCCGGCTGCGCCCGGCGATCTCGCGCAGTCTGGCCCGGGAGGAGGACGGGGCGGCGAGCAGCGCGAGATCCAGGCCCTCGGCCGCCGCGGCGTCCGCCAGCTCCCCGACCTCCTCCAGGGGCGAGTCGGGCACGATCAGCCCGCGCAGCCCGCTCGCGGTGAGCGCCGCGCAGAACTCCCCGGCGCTCTGCTGCACCACCAGATTGCTGTAGGTCATCGCGACGAGCGGCACGTCGACGTCGAGCGTCGCGACCTCCTCGAGGATCCCTCTGACCGTGGTCCCGGCCGCGATCGCCCGGTCGGAGGCCTCCTGGATCGTGACGCCGTCCAGCATGGGGTCGGAGAAGGGGAAGCCCAGCTCGACGGCGTCGGCTCCGGCTGCGGCGTAGGCGTGGACGACGTCCGTCCACCCGGGGGTGACCCCGGCGGTGACGTAGGGCACCAGCAGGGGGCGCCCCGTGCCGCGGCGTGCGATCAGGAACTCTTCCAGGGATCCGGTCACAGCAGCTCCTTGATGGAGGCGATGTCCTTGTCTCCCCTGCCGGAGAGAGTCAGCATCACGGTCGACCCCGGCGCGATCTCGCCGGATCGGGCGGCCCGGATCACCCAGGCCACGGCGTGCGAGGACTCCAGCGCGGCCAGGATCCCCTCGGTGCGGGCCAGGCACAGCAGCGCCTGGACGACCTCCTCGTCGTTCACGGTGTCGTAGCGGGCGCGGCCCGCGTCGCGTAGATGGGCGTGCTCGGGGCCGATCCCCGGATAGTCGAGACCGGCCGCGACCGAATGGGCCTCCGTCACCTGGCCGTCCTCGTCCTGGAGGACCAGCGAGCGGAAGCCGTGCAGCACCCCGGCCCTGCCGAAGGTCGCCGCCGCGCCGCCCTCGGCCTCGACCCCGACGAGCCGGGCGGTGGTGCCGACGAAGCCGGCGAACGTGCCCGCGGCGTTGGAGCCGCCACCGACGCAGGCGACCACGTAGTCGGGCACGCCGACGGGGAGTTCGGCGGCGCACTGGGCGCGGGCCTCCTCGCCGATCACCCGCTGGAACTCGCGCACCATCCACGGATAGGGATGCGGGCCCATCACCGACCCGACGCAGTAGTGGGAGTCGTCCACCGACGACACCCAGTGCCGCATCGCCTCGTTGCAGGCGTCCTTGAGGGTGCGGCTGCCGGTGGTGACCGGTACGACCTCCGCGCCCAGCACGTTCATCCGCAGGACGTTGAGCTCCTGCCGCTCGATGTCGCGCTCGCCCATGAACACGGTCGCCTCCAGGCCCAGGAGCGCGGCGGCGGTGGCCGTGGCGACGCCGTGCTGGCCCGCGCCGGTCTCGGCCAGCAGCCGTTCTTTGCCCATCCGGTGGGCGAGCAGTGCCTGGCCGATCACGTTGTTGATCTTGTGTGAGCCGGTGTGCGCGAGGTCCTCGCGTTTGAGGAGCACGGTGACGCCGAGCTCGCGGGAGAGCCGCCAGGCGGGGGTCAGCGGGGTGGGGCGGCCGGCGTAGACCGTGAGCAGGGTGTCGAGCCTGCCGCGGAACTCCGGGTCGCTCCAGGCCTCGTGGAACGCCGCCTCGATCTCGTGGCAGGCCGGGATCAGCGACTCCGGCACGTACCGCCCGCCGTAGGTTCCGAAGCGGCCGGTGGCGCCGGGGTCGCTCATCGCGCGGGCGGCGGCGGGCGCCGTGACGCCCCGCCGGCCGGACCGGGACATCTCACCCATGATCGCTCTTCCTTTCGACAGTTCTATAACAGCCGCTTGAGTTCTAGAACTGTAGCCCAAAACTGCCGATCGGCGAACCCCGGGTCCCGGAGGGCCGGCGGCAACCGCGGAAAATCCGGCGAACCCGCCTCGAAGCCGTGGAGAATCCCGCCGTTCGGGTCGGCCTCCGGCGTGTTCGCAGGGAGTGAACCCGGCCGGTGCGGCGAAGGCGTGCACCGGGGGTGTCGGGGCCGTCGTGCGGCGAGGTGAAACCGCTCTCGCGCCGGCCCGGCTGCCGGGCACGCCGGTTTCCCGAGGATCAGCGCAATGCGCTCAGGGCACGTTCGACCTTCTCGCCCGGGTAGGGCGTCGCCCGATCGACACCGAACAGGTCCCAGTAGAAGTCGTTCATGGCCGCCGCCACGGGCGCGTACCGGCGGATCACCGCTGCGGCGGCCGGTGGAGCACCGGCGGGTTCCGCGCCGGCGGCGCAGGCGCGGATGTAGTCGTTGCGTCGTGCCGGCCCGCCGACCTCGACAAGCCCGTACTGGCAGAACGCGGGCACCCCGAACAGGTTCGCCGTCGACATCACGTTGCCGGCGTGGCGTTCCACATCGGTCAGCAGTACCCGCTTGGCGAAGACCGGTACGCCGGCGACGTCCAGCAGCACCGAGCTGCCGCCGATCCCCGAGCCCATGACCTGCGCATGCTCCAGCGACGCGGCGAGTTGCCGGTCGCTGCGCAGCGCCAGCGCGCTCGCCACCTCGCCGTACCTGCCGACACGCCCGGCCTGGGACATGTCCGACCGTGCGTCCGGCAGCCTCACCACCCGGCACCCTTCATGATCGAAGCCTCTGGTGAGACGCTACACGCGCACCTGCGCGGGGTGCGTGCCCCGTGCCCGCCGGTCGGCGCCGGCGGCCGGCGCGCCGGGCGTGCTCACGCGACGGTGGCGCCCGGGCGCGAGGAGGCGAGGGCCGCGTCGGTGTCGGCGGCTGCCAGGTCGGCGTTGATGTGCGCGCCGGCCAGGGCGCCGGCCGCGGCCGCGGCGCCGACCTGCGCGAACAGGTCGGCGGCGTTGCCCGCCACCCACACGCCCGGCACGGAGGTGCTTCCCGCGGGGCCGGTGACGAAGCGGCGGCCCGTGCCGTGGGGCGACTCCTCCATCGGCAGGTCCAGGCCGGTGATGCCGTCGGTGCGGGCGCGCATGGTGGTGGCCACCGCGATCACGTGGCGAGGCACGATCCGCCCGTCGGCCAGCCGTACGCCCGTGATGCCGTTCCCGGTGGACTCGATTTCGGCCACCGGGGTGTCCACGACGCGGACGGCGCGGGCGGCGAAACGCGCGCGGGCGTCCTCGTCCAGGCCGGTGCCGTGGGTGAAGTACACCAGGTCGCCGGTCAGCTGCCGAAACAGCATCGCCTGGTGGACAGAGGCCGGACCCACGGCCAGGATCCCGATGGGTTCGTCACGCACCTCCCAGCCGTGGCAGTACGGGCAGTGCACCACGCCGCTCCCCCAGTGCCGGGCCAGTCCCGGGACGTCGGGCAGCTGATCGCGCAGCCCGGTGGCGACCAGCAGCCGTCGCGCGCGCAGGACGCCGCCGCCGGCCAGGGTGACGGTGAAGCGGGGGTCGCTCCCGGCGGCGGGGGCGGCGGGGGCGGCGGCGGTCACCTCGCCGGACAGGATTCGCCCGCCGTAGCGCCTGACGTCCTCGCGGCCGGCGCGCAGCAACTCCGCCGGCGAGATGCCGTCCAGGCCGAGCAGGCCGTGCACGCCCTCGGCGGGCGCGTTGCGGGGCGTGCCACTGTCGATCACGGTGACCGAGCGACGGGAGCGGGCGAGCATCAGCGCGCCGTTCAGCCCGGCGGCGCCGCCGCCGATCACCACGGCGTCGACGGTCTCACCGGGCGGCTTGCCGTTTGCGTACTCGGTGGTCATGAGAGGCATGGGCGTGGCCTTTCTCGCAGTCGGCAGGACCCGGGCAGGGCCCCTGTGGCGACGACACTAAGCACGCTTTGCGATTTACGCATACAATTTTGCCTATGACGCAAGATGATGGTGAGTTCGACAGCCTGGTGCGCAAGCGGATCCGTGCTCTGCGCCTGGCGCAGGGCTGGTCCCTGGACGATCTGGCCGCCCGGGCCAGGCTCAGTCCCTCCACGCTCAGCCGGATCGAGAACGGCCAGCGCCGCCTCGCTCTGGACCAGCTCGTCACGCTCGCCCGCGCCCTGGACACCTCCATCGACCAGCTGGTCGAGACGGCCACCGAGGATGTCGTCAGCAACCCGGTGCACGACGCGGCCCATCAGCAGATGCGCTGGACGGTGCGCGCGGACCCCGGCGTCACCGTCATCCGCCAGCGCGTGGTGGACCCGCCGCCGGACAACCCCTCGCGCCTGCGCGCCCACCCGGGCCGGGAATGGCTCGTCGTCCTGTCCGGCACCGCAGTCCTGCTGCTGGGCAACCGCCGCTTTCGCGTGGAGACCAACCAGGCCGCGGAGTTTCCCACGATGCTCCCGCACGCCATCGGCGCCGTCGGCGGCCCGGCCGAAGTCCTCGGGATCTTCGACCGCGACGCCCGCCGCGGCCATCAGACCCGCGAGGACACCTCCGAGGCGAGCCGCCCACCGCGGTGATCGGTCCCTCACGGCCGCTCCTCCCCCGCCGGAGGGCCCGCGTCCGGAAAGCGGCCCGTCGCGCCGCTTGCGCGCCACGCGGCCCGGCAGGTCATCGTCTTGCCTTGTCGGCAAGATTGCACGCCTGCGGCGCATGACGCTCCTAGCGTGGTCGCCATGACATCCACAGCCCCACACACGGCGCACCACCATCACCACGACGCCCGGTCCGATCACCGGCACGGAGGAGAGCACGACACCGAGGGCGAGATGACCCAGCTGCTCGACCTGGACGCGGAGGTGCTCGCCGACCATCTCGCGTCCATCGTCGCGTGGCTGCCCGTCGAGGCCGCCCCCCGGCGGATCGTGGATCTGGGGTCCGGTACCGGGGCGGGCACCTTCGCGCTGCTGAGGCGCTTCCCCGAGGCCGAGGTGATCGCCGTCGACGCCTCGCCCCACCATCTGCGCCGCCTGCGCGACAAGGCGGCGTCGCAGGGGCTGGCCGGCCGGATCCACGCCGTGGAGGCCGACCTCGACGGGGCGTGGCCCGAGCTCGGCGCGCCCGAACTGGTCTGGGCGTCGGCCTCGTTGCATCACATGGCCGATCCCGACCGCATCCTGCGCCAGGTGCATGACGCGCTCGCACCGGGCGGGCTGCTCGCCGTCGTCGAGCTGTCCGGCTTCCCGCGGTTCCTGCCGGAGGACGCCCCCAAGGACCGGCCCGGCCTCGAGGAGCGCTGCCACGCCGCGCTCGCCGATCGGCACGCCGAGCAGATGCCGCACCGCGGCGCCGACTGGGGCCCCCGGCTGGCCGCCGCCGGCTTCACCGTCGAGGGCGAACGCACGATCACCGTGAACCTGGAGCCGCCGCACTCCGAGGCGGTCGGCCGCTACGCGCTGAACGGCCTCCGGCGCGTGCGCACCGCCGTCGCCCCGTTGCTCCACGCCGAGGACCTCGGCGCTCTCGACCGGTTGCTCGACGCCGACGGCCCTCACGGCATCCTGCGCAGGGACGACCTGACGGTGCGCACCGAACGCGCCGTGTGGGCGGCGCGACGACAGGAGCGGACCGCTCACCCCGCCGGCCGGCCGGACCGCGCCACCTGATCCCCACCCGCCCCGGTGGTCCTGGACACCCGCCGCCCGCCGCCCGCCGGTGCCGCGGCGCACCGGCCGCCCGGCCGGGAGAGCTAGCGGACCGCCAGCCGGTCCAGGTGGTAGTGCACGCTCGCCATCGCCTGGCCGGGATCGCGCACGCCGAGCAGGATGTCGAAGGCCAGGCCCTCGATCATGGCGAGCAGCGCGATCGACTCGCGTTCGGCGTCCAGTTCGGGCCACAGCTCGCCGGCCCGCTGGGCCTGGCCGATCAGTTCGGCGACCCGCTCGTGCAGCCAGTGATACCCCTCCCGCAGGGGCTCGGCCAGGTGGGGGGCGTCCGCGGCGCGGACGGCGAACGCCTGGAGGACCCGGCGCTCGGCCTGGCGGCGGGCGTCCAGCGGCAGCATCTCGGCGGCCATCACCCGCAGGACGGCGACCTCGGAGACGGCGTCGCCAAGGCCGCCGAGCCCGGCCGTGATCCGCGCGGTGACCTGCTCGCCCGTGTGGTCGATCACGTGCCGGAGCAGCTCGTCCTTGCTGCGGAAGTAGTGCTGCACGGCTCCGAGCGAGATGCCCGCCTCGACGGCGATGTCGCGCAGCGTGGCGCGATCCAGCCCGTGGCGGCCCGCGACGCGCAGCACGGCCTCGGTGATGTGCCGGCGTCGTTCGTCGTGGTCGACCTTCTTCGGCATGCCCTCCCCTTTTCCATACGTGCGTATTATAATACAACGGTATGGCAACCGTAGCGTTCTTCGCCCCCGCCGCCGCCGGACACGTCAACCCCACGCTGGGTCTCGCCGCCGAGCTCGTGCGGCGCGGCCACAGGATCACCTACGCCACCACCGCGGCATACGCCGAGCGCGTCGCCGAGACCGGCGCCGAGGTCGTGCCGGTCACCTCCACCTGGGAGGGACGCGACGACATCGGCACGCCGCAGATGCACGGCAAGGAACTCGCCCGCGCCATGGTCCTGCTGCTCGAGGAGACCAGAGCGATGCTCCCGCAGCTGAGCGGGGGCCCACCTCCCGACCTGGTGATGTACGACGGGCCGCTGTGCTGGTGGGGCCGGATCCTGGCCGGGCGGTGGCGGGTGCCCGCGGTGGAGACCTGGCCCAACCTGGTCGGCAACGAGCACTGGTCGATGGCCACCGAGTACACGAAGTTCAATCCGCTGAGCCCGCGCTTCCTGCTCATGGCCGTCCGGCTGGGCCGCTTCCTGCGGGCGGAGGGGTTCCGCGACATGCAGGCGTTCATGCGGGGCGACGACGCCGCGCTCAGGCTGGTGATGCTGCCGCGCGCCTTCCAGTACGCCGGTGAGACCTTCACCGACCGGTACGCCTTCGTCGGCCCTGCCATCGCCGAGCGCGCCTACCAGGGCGGCTGGAAACCCTCCGGCGATCTCCCGGTGGCGCTGGTCTCGCTGGGCACCGCCTACAACGACAGGCCCGACTTCTACCGCACCGTGCTGCGCGCGGCGGCGGGCCGGCCCTGGCAGGTCGTGCTGGCCGTGGGCGAGGTGGACCCCGGCACGCTGGGACCGGTGCCGCCCAACGTGGAGGTGCACCGGCACGCGCCGCAGCCGGCCGTGCTGCGCCACGCGCGGGCATTCGTCACGCACGCCGGGATGGGCGGCACGATGGAGAGCCTGCACTTCGGGGTGCCGATGGTGGCGGTGCCGCAGATGGCCGAGCAGCGGGCCAACGCCGACCGCATCGCCGGACTGGGCCTCGGCAGGGTGCTGGCGCCGGGCGAGGTCACCCCCGACGCGCTGTGGCGGGCCGTGGAGGAGGTGGCCGGAGACGAGCACATCCGCGAGCGGCTGGCGTGGATGCGGCAGGAGATGGCCGCCGCGGGCGGTGCTCCGGCGGCGGCCGACGCGGTGGAGAAGATCCTCGGCCGCCGCTGACGTGGCCCCGTGAACCACCCCCGAAACCGCGCCCCCGGCACCGTGCCCCCGGCGCCGCGCCCTACCGACGCACCCCGCACGGGCGGCGGCGGATGGCCGCAGCACGGGCGGCGCGCGGATCACGGATTGTGCGCGTGTCCCGAGGAGTCCCGGGCCGACCGGATGGCCGAGGAGAGGCCGTCGAGATCGAAGGCGCCGTGGTGGCGCCGCCCGTTGATGAAGAACGTCGGCGTGCCGGACACCCCGCTGACGTCGGCGGAGTCGACGTCGGCGGCGATCCGGGCGGCGACCGCGGGGTCGTGGAGGTCGGCGCGGAAGCGCTCGACGTCGAGGCCGAGGTCGAGGGCGTGGCCGATGAGGTCGGAAGGACGCAGGCGGTCCTGGTGAGCGAGCAGGCGGTCGTGCATCTGCCAGAACGCTCCCTGCGCGGCGGCGGCCTCGGCGGCCTGCGCGGCGAGCTGGGCGAAGGGGTGGACGTCGGTGAGCGGCAGGTGCCTCCAGACGTAGCGGACGTCGCCGAGGTCGGCCAGGATGCGGCGCACGACCGGTTCGGCCTGGCCACAGTAGGGGCACTCGAAGTCGCCGTACTCGACGACGGTCACCGGCGCGTCGGCGGGGCCGCGAAGGTGGTCGCGGCCGGGGTCGACGGGAGCGTCCAGGTCGACGATGGTCTCGGCGGTGCCCAGCAGGGCGCGGACGCGCAGCCGTACCGGGAGCATCGCGGTCGCGCGGGAGACGGCCCAGGTGACGACGGGCGCGCACACCGCCGCGGCGAGGATGCCGAACTTGGCCTCCTGGAGCTGCGGGCCGTCGAAGGCGAGGGTGGCGATCAGCAGGGAGACGGTGAAGCCGATACCGGCGATCGCGCCGCCGGCCGTCACCGCGGCCCAGCCGACCGGCGGGCGGACGCGTCCGCGGCCGAGCAGGGTGACCAGCCAGGAGGAGACGATGATCCCGACGGGCTTGCCGACCGTGTAGGCCAGCAGGATGCCCAGGGTGATCGGGGAGACTAGGGCTCGCGCCAGGAAGTCGCCGCTGAGGGTTATCCCGGCGTTCGCCAGGGCGAACAGGGGGACGACGACGTAGCTCGTCCAGGGGTGGTAGAGCTGTTGCAGTCGTTCGTTGGGCGAGATCGCCGAGGTGAGGCCTCCCCGGGCCGAGCGGGCCAGTTCGGGGGTCGGCTGCTCGCGAAAGAGGCGGAACAGGTCGGTGGCGCGTTCCAGGTCGCCGCGGGAGGCCGGGGAGGCGTAGGTCAGCAGTCCCATCGCCAGGCCGATGATGACCGGTTCGACGCCGGAGCGCAGCAACGCCACCCATGCCGCGGCGCCCAGCAGGGCGTAGACGAACCCGTGGTGTACGCCGGTGGCGCGCACGGCCAGGATCACCGCGAAGACGGCCGCCGCGGCCAGCAGCGGTACCGGCGTGACGTGCTCGCTGTAGAAGATCGCGATGACCGTGAGGGCGAGCAGGTCGTCGACGACGGTGACGGTGAGCAGGTAGGTGCGCAGCCGGGCGGGCAGGCGGGATCCGAACAGGGCGAGCATGCCGAGGGCGAACGCGGTGTCGGTGGACATGGCGGCACCCCAGCCGTGGACGGCCGGGGTGCCCGCGTTGAGGCCGAGGTAGATCGCGACGGGGACGATCATGCCGCCGGCGCCGGCGGCGAGGGGCAGGGCGAGCCGTCTGCGGTCGCGCAGCTCCCCCATGTCGAACTCCCTGCGCGCTTCGAGCCCCACGACGAAGAAGAAGAACGTCATCAGTCCGGTGTTGACCCACTGGCGCAGGTCCTGGGAGACGCCCGAGTCCCCGAGGGTGACGGCCAGCGGGATGCGCCAGAACCGCTCGTAGGCGAGGGGGGCGACGTTGGCCCAGGCCAGGGCGGTCAGCGTCGCGGCGAGAAGGATGACGGCACTGCCGGTCTCGGTGCGCAGGAAGTCGCGCAGCGGGGTGGTGGAGGTCTGCGCCCACACGGTCCGCGCGGGCGGCGGGGTGCCCTCCTGGCGGGGGGCCGTCATCGTCTGGCTCTCGTCGGGCGCATTGTGGTCTCCCCCGTACCTGGCGGTCTCGCGTCGCGCGGGGCGCGGACCGGTAGATCACGTGTCACCCGGCCGGTTCGTGCCGTCCGTGGCCTGTGGGCGGGGGGTGACGCTCTCGCGCCGGCGTTCTCGTGTCCGGGTGCCGCGCCGCCCTGCCCGTGCCGTGAGCGTCGCCGGCGTCACCGCCGAGGTGGCCCCAGGGTACCCAAGGGTCCGCCCCGGCGGTTCTCGCCGGGGAGAACCTGAGGCAGCAGCTCACGCGGATCGCGGAAGAGGTAGACGCCGGGTATCCGGACAACGCCGACCTGACGATCGACCCTGTGACCGGGACCGGCACATCGACCAGCTGTTCTCCACCGACCCCCGCACGGCGATCGACTGGGACCTTCTGCGCCGCCACTGGCCCGACCTCATGCAGGTCGCGCTCTCGGTCAAACAGGGCACAGTCTCCTCGGTGACGTTGCTCCGCAGGCTGAACAACCGGTCGAGAAAGAACCAGATCTACCAGGTATTCCGGGAAGTCGGGCGCGCTGTGCGTACAGCCGTGCTCCTTCGCTACTTGTCCGACCCCGCGTTGCGTGAGCAGATCCAGCGGGCGACCAACAAGGCCGAGGCATACAACGGGTTCACCAAGTGGCTCCACTTCGGCAACGCCGGCTGGCTGAACAGCCGCGACCCGGAACTGCAGGACAGGGCAGTGAAGTTCCTCGACCTTGTCGCCGCGAGCGTGATCTTCTCGACCACCATCGACATGACCAAGACCCTCCGTCAGATGGCCCACGAGGGCTGGCCCCTCCGTGCGAGCGATCTGGCGGTGCTCAGCCCCTACCGGCGCGAGAATGTGCTCCGCTTCGGCGACTCCACCACCGATGGACTCCACATACCCCCACATACCCCCACCCGCCTACAACCCGGCCCTCCACGCCACCACCGAATGGCCGTGACGTTGTTCAGCTGGCTGTGTCGATTTCCGAGTGAGTCATTTCGAGACGACATCAGGAGTCGTTCCAGGGCTTGCGTCGTGATCAGCGTCGTGATCAAGGTCAGTGAATTTTGGATTCTGGCACAGATCTTGAGGAGCGGTCGCGGAGGGTGATCCTGGGCCTTCTCGGAGGCGAGGCGGTCAGGTGGTTTGGAGTCGGAAGTGCAGCAGGTCGGTGGAATCAGCAAAGGCGGGTTTACCGTCCGGGTCGGTGACCGCGCCGGCGGTCGTGGCCAGCTTCTCGAACTGGTCCCGGGGGTACCAATGCATGATCCACGGGCGGTCTTCGATGGTGCTGTCTGAGCTGTGGTGCCGTTCGTAGCGTAGAAGAGTCGTCTGTGTCCGGGCTGTCTCGGCGCGTTGCTCGGAGACGACGGATACCCGGAGCTCGGCGCCGTCGGGTGCGGTGGCCGTGCGCACCCGGCCGATCTGTTCGGCGAGGGTGGGTGCGAGGGTGAACAGGGGCACCAGGGCGGTGCCGCCCTCAGCCAGGTGATCGCGGATGCCGCGCAGGGCGGTGAGCGCTGTGGCGTCATCGGGGAGCAGGGTGAAGGTCGGCCCGGCTAGGAAGATCGCCCGGTAGCGGCGGGGCAGGTTCAAAGCCTCCAGGCGCTGGTGGAACACGGTGGCACGGATGTCTTGTTCGTCTGCCCGGCGTCGAAGCCGCTCCAGCATGTCGGCGGAGGAGTCGACGCCGTCGACGTCCAGGCCGCGTCGGCACAGTTCGAGCAGGGGGTCACCGTCTCCGCACCCCAGTTCCAGTGCCGGCATGCCGGCTTGCTGAATGAAGGCTGCGTAGGGTTCGGGGTCCTGGGAGAAGGATTTCAGCGGTCCGTAGAGCTCCGCGACGTGCCGGTGTAGAAGTCAGCTGGGTCCATGCCCGTCACCCTACGCAGCCCCTTCCCTCCGTTCACCCGAATATCGAGAGTGGGTCACTGCAGCAGGATCATCTTGCGGAGCAGTTCGAATCCTCCCGACCGGGGCACAGTCTCGGACATCGGTTGCGGCACGGGCTACTACCTGGCTGGCGTGCTCGACCAGTTGCCCGGCGCCCGCAGTCTGGGCCTCGACACCTCGATGCGCGACGGTGACCTGGGAGCCAGTCATCACTTTGCGTATTCACCGGCCGAGGTATTCACCCATCACATCAAGCCCCTCGGAGGTGTCGAAGAAATCAATACCCGCGTCGATGGCTGCTTGGATCGTCGCTATCGATTCGGCGGGGTCGGCTGCTCCGTAGAACTGGGACATGCCCATGCAGCCGAGGCCCTCGGAATGACCGAGCGTGATCCGAGCGCGCGCCATGGTGTCCTCGATTCTTCAGCAGGTGAGTCTGTGAAAGGGGATTGGTGGGGTGCGCACGCCTTGCGCGCGATGGGGTTGGGGGGCTTGGCCGGCCCGCCGGAGTGGCGGGATCAGCGCACCAGGGGTGGCTGCATGCGTGCGGGTTGATGCTGGACGGCGACGGCGCGGAAGAAGGCCAGGGCGCCGGCGACTGGCTCACCCGCAGGGTCAGGTCACGCCGAGGCCGCGCAGGAAGGCGTCCGCGACGAGGTCGGCCGCCTGCGGGGGATCCACTGCGGGGAACCGGTGGGCGATGCTGTCGACGAGTGCGTCGAGGACCGCACGTGCCCAGGCCGCATCGATATCGGCGCGCAGGTAGCCCTCATCGCAAGCGCGCTGGATGAAGGTGCTCAGGCGCGCACTCTGCGCTTCACGGCGAGCGCTGGCTTCGGGGTCCTTCTGCATCATGCGGCGTGTGTCGACAGGCCACTCGCGGCTGACCGGGATGATCCCCTCCAGATAGCGGTGGAGAGCGACCGGCACCGGGGCCTCGGTCAGCCGCGCCTCGTCCAACACCCGCTCGGCCGAGTCGAGTTTGGCCTGGAAGACGGCGCGCAGCAGCGCCTCCCGATTCGCGAAGCGGCGATGAACGGTGGTGCGGTCGACACCCGCCGCAGCGGCGATGGCCGCCATCGACGTGCTCGGATCCTCCGCCAGGAGGCGGGCCCCGGTGCGGAGGACGGAGGACAGGTTGCGTGCGGCATCGGCTCTCATAGTCCGGCGATCCTAACCAGCAGTGGTGATTACAGCACCATCATCCCATAGTGAGATACATCTCATCTATTTATTGCAACATAGATGTTGCAGTTGACGATGAAACGTCTACATTGAGATTGCGCCCTGGGGGCGGCAAGAGGCAACGAGATGATGAGGAGAACGCCATGTCACGGACTTGGTTGATCACCGGTGGTTCCCAGGGGCTGGGCAGGGCCCTGGTTCTTCAGGCTCTTGAGGACGGTGATCGAGTCGTCGTGACGTCCCGCAGGCCGGAGGCTCTGGCTGATCTGAAGGCGAAGTATCCGGAGCGGCTGGAGACCGTGGCGCTGAATGTCACGTCGCGGTCCGAGGCTCGGGGCGTGGTGGCGGCCGCAGTGGAGCGATTCGGCACCGTCGACGTCGTTGTGAACAACGCGGGTTACGCCACCAGCGGTTCGATCGAGGACTTCCCGGAGGACGAGTTCCGGGCGCAGGTCGAGGCGAACCTGTTCGGTGTGATCAACGTGACCCGGGCTGCCCTGCCCGTACTGCGTGGCCAGCGGTCCGGGCACATCGTGCAGATCTCGTCCATCGGCGGCCGGGTCGGCGGCACGCCCGGGCTCAGCGCCTACCAGACAGCAAAGTTCGGAGTCGAAGGCTTCTCCGAGGTGCTGGCGAACGAGGTGGCCCCGTTCGGCATCAAGGTGATCATCGTGGAGCCGGGCGGTATCCGCACCGGCTGGGCCGCCGGCGCCGCGAAGCCGTCCGGACCCATCGCTCCTGACTATCAGCAGACGGTCGGCGCATGGCTGGAGCAGTTTGCGGCCTACAGCGGCAACGAGCCCGGCGACCCCGCCCGAATGGCCCGGGCCGTCATCGCCGCCGTGGACGCGCCCGAGCCCCCGCGCCGGCTCCTGCTCGGCAGCGACGCCCTGGAAATCGCTGTCAGCGCGGAAAAGGCTCGCCTGGCCGAGGCCGCCACATGGGCCGAAGCGAGCCGCTCCACCGACCACCAGACCGCGTAACGACCCTGCAGCTTCGCGTGCCGTCGGTCGCCTGCCCGACGGCACGCGACCACGGGCCCGGCGACAGCGCGGATACCCGCTCGCTCCGGTGGTCTCCTCCACCCCTGCGGCATCGCCCGGGACGCACTCCCGCCCGGGCCCTGCACCCACCACGTTTCACACGAGAAATCGACAGACATGACTGTTCGCGACAAGCTCTACATCGGCGACTCCTGGGTCACCCCCAGCAACCCGGAGCTGCTCGACATCCTTTCCCCCCACGACCAGTCGGTGCTGGGCCGCGTGGCCCAGGCCGCACCCGCCGACGTGGACGCGGCCGTCGCCGCGGCCCGCGAGGCCTTCGACCACGGCCCCTGGCCGCGCACCACGCCCGAGGAGCGGCAGGAGATCATCCGGCGCTACGACGCCCTGCGCACCGCCCGCGCCGACGAGGTCGCCGCGGCAATCTCCGTCGAGAACGGCTCTGCCGACTGGTTCACCAAGGTCGGCCAGCCCTTCCTGACCCGCCAGGTCAACGCTTATCTCAAGGCGGCCGAGGAGTTCGGCTGGGAGGAGGTCATCGAACCCTCCGACCCGTCGGTGGCCTTCGACACCATCGTGCGGCGTGAGGCGATCGGCGTGGTCGCCGCGGTCATCCCGTGGAACTCGCCGTTCTCCGCCGCCACCGCCAAGCTGATCCCGGCCCTGCTGGCCGGCAACACGGTTGTTTTGAAGGTCTCCCCGGAGAACTCCCTCAGCATGATGCTGCTAGCGGACCTGTGGCACGAGGCCGGGCTTCCCGCGGGCGTGCTCAGCATCCTTCCCGCCGACCGCGAGACCAGCGAGTACCTCGTCTCCCACCCGGACGTCGACAAGATTGCCTTCACCGGCTCCACGCGTGCCGGCCGGCGCATCGCCTCCATCGCCGGCGAGCACCTCAAGCGGGTCAGCCTGGAGCTGGGCGGCAAGTCCGCGGCTCTGATCCTGGAGGACGCGGACCTGGACGCCGCCGTACAGGACCTGCGCTTCGGCTCCCTCGGCAACAACGGCGAGGCCTGCATCCTGCAGACCCGCATCCTGGTTCCCCGCGAGCGTTACGAAGAGGTCGTCGCCGCGCTCAAGGACATGGTCGAATCGCTGAAGGTCGGCGACCCTTCCGCCCCCGACACCTTCATCGGCCCGATGATCCGCCCCGACCAGCAGCAGCGCGTCATCGACTACATCAACATCGGCATAGCGGAGGGCGCCCGCCTGGTCACCGGCGGCCCGCACGTCCCCCAGGGCCTGGAAAAGGGCAACTACGTCACCCCGACCCTCTTCGCCGACGTCGACAACTCCATGCGCATCGCCCAGGAGGAGATCTTCGGCCCGGTCCTGGCCGTCATCGCCTACGACGACGAGGACGACGCCGTCCGCATCGCCAACGACTCCGAATATGGCCTCTCAGGCGGCATCTGGAGCGCCGACCCCGAGCGCGCCCTGGCCGTCGCCCGCAAGCTGCGCACCGGAACCATCACCATCAACGGCTCGCCCATCAGCTTCGACGGCCCCTTCGGCGGCTACAAGGCCAGCGGCCTCGGCCGCGAGTACGGCAAGGTCGGACTCACCGGCTACATCGAGCACAAGTCCATCACCCGGCTCCGGCAGCCGTAGCCGACCGGAGAGGCGCAGACCTACCGGGCCGGAACCACCCGCAGTGCGGTCGGCAGGCCGGCCCGGCCTGCCGCACCCCCTGCTCGACGCCGGCACGTCCTGAGCGTGCACGGGGACGAGCAACGTGAACCGAGGCGGACCGGACCGGGCCGATCCGTCGGTCGCACTGTCACCGGCGACGCCCCGGCGAACCGCCGCCCCGCGCGGCCCGAACCGCTGCGGCGCGCCCGGCCCACCTCCTGGCCGTGACCGCTCCCCGCAATCGCTGTACCGGCGTGCCACCCGCATGCACGAGACCCGCAACCTGTCCCGCGCCGTCGTCAAGACGCCCCCGTTTCCCCGGAGAGACAACCCCATGCCCAGCAAGTCCACCCGCCTCATCTTCGCAGTCCTCGCGAGCGGGGCGGGCGTGTTCTCCATGCTGCAGTCACTGATCGCGCCGGCTCTGCCGACTATCCAACACGCACTGCACACCTCCCAATCCACCGCCACCTGGGTAATGACGGCCTACCTGCTGTCCGCCTCGGTGTGCACCCCGATCATCGGCCGGGTCGGCGACCTGGCCGGCAAGAAGCGCACCCTCGTCGCAGTCCTGCTGACCGTCCTCGCCGGCTGTCTGCTCGCCGCCCTCGCTCCGAACGTCGGCGTCTTGATCATCGCCCGCATCATTCAGGGCGCCGGAGGCGCGGTGTTCCCACTGTCCTTCGGCATCATCCGCGACCAGTTCGAACCCGGCAGGGTCAGCGGCAGCATCAGCAACCTGTCCGCCGTGATCGCCGCCGGCGGCGGCGTCGGCATAGTCGCTGCCGGTCCGATCGTGGCCGGGCTCGACTACCGCTGGCTGTTCTGGTTTCCCGTCGTCATCGTCGCCGTCACCGCCCTGCTAGCCCTGCGCTATGTCCCCGAGTCGCCCCGACGGGCGAAGGGACGGGTCAGCTGGTCCGGCGCGGTGCTGCTGTCCGGATGGCTGGTCGCGCTGCTCCTGCCGGTCAGCCGCGGCAGCCGGTGGGGCTGGAGCTCCGCTGCTGTGATCGCGCTGTTCGCCGCGGCCGTCGTGCTCTTCGCCCTGTGGCTGTTCGCGGAGTCCCACTCCCGCAGCCCGCTGATCGACCTGCGCATCATGCGCGTGCGGTCCGTGTGGACCACGAACGCCGCCGCTCTGCTGTTCGGCGCAGGCCTGTCTTCGGTCTGGTCGTTCCTGCCCGGCTTCGTACAGACACCCCGCTCCGCCGGCTACGGATTCGGCGCCAGCGTCACCACGTCCGGACTGCTCATGCTGCCCATGCTGATCGCGATGTTCGTCGCCGGTGTGGTCAGCGGACGCCTGGAACCCAAGGTCGGCGCCAAACGCCTGCTGATCTCGGGGGCCGTCTCCGCCGCGGTCGCCTGCGCCATCCTCGCCCTGTGGCACACCCAGCAGTGGCAGATCGCCGTCGCGGCGGGCGTTTTCGGCCTCGGCGTCGGTCTCGCCTTCGCATCCATGGCCAACCTCATCGTCGGCGGCGTACCTGCCGAGCAGACCGGCGCCGCGACCGGCATGAACGCCAACCTCCGCTCCATCGGCGGCGCCATCGGAACCGCGATCACCAGCCTCCTGGTCACCAGCCACCTCCAGCCCTCCGGCCTGCCGTACGACTCCAGCTACACCCACAGCTTCTCCGCGCTGACCCTCCTCCTGCTCGGAGCCGCCCTCGCCGCCGCCCTCGCCCCGGCCCGCAAAGCCGTCCGTACGCCCCACCTCCAGCCGACTCCCGCCGCCGCAGAGTAAACAGGGACCACCCAGGGCTGAGCGGCCCCGACATAGGCCGCGTGCGACTCCCGACGGAGGTACTGTGCGTTGGGTGACGGTTTCAGGCAGGCCGTGACGGCCGGTGGTCGTGCTCCGTCCCTCACAGCCGCGCCCACCAGTACAAGGGCTTTGGAGGGGATACGCGCTACCGCGCGTATCCCCTCCAAAGCCCATCAGGGCGGGAGATCAGGGCGGGGGTGATGACCTGAGTTTCCTGACGAAGCGGGCGGCGGCGCGGTGGCTCATGCCGGTCTCGCCGCGAACCAGGAAGACGGCCTGGTCGAACTGGTCGGAGGCCTTGAGTTCCAGGAGCCGTTCGACGAGTTCGGGGCCGATTCCCCCGCCGACCAGGGCGTTTCTGGGGCGTTGTGCCACCCGTACCGCGAAGACGATCAGGGCGATGACCGCCACCAGGACGACCGCCGTCAGGAGGAGGATGACGATCGGGTTCGACATGGGCTGAGCGTACCGCCGCGAAGCCGCCGAACGGGGGATGTTATCGCCGCATCTGGTACAGATGCGGTGATCTGCTGCAGGCCATACTCGATCGGGTTTTCCGCCTCCGGGGCGGCCGGGCAGGTCTCCCAGGCCGAACCGGTCTCTCGGGCCGGGCCGGGCCGGTCGCTCAGGCCGCCCCGCGCAGCAGGAGCATGGCGTAGGCGGCGATCGAGTTACTGTCGGTGATGGCACCCTTCCGGATCATCCGCTCGAACTCGGCTCGCGACACCCAGTCCTGGCGCATGTCCTGTTCGGTGTGCTCGCGCTCGTGGGCGCCGGCGGTCAGGCCGGTGGCGAGGAAGATGTCGTAGTTCTGGCCCGTCGTGCCGTGCGCGTTGTCCAGGCGCCCCAGGTGGGTCATCGAGGTGGCTCGCAGCCCGGTCTCCTGGGTCAGCTCGGCATGGGCGGTGAACAGGGGTGAGGGGCTGTCCTTCACCCCGCCCTGGGGGAAGTTCCAGGTGCGGCGCCCCACCGGGTAGCGGTACTCCTCCACCAGGTGGAACCCGTCGTTCTCCATGGGCATGACGATGGCGAAGTCCGGCACGTCCACGACGCCGTAGATGCCGTGGGAGCCGTCGGGGCGCTCGATGCGGTCCTCGCGCACGCTGATCCACGGGTTGGTGTAGACGACCATGGAGTCGAGGGTGCGGATCGTCGGTCCGGATACGTCGGTCATGCGCGGAGCCTACTGAGCGGGCCGGGGCCGGGCGGGGTGAACGGCTGGACGCCGGTCACCGCGGTGACCGGCAGCGGCCCGTAGATGTGCGGGAACGCCTCGGGCGAGTCACCGGGCACCTCCTCCATGCGGACGTCGAGCCCGGCGGGGTCGACGCTCAGCAGCACCAGGGGGTCGGTGACGTCGCGGTAGAAGCGCTCCACGACGCCGCGCAGCTGCTCGTGGTCGGCGCAGGCGTGGATGAAGCCGACGTCGTCGAGGGTGCGTCCGATCGTGGAGACGCGGTACTCCCCCGCCCGCCGGGCGGCCTCCCAGTCGGAGGCCAGGGCGAGATGCAGAATGGTCATCGGATGACATGCTGCCCTGCCCGCGCCCGTTGTTCAACCGGGGACGTCCTGGGCGGCCCCGCCCGGATCCGCGGTCACCGGAGACGAAGTGTCTGCGGTGACCGCGGATCGTGATCGGCGTTCAGGGGGTGCCGAACCAGCCGGTGAGCGCTTCGCGCAGCGCGGGCGCGGCGGTGTCGGCGGGTTCGTCGACGGTCGCGGCCCAGGCGATGTGGGCGTCCGGGCGGATCAGCAGGGCGTCTGCCGGCCGCTGATCGGTTTTGGCGGTGTGGATGCCGACCCGGTGGCGCCAGGCCTCGGCGGCTCGGCACAGGTCGGGACGGTCGGCGAGGACGAGGAGGATGGGCCGTGCGGGGTGCATGAGTTCGGCCACGCCGGTGATGCCCTGGTCGGTGTGCAGGGTGAGGTCGGGGGCGAAGGTGCCGGCCAGCGGGTGGTGGCCGGCACCGGGCATCGGGTAGCGGATGTCGCTGCCGGCGACCAGCGCGCCCATCCGGCGCAACGGCTGCTCGTCGGCGAGCAGCTCCTGGAACACCTCCCGCAGCGCTTCGGCGGCCGCGTCGTGCCCGCGCCGCAGGGCCACCTGCGCGCGGGTGTGCAACATGGTGCGGGCGCCGGCGAGGTGGCGCTCGCCGTGGTAGGTGTCCAGCAGGCCGGCCGGCGCCCAGCCGTACAGGTCGGCGGCCAGCTTCCAGGCCAGGTTGACCGCGTCCAGCATGCCCGCGTTGAGCGCCACCCCGGTGGCGGGGAACAGATGCGCCGCGTCACCGGCCAGCAGGATCCGGCCGTGGCGGTAGCGGTCGGCCTGGCGGGCCTTGAAGGTGAACCGCGACAACCGGAGCGCCTCTCCCACCGGCAGCCGCACGCCGAGCACCCGGCGGATGCTGTCCTGGAGCTCGGACACGGTCATCGGGGTGTCGTCGTCGTACTCGGCGCTCTCGTCCTCGACGGTGTAGAGCGAGACGGCCTGGGAGCCGGGTGACGCTCCGATGCCGAAGAGACCGTGGTCGGTCCGGGTGAAACCCGGCCGGATCGTGCCGAAACCGGGGACGTCGAGGCCGCCGTCGCCGAGCACGGTCACCGCGTCGGGCAGGGTGACCTGGGCCAGCCGGTTGACCTCCGGATAGGTGGTGCCGGGGAAGCCGATGCCCGCCCGGTCACGGACCCGGCTGCGTGCTCCGTCGCATCCCACGAGGTAGCGGGCGATCACCTGGTACGGTCCCTCGGGGCCGCGCACGTCCACGGTCACCGCGGCGTCGTCCTGGCTCACCCCGGTCACCTCATGGCCGCGGCGCAGGTCGACACCGACTTCGCCGGCGCGCTCCTCGAGCAGCCGCTCGAGCGGCTGCTGCGGCAGCGGCAGGGCGTGCAGCGGGGGGTCGGCCAGCCGGGTGAAGTCCAGATGCACGCCGCCGAACGGGAACCGGGGAGCCGGGACAGGGCCGGTGCAGGCCGCCTCGAAGCGTTCCAGCAGGCCTCGGTAGCGCAGCAGCTCAAGGATCTGCCCGCCCAGGCCCCCGGCCTTGGGGGTGTCCCGGCGGTGGGGCTGACGCTCCAGCACCAGCGGTCGCACCCCGGCCAGGCGCAGTTCGGCGGCCAGCATGAGCCCGGCCGGGCCGGCGCCCACGATGACCACATCGGCGTCCGTCATCGGCCGCTCCTCTCGCGGGTTCTCGTCGTGTCCAGGCCCCTCCACCTCGTGATACCGGCCCGGCGTGGCCGGGGTGGGATCGTCATGCCTCATGTCGAGGGTCTTCCAATCGTGTCGTTCGATCCCGGGCGTCTGCCTCGGATCATCAGTGAAGGTACAGCGGGTTTCGGGCACGCCGGCCACGGAGGCCCGTCCGAGGACCCGTCGGGTGACGGCGTGAGAGCCGCCGTCGCGGTCGGCGAGGGGGCGCCGGCCGTGCGGCGGGCGGGCTCGTCGTGGTCACACGGTCACGTACGGCGGCGCCACTCTGCCCGCCTTGAGCTCCAGGTGGGAGCCGGTGAAGGCGGCCCGCATGCGCCGGTCGTGGGTGACGATGACGAGCGCACCCCCGTAACCGGCCAGAGCGTTCTCCACGTCGTCGATCAGGTCCGGGGACAGATGGTTGGTGGGTTCGTCCAGGAGCAGCAGGTCGGCCGGTTCGCTGACCATGCGGGCGAGTTCGAGCCTGCGGCGCAGGCCGGGAGACAGCGCCCTGACCGGCGAGGCGAGATGGGCGGCGCGGAACAGCCCGAGCGCGAGCAGCGCATCGGCGTGCTCGGCCGGATCTCCCGGTCGCCCCGCCGCGAACGCCTCCAGGACCGTGCCCTCGCCGTGCACCAGGCCGTCCTGCTGACGCAGATGGCCCACCCGGGGCACCCGGCGGACCGTGCCGGTGTCGGGGGTGAGTTCCCCGGCCAGGACGCGCAGGAGCGTGGTCTTCCCGGAGCCGTTGTCGCCGATCACACCGACCTTGTCGCCGGGCCTGACCGTGAGCGAGACCTCGTTGAGCACGATCTTGTCGTCATACCGCTTGGTGACGCCGGACAGGGCGAGCTGGGTGTCGGATGAGGGATGACCGATGCGCATATAAGCGTTCTCCTGAGGTTGACATGACCGCGTGGACGGTCGCCGCCGGAGCCGGCGGCTCGGCGGTTCCGGTGCCGGAAAGGCCGGCGTTGACGCCGGTCCGCCGGTCAACCGGCGGTTTCGGGGGCGGGTACGGCGTGTTCGGCGGCGCGGCTGACCTGCTCCCAGGCGGCCCAGGTCTCCATCCGCCGCCGGGAGATGTCGAAGGCCAGGTCGTAGACCGTGCTGCCGAGCAGCAGCCGCAGCGGCGGGTCCTCACTGTCGACCAGCTTCAGCAGCGCCTCGGCGGCCAGACGCGGCTCGCTGTCGATCGAGCCCTCGGCCCACTGCTTTTCCAGCTCGGCGCGCAACGGGCCGTACTCCGCCGAAGGTGACGTCGTCGTCATGCTGGCGTACAGGTCGGTCCAGTAGCCGCCGGGCTGGACGATGCTGAGCTTGACGCCGAACGGCGCGGCCTCCATCGCCAGTGCCTCGCTCATGCCCTCCAGCGCGAACTTGCTCGCGCTGTACATCCCGGTGCTCGGGAAGCCGCCCAGGGCGGCGATGCTGGAGACCTGCACGATGTGGCCGGATGCCTGGGCACGCAGGTGCGGCAGGACGGCCTGGCAGACCCACATCGCCCCGAAGAGGTTGACCTCCAGCTGGGCGCGTGCCTCGGCCTCGGTGAACTCCTCGACCATGCCCGAGGACATGGTCCCGGCGTTGTTCACCACGATGTCGAGCCGGCCGAAGTGCTCGACGGCGGTGTTCACGGCGGTGAACACCGCGCCGCGGTCGGTCACGTCCAGGGGAAGGACAAGGAGCCGATCTCCGTACCGGTCGTCGAAGTCCTGTCGCGTGACGGTGCGGGCGGCGGCGGCCACCCGATCGCCGCGCTCCAGCGCGGCGAGGGTGAAGGCACGTCCCAGGCCGCGGCCGGCTCCCGTGACGAACCAGGTGCGGGAGGAGACGGTGTCCGGGGTGCGCATATGCGGAGCTCCGATCGGTTGCGCGTGCTCTAACGAGACGATCCGTATCGTCTTGATGCCGTGACGGTACCGGCTCCTCTTCTCCGAGTCAAGACGTATCGTCTCGCCTAGTTCACGTGCCGGGTCCCCGGCGTGACGACACAGCGCGAGCCCCTCTCCACCGCGACCCGCCGGAACGCGGCCTCCCGGCGTGCGGTCAGGCTCGGGCCGGCGTGGTGGCGGCCGGAGTGCGGGCGGGTTCGAAGAGTTCGACGAGGTTGCCGGCGGGGTCGGTGAGCGGGATCCGGCGTCCGCCGGGGCCGGCGACGGCCCCCGCCTTGTCAGCCGGGGCCGGGCGGGGGCGGTTCAGGACCGGGCGCGCCACTCGCGCCGCAGGATGGCGTAGACGAGCTCGCTGGTCCACTCGCCCTTGACGATCTCGTTGTCGACGAGGTGGGCCTCGCGGCGCATGCCGAGTTTCTCCAGCACCCGGGCCGAGGCCTCGTTGCGGGCGTCCAGGCGGCCGACGATGCGGTGCAGGCCCAGGCCGTCGAAGCCGAGTTCCAGCATGACCCGGGCGGCCTCGGTGGCGTATCCCCTGCCGTGGTGGCCGGGGTGGAAGACGTAGCCGATCTCGCCGGCGCGCTGTGAGCGGCTGTGCCAGACGAGGAGGACGTCACCGAGCAGCTCGCCGGTGGCGGCCAGCTCCACCGCCAGGGTGAGGGACTGTCCCTCCTCCAGCAGCGCCGTCTCGCCGATCTTTCTTTCCAGCGCCTCGCGGGTCTGCTCGCGGTCGCGCGGCTCCCAGTACAGGTAGCGGGCGACCTGGGGCAGGCGGTGGATGGCGTACAGGCCGTCGAGGTCGGCCGGGGTGTAGGGCCGCAGGATCAGGCGGTCGGTCCGGATGGGGTAGGAAGGCTTCAGCACCGGGCCAGGCTAGGTCGTCCGCCGCGTGGCGGGCGAGCCATTATCGGCGGCCCGGGGCGGGGGTCAGTGGGCGCCTCCGGCCAGGTTGAGCACCACGACACCGCCGATGATCAGGACGATGCCCGCGATCTTGGCGAAGCTGATCGTCTCACCGAGGAAGAGCACGCCGATGGCGGCGATGATCGCGGTGCCCGCCCCGGCCCAGACCGCGTAGGCGGTGCCGACCTCCATCTGCAGCTTGAGCGCCTGGGCCAGCAGGACGAACGCGGCGATGTAGCCGGCGACGACGAGGACCGTCCAGCCCTTGTGGGCGAACCCGTCGCTCAGCTTGAGGGCGGTGGTCGCCACGATCTCGGCGATGATCGCCCCGGCCAGTACCAACCACGCCATGATTCCCCCACTCCCCCAAAAACGGGCATAAACGTATCATTTTTCGTTGATCGGGGATGGCCGGGCCCCCGGCGGCGAGACCGTCCGGCGCCACGACCTGCCCGGCTTGCGAGCGGTGTCGAAAGCGTGTTCCACTGGGCCGCATGCCATGGGACGCGCCCGCCCTGCTCGACGCGCCGCCCGACGTCAGGCCGCGCATCGAGCGCTCCGCGCTGACCAGGGTCCACGGGGCCCTGACCTGCTACGAGGTGCAGGCGCGCACCGCGCTGGACCGCGTTCCCGAGGGCTGGGCGGTGAGCCCCTACCGGGGGTGCGCCCAGGCCTGCCGTTACTGCTCGGTGCGCCGGGGGCACCGCTACCTGGGGCTGAACGCCGAAGGCGACTTCGACTCCCGGATCGTGGTGCGCACCAACATCGTGCGGAGGCTTCGCGCGGAGCTGGGATCGCGCTGGGACGGCGAGCACGTCACCGTGGGGGTGGGGGGCGACTGCTACCAGGGCGTCGAGGAGGTCTACCGGCTGATGCCCGGCCTGGTCACCGCGTTGCGCGAGGCCGGGGCGCCGTTCACCGTGTTCACCAAGAGCCGGTTGATCCTGCGTGACGCCGATCTGCTGGCCGCCACCCCGGGGGCCGGGGTGGTGGTCTCGATCGCCTTCGTCGACGACCGGATCCGCCGCAGCGTGGAGCCCGGTGCCCCCAGCGCGCAAAAGCGCCTGGAGCTGGTGGCCGAGCTGAACGAGCGGGGGGTGGCGTGCGGGGTGGCGATGGCGCCGATCCTGCCGCTGCTGACCGACTCCCCCGACCAGCTCGCGGCCACGGTGCGCCGCGTCGCCGACGCCGGGGCCGTCAGCCTCGTCCCGCACGTGCTGCGACTGCCCCCCGGTGCCCGTGAGTGGTATCTCGCCTGGCTGGGCGAGCACCATCCGGCCCTGGCGCCTCGCTACGCCGAGCTGTACGGCAGGGGCGCCGACGCCGAGCCCGGCTACGTGCGCGGCCTGACGGGCCAGGTGTCGCGGCTGGCCGCCCGCTACGGGATGGGCCCGACGCGGCCCGAGCAGCCCCTGCCGCTGGCCCTGCCCCGGCAGGCACAGCTCGCTCTCCTCTGAGAACGGCGATTCTCCAAGAAGGGCCGACAAGCAGCAAAAAGAATCTTTGTCCTGATTGTGGCGTTCGGCGTCGTGCTCCGGGGAGGGCACAGCGAGTACGGGCCCGCTCGCCGGGCGGGCGGGCAACGCCGACGGACGGGGAGGATCATGGGGAAGACGATCTCGCCGGGCAGGAACCGGCGGCCGGCGCGGACGCGCCGCGGCTTCACGGAGAACCCCGACGGAAGCTACGCCACCCCGGGACGCGGCCTGGAGGTCCTGGACAACCCGCTGCTGAACAAGGGCACGGCCTTCACCCCGGCCGAACGCGAGGAGCTGGGCCTGAACGGGCTCCTGCCGGCGGCGGTCGAGACGCTGGAGGAGCAGGCGCGCCGTGCGTACACGCAGTATCTGGCGCAGCCGGGCGACCTGCGCAAGAACATCTACCTGACGGCGCTGCAGGATCGCAACGAGGTGTTGTTCTACCGGCTGCTGAGCGATCACCTGTCCGAGATGCTGCCGGTCGTCTACGACCCGACGATCGCCCAGGCGATCGAGGGCTACAGCCACGAGTACCGCCGCCCCCAGGGCCTCTACCTGTCGGTCGACGACGCGGCGGGCATCGAGCGGGCCTTCGCCAACCTGGGCCCGGGACCCGACGACGTCGACCTGATCGTCGCCTCCGACGCCGAGGAGATCCTCGGCATCGGCGACTGGGGCGTGGGCGGCGGCGCGGGCATCGCCGTCGGCAAGCTGGCCGTCTACACCGCCGCCGCCGGGATCGACCCCGCCCGGGCCCTCGCCGTGGCGCTGGACGTCGGCACCGACAACGAGAGACTGCTCAACGACCCCTTCTACATCGGCAACCGGCACTCGCGGGTGCGGGGGCGGCGCTACGACGACTTCATCGACGCCTACGTCTCGGCGGCCACCGCCCGCTTCCCCGGGGCGATGCTGCACTGGGAGGACTTCGGCCCCTCCAACGCCCGGCGCATCCTGGAGCGCTACACCGGCCGCCTGCCCACCTTCAACGACGACATGCAGGGCACCGGCGCGATCGTGCTGGCGGCCATGCTGGGCGCCGCCCGCGTCTCGGGCACGCCCATGCGCGACCAGAGGATCGTCGTCCTCGGCGCCGGCACGGCGGGCATCGGGATCGCCGACCAGCTGCGCGACGCGATGGTGCGCGACGGCCTGGACCCCCGGGAGGCCACCCGGCGGATCTGGGCGGTCGACAGGCAGGGCCTGCTGACCGACGACATGTCGGGCCTGCGGGACTTCCAGGCCCCCTACGCCCGCCCGGCCTCGGAGGTCACCGGCTGGCTCAGGGACGCCAGGGAGGACGGGATCGGCCTGGCCGAGGTCGTCGGCCGCGTCCACCCGACCATGCTGCTGGGCACCTCCACCGCGCACGGCGCCTTCACCGAGGAGATCGTGCGCGCCATGGCCGCCGCCGTCGAGCGGCCCGTCATCTTCCCCATCTCCAACCCGACCAGCCGCATCGAGGCGATGCCCGAGGACCTGATCCGCTGGACCGGCGGCCGCGCCCTGGTCACCACCGGCATCCCGGTCGCCCCCGTCACCCACGACGGCCTCACCCACGTCATCGGCCAGGCCAACAACGCCCTGCTGTATCCGGGGCTGGGACTGGGGGTGATCGTCTCACGCGCCCGGCGGATCAGCGACGGCATGCTCCAGGCCGCGGCCGAGGCGGTCGGCTCGATGGCCGACGTCGCCGAGGGCGCTGCCCCCGGCGCCTCGCTGCTGCCCCCG
The DNA here is from genome assembly GCF_040639575.1 of Streptosporangium sp. NPDC023825. Taxonomy (NCBI): domain Bacteria; kingdom Bacillati; phylum Actinomycetota; class Actinomycetes; order Streptosporangiales; family Streptosporangiaceae; genus Streptosporangium; species Streptosporangium sp. NPDC023825. The sequence continues at coordinate 6,717 of NZ_JBFAAE010000076.1, read as the reverse complement.
GTCGGCGACCTGCGGGAGGTCTCGGCCACCGTCGCCGTCGCGGTCGCCCGCCAGGCCGCCGCCGAGGGCCTGGCCCGCGTGGACCTGCCCGACCCCGTGCAGCAGGTCCAGGACGCGATGTGGCAGCCGCGCTACCGGCCGGTCAGGGGGACCTGACGGTGGCCGCCCGCCGCCCGCGCCGCGAGGAGGCCGCGCCTATCTCATCGAGGGCGTCCGGCTCGACACCGCCAGGCTGGAGGACAACGTCGACCGGTCGCTCATGATGGTCACCGCGCCCAGCCCGGCCATCGGCTACGACGAGGCCGCGCGCATCGCCCACCGCGCGCTGCGCGAGGACCTGGCCCGCCAGTAGGAGTGGAACGGTGAACCGGGTTTGGTGTCACATCTGTTGACGCTGTGCGGGATGATGATCGACGGCGGCCCGTCGTGATCTGTGGCGGGAGTCGCTGACCAGCCGATCTCTACAGGAGAGGTTCCTGACGGCCCTGCCGGCGATGATGGCGGAGCAGCGTGCGAAGGCGTTGGCGAGGGCGGCCGAGGCGCGTACGGCGCGGCGTGCGCTGTTGGCGGAGGTGGCTGGCGGCGCGGTGAGTGTGGCGGAGGTGTTCCAGCGCCGCGGACAGGATCTGGTCGGCAGGACCCGGGTGGTTCAGGTGCTGCGGGCTGTTCCCGGGTATGGGCCGGCCAGGGTCGCGGCGCTGATGGCCACCTGCGGGGTGGCGGAGAAACAGCGTGTTGGCGCGCTGAACGACCAGCAGCGCGAGCGACTCTTGCGAGCTTTGATCAGCTGACCAGTGCCGGGACTGATCGTCTGCGCTATCGGAGCTCCGCGCCCGGGTGAGGTTGCCTCTGCAGGCGCTGGCGAAGTTCGGCCTGCTGCGTCGTCAGCGCCTGGCCCGGGCGTCGGATGCGGGCCGGGCGGGGTCGGGGGATGTCTTCGCCGTGCAGGAGGGCGAAGTCGGCGTGCGCCGTCTCGACGGCTTCGGGGTAGGCCCGGGCCTTCTCATGCTCGGCGAGGGCCCGGTAGATGCTGGCCAGCGACGGGTTCTGGCCCTTGCGTTTGCCGGTCGGGATGATCAGGTCCTGGCGGACATCCTCGACGCGTTCCCCGGCGGCCTTGCGGCGCAGCACGGTGTGCAGCATGTCGTCGGTGATCACGGCGGGGCGGCCGCCGTACTTGCCCTGGCGGGCGGCGGCGTCCAGGCCCTCCAGGGTGGCTTCGCGGATGGCTTCGCGTTCGGTCTCGGCCATCGCAGCGAAGAACGCGAACAGCATCCTGCCGGGCCCGGCAGGGTCGTAGATGCCGACGAGCGGCCCGGCGAGCATCTCCAGCACCAGGCCGTGCGCGGTCAGGTGGTCGGCCAGCGCGGTCAGCTCGGCGGCGTCGCGGCCCAGCCGCTTCATCTCATACACCGTCAGGATGACCCGGCAGTGCGGGGCGTGTGCCTTGATCTGCCGGGCCAACGCGAGCGCCGCCTCGAACTGCGGACGGACCTTCACCCGGGTCGAGATCTTCTCGGCGAAGATCTTCTCGCGGCCGATGCCGTGCGCGGCCAGCGCGTCCAGTTGGGACTGCAGTTCCTGGGTGAGCGCGGAGCAGCGGGCGTAGCCGATCCGGATGTCGGCCGACGGCCCATCGTCATGGAGCGGGGCGGGCGGTGGTGTTCCCGGCCGCCACGGCTGGCCTGGGTTCCGGTTGGCGGGGGTCGGCACGCGCAGCAGCTTGGCCAGCCGGGGCACCTTGGTGAAGCGGCCGGTGTGGTAGGTGCCGACCACCGCGCCCGAACGCGACCGGCACGGCGAACCGGGTGCGACGGAGCATCGCGGACACGGGTGACGCTCGACCTCATCAGCCTCACGGGTGCGTTCTGGGCTGATGGCGGACAACGGGGCGGATTCGGTTTGTTCGCGGGGTTCCGGGGCCTCGGCCATGCCTCAGACGCTCTCACAAACATTTCCCGCAATCCGAGGATCGGCCCACTTGCACGAGAACGAGTTCTGAGAAGAAGTCAACCCCTCCGGAGGCCTGAACCGGCTCACCGAGCCCGCCTGGTGATCTTCTCCGGCAATCGCACGTTTCCGAGAAGAGATTGTGGAAGGCATGGCTGGCCTACCTGGAGGTTCGGCGGCAGGAACCACTGCGGAGTCAATGTCGCCAGGGTCTGGCGGTGTGAAACCAGAACTGCGGCGGGAGATGATCAGGGCTAGGCTATTATGTAAACGCATCCGTATGCGTTTATGAAATGAGGTGGCCGGATGCTGAAGACCCTGAGCAAGATCGGGTTACTCGTTTCTGCCCTCGCGGTCGGCACTGTCTGGTTGGTCGTCCTGCGATTGAAGGACGTGCCGGTGCCGCTGCTGGCGGCCTATGGGCTGCTGCTGACTGGATTGGTGGTGGGGCTGCTGTGGCCGAGTGTGCTCGGCCGGCGAGCCACGCGGCGCCGGGTGCTGGCGTTCCTCGGGGTTCCGGTCGGCCTAGGTACGCTGGGGCTCTACCTGGCGGTCGTCTACTACGTCACGGACCTGCCGGTGCTGCTCGCCCTGGCCGCTGCGGGATGCCTGGCATGGGCGGCGGCCTCCGTCCTGCGCGGACGCCGGGCGGCGGCCGGCCGGGGCGGTCGGCAGAGCAGGCGGGCCTTCCTGGCGGGGGGCGCGGGGCTGACGCTGGCCGTGCTGAGCGGGCTGTCCGTCGACCGGGTGGATCGGCAGCGCCGGGAGGTGCTGGCGCGGGGCGAGCAGGAGCGGCAGGCGGCCGTGCGCGCCGCGGGCGCGCGGCGGCGGATCGCCGACGACATCGTGCGGGTGTTCCCGATTCACACTGGCGACACCATCGTCACCTACGGCCAGTTCTACGGCGGTCTGGACGGCTGGGAAGGGGTGAACGGCTACCTGCGCACCCTGGTCGACAAGACGCAGATCGCGGTACCCGTCTACGCCTACCTCATCGACCACCCCCGGCACGGCCTCATGCTGGTCGACACCGGCGTCAACTGGGAACAGGCCCACGATCACGACGGGTACTACGACCACAACCATATGGTCTCGCGCCTGCTGACCCAGCGCGACGAGTACCAGATGACCCCCGGGCAGGATCTGCGGGTCCACTTGGCCCGGCTCGGCTACGACGCCAAGGAGATCACCACCGTGTTCCTCACGCACGTCCACGACGATCACGCCGGAGGGCTGCGCTACCTGCCCCAGGCGACGGTGGTGCTGGACCGCCGCGACTGGGACCACGGCGTGCTCTACCCTTACTCCTTCGACCTGGTCAAGAGCAACCTCTCCTTCCCCGCCTTCGGCTCCGGCGCCTTCGGCGCCTTCCCCGACAGCCAGGACCACTTCGGCGACGGCAGCCTCATCCTGCTGCCCACCCCCGGCCACTCACCCGGCCACATGTGCGTGCTGCTGCACCTGGACACCGGCAGCGTGCTGTTCGTGGGCGACACCCTTTACACCCTGCCCCACCTGGCCGTCGAGCAGGTCCGCCAGACGACCCTCGGCGGCGCCGACACCATCCACCAGATCGAGGCCGCCCGGCGCATCCAGAACCTGCTGGCCTCCGACCCCGGCACCGTGCCGCTGTTCGCTCACGACAACACCCGCTACCAGTTCGACCTGGTCACCTCCGCGTTCGCCAACGGGGTCCCCGGCGAAGCGGGGCTGCTGGAGCTGCGCACGCACATGCAGACCGCCCTCACCCCCGACTGGCGGCTGCAGGCTGGGCACACCCCCCGCTTCGTTCCGCCGGCGTCCGGCACGGGAGTGGGGCGGGTGGAGTTCCGATGACCTCTCCGCGGCGCACCAGGGGCAGGCCGCGCGACCCCGAGGCCGACGAGGCGATCATGCAGGCGGCGCTGGAGCTGTTCGTGGAACGCGGCCTAGAGGGCGCGAACTTCGAGCAGATCGCCAAGCGCGCCGGCGTGGCCAAGGTCACCATCTACCGGCGCTGGTCGTCGAAGGAGGAACTGCTCACCCAGGCGATCGAGCAGGCCCGCACCCTCGCCCCCGAGGCCGACATCTGGGCCACCACCGACGCCGCGGCGCAGCCGGTCGACCAGCGGCTCATGGACTCCTGGGTGCACACCTTCGGCGACGCCCGCTTCCGGGCGATCCTCGCCCAGCTCATCGGCTCCAGCGTCACCCAGCCGTCGCTCCTTGCCACCTACCGCGAACAGTACATCCAGCCCCGCCGCCAGCTGATCCACACCGCGCTGGAGCGCGCCCGCCGCGACGGGCTACTGGCTGAGGACGCCGACCTTGACACCGTGATCGACATGGTCGTCGGCGCGGCCATGTACCGCATGCTCATCGATCCGGACACACCAGCCGACCCCGCCGTCACGCGCCAGTACCTGGAGGCCGTCCTCCATCAGGCCGACCGGCTGCTGCGACGCCCCGGCGCGCAGCATCGACAGGAAGAGGGACAAGAACCCGCATGAGCGGATACATCGACGTCCAACAGCACATGATCCCCGCCGACTACGCACGCTGGCTGCGCGGGAACGGGGTGCACGCTCCCGGCGGCCGCGAGCTGCCCGAATGGAGCCCGTCGCTGGCGCTGGAGCTGATGGACCGCCAGGGCATCGCCGCCGCGATCCTGTCCGTCAGCACGCCCGGCGTGCATCTGGGCGACGGCGCCGACGCCTCAGCCATGGCGCGCGCCATGAACGAGTTCGGCGCCGGGCTGGCCGAGGCCTACCCGGGCAGGTTCGGGCTGTTCGCCACGCTCACCCTGCCCGACGTGGACGCCGCCGTGGCCGAGGCGGCGTACGCGCTGGACGACCTGGCCGCCGACGGGGTGATCCTGCTGGCCAACAGCCGTGGCCTCTACCTGGGCGACCCAGCCCTGGACCCGCTCATGACGACGCTGGACGACCGCGCCGCCGTGGTCCTCGTGCACCCCGCCGACCTGCCCGGACCGGCCGTTCCGAGCATCCCGCCCTTCGCCGCCGACTTCCTGCTCGACACCACTCGCGCCGCCTTCAACCTGGTGCGCCGCGATGTGGCGCGGCGCTTCCCACACATCAGGTTCATCCTGGCGCACGCCGGCGGCTTCGTTCCGTACGCGGCGCACCGCTTGGCCCTGGCCGTCTTCGCCGAGACCGGCCGGGACCTGAACCAGATCCTGGACGACTTCGCCGGCTTCTACTTCGACACCGCCCTGTCCGCCAGCCCGGCCGCGCTGCCCTCGCTGCTCGCCTTCGCCAAACCGGGACATGTGCTGTACGCCAGCGACTGGCCCTTCGCCCCCGAACCCGCCGTTGCCTACTTCAACGGCCACCTCCAAGATCCCGCCCAGGACACCACCGACATCGGCCACCGCAACGCCCGACTGCTTTTCCCCCGCCTGTCTGAGGCCAGACGCTGACCTCCGCTAGGGTTGCCAGCACGACACTCAGTCACATCACCTTCGTCGACGTGGCTGGCCGGCCAAGCGCTAACCGACTTAAGCTCAGAGAGCGGTTCGCGAGTTGACGTCCCTTTCGCCGCTGAGATTGGGTGAGACGAGCTGGTCGGAGACTCGTCGACGGACTACGGGCGCGGCTGAGCGAACAAGCCCGGCTCGGTCTCGATGAGGATGCCGCGGCTGACCAGACGTTTGAGCTTGGAACGGATGTTCTCGGTGTTCTTCGACACGATGGACAGGTCCGGGGCCTCGCACAGGTCACGGGCGCGCAAGGGCCGATCGGCATCGGCGAAGACAGTCAGGATCTGCTGGTAGGCAGGATGGCTGGGCAGCGCGGGCGGCGGTGCAGCCGGTCGGGCGTCGTCTTCGTCGGCCAGCGCGAGGAGGGTCTTGCGGGTGATCCGCAGATGCTCGATCGCCTCGCCGAGCTCGCCCAAACGTGCGCTCAGAGCGTCGATCTCCGCCTGGACCTGCTCGATCTGGCACGTCAATACCTGCTCGCGAGCGTCGATCTTGTCCAGTAGCCACGTGCCGGGATCGGACGGGGTCACCGTGAGCCTGTTCACGTCGACCGCCACGACGGCGCGGGCGCACGGGTCAACCGGCGAGACATCACGTCGGTCATCGCCCGATACACCCGCGACTCGGACGTGGCCGGCAGGTGCTCGTAATCGCAGACCAAGCGCCGATGCGGCATCAAGGTGCCGTAGGTCTGCTCGACGGTCCACCGTGTCGGCTGGGGGACGAATCCCTTGCCTGTCCGGTTGCGTTCGACGATCTCCACGTCGATCCCCAGAGCGGCTCCATGGGCGATGACCGTGTTCTTGAACCCCTGGTCGGCCAGCGCCTTCGTTACCGTGCCGTCGGTCCGCGCGGCGAGGCGGTCCAGCAGAGCCGTTCCCGCGGTGTTCTCGTGCGCTGATGCGGCGAGCACCACCGCCGCGATGACCAGTCCGAACGTGTCCACGGCCAGGCCGCGTTTGCGTCCCGGGACCTTCTTGGCCACGTCCTTGCCGGTCGTGGTGGCCGGGACGCCGGCTGCGGCGTGGACGCTCTGGGTGTCCAGCACGACCAGGCTTGGATCGGCCTTTCGCCCTTTGCTCTCTTGCAGATACCAGCGCAGCAGGTCGTGGATCACCTGGTCGGTGCCGTCGTTGCGCCACTTGGCGAAGTAGTAGTACGTCGCGCTCTTGGGCGGCAGGTCATGCGGCAGGTACGTCCATTGGACGCCGGTTCGTCCCTGGTAGCGGATCGCGTTGACGATCTCGCGCATCGCGTGGTTGCCCTCGTGGCCGCTGACCGACGGGTGC
>NZ_JBFAAE010000075.1:0-40017 GCF_040639575.1 Streptosporangium sp. NPDC023825 | reverse complement strand
CGGCGACCGGCCGGTCGCCGACGGGGCACGGCGGCGTCAGGGAGCGTCCGAGGTGCGACGGGGCACGGCGGCAGGGAGGTCCGGGAGGCGCGCCGGGGTACGGCGGCGGCGTCAAGGAGCGCCCGGGAGGCGGGCCTCGTGCGTGACCCGCCTAAAGTTGTGTCATGAGCAACGAGCTGGAGAGAGATGGCGCTGCGGTGCAGTCCGTCGACCGCGCGCTGTCCGTCCTGCGGCTGCTCGCCCGGCACGGCGACCTGGGCGTCAGCGAGATCGCCGCGGAGCTGGGGGTCCACCGCTCCACGGCGTTCCGCCTCGTCATGACGCTGGAGCTGCACGAGCTCGTCGAGCAGACCGCCGACCGGGGAAAGTACCGGCTGGGGGTGGGGATCGTCCGGCTCGCGGGCGCCGCGACCGTGCGGCTCGACGTCGTCCGCGAGAGCCGCGCCACCGGCGAGCGGCTCGCGGCGGCGGTCGGCGAGACCGTCAACGTGGCCATCCTCGACCGCGACGAGGCCCTGTACGTCGACCAGATGGCGGGCCCCTCGGCCCTGCAGGCCCACAACTGGGCGGGGCGGCGGGTGGCGCTGCACGCGACGTCCAACGGCAAGGTGCTGCTCGCCCACGCCCCGAGGGAGCGGTTCGAGCGGCTGGCGGCCGGTCCGCTGCTCCCGTTCACCGACCTGACCGTCACCGACGCCGGGCTGCTGCGCGAGGAGCTCGACACCGTCAGGAGGCGCGGGTACGCCACCGCCGCCGACGAGCTGGAGATCGGCCTGACCGCGGTGGCGGCGCCGATCTTCAACGTCGAGGGCACGGTCGTCGCCTCGATGAGCGTGTCCGGGCCGACCTTCCGGCTCCCGCCCGAGCGGCTCCCCACGGTGGCCGAGCAGGTGATGGCCGCGGCGGGTGAAGTCTCCTCACGATTGGGCTGGCACGCCAATGAGGACGGCAAAGCCTTGACTGCATGAACGAACAGGGTCGATTCTGTTCCTCGTTAAGCATTCCGATGCGTCATACGCAACGGATCATGCGGTAACCGGAAGGACGGCCGCTCGTGTCAGATCTCTACCTCGGTGGCACCTGGAGGGATCCCGTCGCGGGCGGCCACCGGGAGATCCGCTCACCGGCCGACGGCTCCCTCGTGGCGACCGTGTCGGAGGCCACCCGGGCCGACACCGAGATCGCGATCGCCGAGGCCCGCGCGGCGTTCGACGAGGGCACCTGGGCGTCCACCCCCGAGCGCGAGCGCGGCGCGCTGCTGCTGAGGGTGGCCGACCTGCTCGAACGGGACGTCAAGGACGTGGCCAGGGCCGAGTCGCTCGACACCGGCAAGCGGCTCGTCGAGAGCGAGTACGACGTCGCCGACGTGGTGGCCTGCCTGCGCTACTTCGGCGGCATCGCCGGGACCGACGCGGGCCGCGTGATCGACACCGGGCGCGACGACGCGATCAGCCGCGTCGTCCACGAGCCGGTCGGCGTCTGCGGCCTCATCACCCCGTGGAACTACCCGCTGCTGCAGGCCTCCTGGAAGGTCGCCCCCGCGCTGGTCGCGGGGAACACCTTCGTCCTGAAGCCCAGCGAGCTCACCCCCTCCACCGCGATCCTGCTCATGCGCCTGCTGGAGGAGGCCGGGCTGCCCCCGGGCGTCGGCAACCTCGTCCTCGGGGCGGGCGCCGAGGTCGGCGCCCCGCTGGCCGAGCACCCCGATGTGGACATGGTGTCGTTCACCGGCGGCCTGACGACCGGCCGTACGATCATGGCGGCGGCGGCGGCGACGGTGAAGCGGGTCGCGCTGGAACTCGGCGGCAAGAACCCCAACATCGTCTTCGCCGACGCCGACGTCGAGACCGCCCTCGACTTCGCCCTCACCGCCGTGTTCCTCCACTCCGGGCAGGTCTGCTCGGCCGGCGCCCGCCTGCTGGTCGAGGACTCCCTGCACGACGCCTTCGTCGACGAGCTCGTCCGCCGCGCCGCCCGCATCCGCCTCGGCGGCCCCTTCGACCCCGAGGCCGAGACCGGCCCGCTCATCTCCGCCGCGCACCTGGCCAGGGTCGAGGCGTACGTCGCGTCCGGTGTCGCGGAGGGCGCGGTGCTGCGCTGCGGCGGGGAGAGACTCCCCGGCGCGGGCCACTTCTACCCGCCGACCGTCATCGACGAGTGCCACCGGGGCATGCGGGTGGTCCGCGAGGAGTCCTTCGGCCCCGTGCTCACCGTCGAGCGCTTCGGCGACGAGGACGAGGCGGTCCGCCTCGGCAACGACACCGACTACGGCCTGGCCGGGGCGGTGTGGACGCAGGACGCGGGGAAGGCCCAGCGGGTCGCCGGGCGGCTGCGGCACGGCACCGTGTGGATCAACGACTACCACCCCTACGTCCCGCAGGCGGAGTGGGGCGGTTTCAAGCAGTCGGGCATCGGCCGCGAGCTGGGCCCGGCCGGCCTGGCCGAGTACCGGGAGACCAAGCACGTGTGGCAGAACGTCCGCCCCCGCCCGCAGCGGTGGTTCCGCAACTGACGGACGACCCCCCGTCCCCAGACGACCCGTGAGGTGGTCATGACCATGACATCACCGGCGCAGCAGGCGCGGCCCGGAGCCGCCGCGCGGAACGAGGACCGGGCCGTCCTCGACGTGCGAGGTCTCTGGAAGGTCTTCGGCCCGCGCCCCGACCGGGTCGTCGGGACCTCGCTCGCGGAGCTCTCGCGGAGCGAGCTGAGGGCGAGGACGGGCTGCGTGACCGCCGTCCGCGACGTCTCCTTCACCGTGCGGCCCCAGGAGGTCTTCGTCGTCATGGGCCTGTCCGGCTCCGGCAAGTCCACCCTCGTACGCTGCCTGACGCGGCTCGTCGAGCCGACGGCCGGAGAGGTCCTGTTCGACGGCGAGGACATCCGCAAGGCGGGCGACAGGCAGCTGCGCGAGCTGCGCCGGCACCGCTTCGCCATGGTCTTCCAGAACTTCGGGCTGCTGCCGCACCGGCGGGTCCTGGACAACGTGGCCTACGGGCTGGAGATCCGCGGCATGCGGAAGGAGGCCCGCTACGAGCGGGCCGGGGAGATGATCGAGCTCGTCGGCCTCTCCGGTTCGGAGAACTCCTACCCCGACCAGCTGTCCGGCGGCATGCAGCAGCGCGTCGGGCTGGCCAGGGCCCTCGCGGTGGACCCCGACGTGCTCTTCTTCGACGAGCCCTTCTCCGCGCTCGACCCGCTGATCAGGCGGGACATGCAGAACGAGGTCATCCGCCTGCACCGCGAGGTCGGCAAGACGATGATCTTCATCACGCACGACCTGAGCGAGGCGCTGAAGCTCGGCGACCGCATCCTCATCATGCGCGACGGCGAGCTCGTCCAGATGGGCACCCCGGACGAGGTCGTCGGGGCTCCGGTGGACGACTACGTGCGCGAGTTCGTCAGCGACGTGCCCCGCGCGAACGTGCTCACCACCCGCTGGATCATGCGCCCGCCCCGGCCCGACGAACCGCTGGACGGTCCCGAGGCCGGGCCGGACGTCGTCGTCCGCGACGTCGTGCACACGGTCCTGCGCGCGACGCGCCCGGTCAAGGTCGTCGAGGGCGGCGAGCTGCTGGGGGTCGTCACCGCGGAGGAGGTCCTCGGCGTGCTCGCCGAGCCGTCTTCGGATGCGACTTCCGGTGAGCCTTCTTCGGACAGGACTTCCGGCAAGCCCGGCAAGCCCGGTGAGCCCGCCGGGTCCGGCAGGTCCGGGGAGCAGGGGTGATGGCCACCCAGGCCACCCCGGCCGGTGGCCTGCGGCGCCTGCCCGCCTGGCCCCGCCGCTACCTGCTCGCCGCCGTCGTGGCGGCATGGGTGCTGATCTGGGTGTTCGTCCAGGGCCGCGACACCTTCCAGCTCGGCGGCGCGGAACTCACCCCGCTGCACGTACGGATCAACGAGGCCAGTGAGGTCATCGACAACAGCAGGAACGAGAACCCCTTCTTCCTGTACTTCGTCAACTACATCCGGCTCTTCCTCGACGAGTCCGTCACCTTCGTCCAGGCGCTGATCAGCCAGCCGTCCTTCGGGAGGCCGCTGCCGGTCGTCGGCTGGCTGGGCGTGGTCGCCGTCGCCACGGCGGTCGCGCTGCTGTGGGGCAACCTGCGGGTCGCCCTGCTGACCGCGGCCGGTTTCGCCTCCTTCGGCCTGCTGGGACTGTGGCAGGAGAGCATGGACACCCTCGCCCTCACCCTGGCCGCCGTCGTGCTCTCGCTGCTGATCGGCATCCCGCTCGGCGTCTGGGCCGGGGTGAACGACCGGTTCAACCGCCTGGTCACCCCGCTGCTCGACTTCATGCAGACGATGCCGACGTTCGTCTACCTCGCGCCGCTCACCCTGTTCTTCCTCATCGGCCCCGCGAGCGCCACCGTGGCGACCGTCATCTACGCCGTCCCGCCCGCGATCCGCATCACCGCGCACGGCATCCGCGAGGTGCGGCCCGCGATCCTGGAGGCGAGCATCTCCCTCGGCTCGACCGCCTGGCAGTCGCTGAGGAAGGTACGGCTCCCGCTGGCCAAGCGGACCATCATCGTCGGCGTCAACCAGACCATCATGGCCGCATTGTGCATGGTCACCATCGCCGCGCTGATCGACGCCCCCGGCCTGGGCAAGACCGTCGTCAAGGCGCTGGAGACCCTCGACGTCGGCAGCGCCTTCAACGCGGGCCTGGCCATCGTCGTGATGGCCATCGTGCTCGACCGGGTCACCTCCGCCGCGGGGCGCCGCGTCGAGGCCCGGCACCGGGCCGGTCGCTCGCGCGGACCCGGCCGCCGCCGCGCGGAGATCGGCACGGTCCTGGCGGTCACCGGCGTGCTGGTCTACCTCTCCCATGTCTACGTGTGGGCCGCGGAGTTCCCGAACGAGGCGAACCTGGGGCGATACGTCCGCCAGGGGGTCGACGCGGCCACCCTGTGGGCGCAGGACAACCTCGCCGTCTACACCGGAGCGTTCAGGAACGCCGTCTCCTACGGCCTGCTCAACCCGTTCGAGGCGCTGCTCACCGGCTCGCCGTGGTGGCTGGTCGGCGCCGTGCTCGTCGCGTTCGCCGCGATCCTGGCGAACGTCAGGGTCGTGCTCGTCACCGCGGTCTGCGTCGCCCTGCTCGTCGCGCTCGGCCTGTGGCAGGACAGCATGGTGACGCTGGCCTCGACGCTGGTGGCCACCGTCCTGGTGATGATCCTCGGGGTGGTGCTCGGCGTCTGGATGGGGCGCAGCGACCGTGTCGACCAGCTGGTGCGGCCCGTCCTGGACGCCGGGCAGACCATGCCGCCGTTCGTCTACCTGGTGCCGATCCTGGGCCTGTTCGGCGCCACCCGGATCACCGCGATCATCGCCGCGGTCGTCTACGCGGCCCCGGTGGCGGTCAAGCTCACCGCGGACGGCATCCGCGGCGTGGCGCCGAGCGCGGTGGAGGCCGCCACGGCCGCCGGTTCCAGCACCTGGCAGCTCATCACCAAGGTGCAGCTGCCGATGGCGCGCAGCGCGCTCACCCTCGCGGCGAGCCAGGGACTCATCTACGTGCTCGCCATGGTCGTCGTCGGCGGCCTGGTCGGCGCGGGCGCGCTCGGCTACGACGTGGTGGCCGGCTTCTCCCAGCTGCAGCTGCGGGGCAAGGGGCTCGCCGCGGGCGTGGCGATCGTCGTACTCGGGATCATGCTGGAGCGCATCACCCGGACGGCGGCGCGGCGGGCCGACGCCGAGACGCACGGCGCCCGGTGAAAGGCAGGGCGAGGCGGGGAGCAGCGGGGAGACGGACCGAGAAAACGGGCGGAACCGAACACGACACCCAATACAGGAGGACCTGGTGACAGTTTCGAGGATCGGGCGACCGCGGGCGGTGGCGCTCCTGGTCGCGACCGGCCTCCTCGTCTCCGCGTGCGGCGGGGCGAAGGTCGGCGAGAGCGACGGCGGGGCCGCTCCGGCGGCCTCCGGCGCGGACGGCAAGAAGGCCTGCGGCGCGGTCAACATCGCCATCAACCCGTGGGTCGGGTACGAGGCGACCGCGGCGGTCATCGCCCACGTGGCCGAGAAGGACCTCGGCTGCTCGGTCACGAAGAAGGACCTCAAGGAGGAGGTCGCCTGGCAGGGCTTCGCCACCGGCGAGGTCGACGCCATCGTGGAGAACTGGGCCCACGACGACCTGAAGAAGAAGTACATCGAGGACCAGAAGGTCGCCGTCTCGGCGGGCCCGACGGGCAACAAGGGCGTCATCGGCTGGTACGTGCCGCCGTGGATGGCCGAGAAGTACCCCGACATCACCGACTGGAAGAACCTCAACAAGTACGCCCATCTGTTCAAGACCTCCGAATCGGGGGGCAAGGGGCAGCTGCTCGACGGCGACCCGTCCTTCGTGACCAACGACGCGGCCCTGGTGAAGAACCTGAAGCTGGACTACAAGGTCGTCTACGCGGGCAGCGAGGCGGCGCTCATCACCGGCTTCAGGCAGGCGGAGAAGCAGAAGACCCCGATGCTCGGCTACTTCTACGAGCCGCAGTGGTTCCTGTCGGAGGTCAAACTCGTCAAGGTCAAGTTGCCCGAGTACACCGAGGGTTGCGACGCCGACGCCGAGAAGGTGGCCTGCGACTACCCGCTCTACGACCTCGACAAGATCGTGAGCAAGAAGTTCGCCGACTCCGGCAGCCCGGCGTACGACCTGGTCAAGAACTTCACCTGGACGAACGAGGACCAGAACCTCGTGGCCAAGTACATCTCCGAGGACAAGATGACGGCCGAGGAGGCCGCGGAGAAGTGGGTCGGCGACAACCCCGACAAGGTGAAGGCCTGGCTCCCCACCTCCTGAGCGCCCGCCCGGGAGTCAGGGGGGCGCGGGTTCGGATCCTGCCGTCCCGGCGAGGGTGCCACCCGGAAGGGAGGCACCCTCGCTTCGGTTCCGGATGACCGGCCGGGTGACCACGAACCCCGTCACGTGAGGATCCGGTCCGTCGTCTCCGTCTCCCGTGACGAGACGATGTGTTTCATCTGGCACTCCAGCCGCAGCTGACGGCAGCCGCAGTCCTGCCGGTGGTCGCACATCCTTGTCGCCACCTGGCACGGCAAACGCGAAGATCGGACACTGACGAACCGGGTCGTCCGTCGCGACGTGTCATGGCATCGTATGGACATGAGCGCGGACCCCCGTCGGTTCTCCGATCGCGGCGACCCCGGACAGTACCTGCGTACGACCCGGGTCCTGGTGCGCTGCCCGCGCTGTGCGGATTGCGCTGTGGTCAGTGGCGGTCGTGTGACCTGCCTGTCCTGTGGATACGCCAAAAAGGCGCCTGGAGGCGGCTGGTCGGGCCGGATCGCGGTTCATGCCGGCGGACGATGTGGCGGCTGCGGTCGTGACGTCCACCGCCGCGGCTCACGCTCAGGTGGCCCGCCACCGTCGTCGATGCCGGTGAGATGTCCCGGCTGCCGGAGGGTGACCAGCCTCCCCTCGCGCTGGTGGCCCGAGGGCCGGTCGGACGCGACCTGCTACGCCGGACTCGATCTGTGGCTGCAGACGCCATGCGGAAATCACGTGCTGTGGGCCTATGACGCCGAGCATCTGGATTTTCTGGAGCGATATGTCCGCGCATTCATCCGTGAGCGGGAACCCAACCGCAACGCAAGCCTGGCCAGCCGGCTTCCGGCGTGGGTGAAGGACGCCAAGAACCGCGACCTGGTTCTTGCCCGCTGCGCCACCCTCCGTGCCCGCCTGCCCAAGGCATCCCGCTACACGTCGGACACCGGTCGGCGTCGGGTCACCGACGGTGACCTCATGCGTTGAACCATCCCGTCCATGACGAGCGTGGCCGTAAATTCCGATCATGTCTCTTGAGTGGCTTGTCGCCGGTAACGGCTGATCCGGGCCCGGGCCTGGTGGCGCCGCCGACAGCAGGGCCGGCCCGGCCCGTCTGCCAGGCACGGTGGACTGACCACCGGCCGGTCCCCCCGCGAACGGCCGTCGGCCCGTCCTTGACAGTGTTGTCTACGGGAGGACAATCTGTTGCGGGAAGCGCACTCTGTTTCGGACTGCGCAACGACGGAGGTGGGTATGACGGGCCGGCGCGTCGTCGTCATCGGAGCCGGGGTCGTCGGGGCGGCCCTCGCGGACGAGCTCTCGGCCAGGGGCTGGGACGACATCACCGTCGTCGACCAGGGCGCCGTGCCCGCCACCGGGGGGTCGTCCTCCCACGCGCCGGGGCTGGTGTTCCAGACCAACCCGTCCAAGACCATGGCGGAGCTGGCCCGCTACACCGTCGAGAAGCTCGTCGGCCTCGGCTGCTTCCTCCAGGTGGGCGGGCTGGAGGTGGCCACCACGCCCGAGCGGCTCGCCGAGCTGCACCGCCGCCACGGCTGGGCGACCTCCTGGGGGATCGAGGCGCGCCTGCTCACCCCCGACGAATGCGTGGAGCGCCACTCCCTGCTCGATCGGGACAGGGTGCTCGGAGGACTGTTCGTCCCCACCGACGGCCTGGCGAAGGCCGTGCGCGCCGTCGAGGTCCAGCTGGCGCGCGCCCGGGAACGGGGCGTCCGCGTCCTCGACCGGCACGAGGTGCTGGACATCCGCGTCGAGGACGACCGGGTCGCGGCCGTCGTCACCGACCGGGGCGAGATCCCCGCCGACCTCGTGGTCTGCTGCGCCGGGATCTGGGGCCCCAAGATCGCGGCCATGGTCGGCATGGCACTGCCGCTCACCCCCCTCGCCCACCAGCTCGCCTGGACCGGCCCGGTCCCCGCGCTCGCCGGGCAGGCCGAGGAGGCCGTCCGGCCGATCCTGCGCCACCAGGACGCCGACCTGTACTACCGGGAGCGGTTCGACCGGCTCGGCGTCGGCTACTACGGCCACCGCCCGATGCCGATCACCGCCGAGGAGATCCTCCCGATCGCCGACGCCGAGGTCATGCCGTCGGTGCTGCCGTTCACCGACGAGGACTTCGCCCCCGCCTGGGCCGAGACCAGGGCACTGCTGCCCGCCGCCGGGGAGGCCGGGCTCGAACCGGGGATCAACGGCCTGTTCTCCTTCACCACCGACAACATGCCGCTGCTCGGGCCGTCGCGCGACGTGCGGGGCTTCTGGGTGGCAGAGGCCGTGTGGGTCACCCACTCGGCGGGGGTGGGCCGCGCCATGGCCGAGTGGCTGGCCGACGGCCACTGCTCGTCCTTCGACCTGCACGAGTGCGACGTCAACCGGTTCGAGGCCCACCAGCTGGCCCCCGAGTACGTCCGCACCCGCGACTGCCAGAACTTCGCCGAGGTCTACGACATCATCCACCCGCTCCAACCGGCGGAGAACCTGCGCCCGCTGCGCACCAGCCCCTTCCACGCCCGCCAGCGCGAGCTGGACGCGTACTTCCTGGAGGCCAACGGCTGGGAGCGCCCCCAGTGGTACGGCGCCAACGCGCCCCTGCTCGACGGCCGCGACATCCCCCGTCCCAACGACTGGGCCGCCCGCCACTGGTCGCCGATCGTCGGCGCCGAGGCCCAGGTCTCGCGCGAGGCCGTCGCCCTGTACGACATGAGCGCGCTCAAGCGGATCGAGGTCGCGGGCCGCGGGGCCGCCGCCTTCCTCCAGCGGGTCTCCACCGGAGACGTCGACAAGTCCGTCGGCTCGGTCACGTACTGCCTGCTGCTCGGCCACGACGGCGGCATCCGCAGCGACATCACCGTGGCCCGGCTGGGCCGCGACCTGTTCCAGGTCGGCGCCAACGGCAACCTCGACCTCGACTGGCTGCACCGCCACCTGCCCGCCGACGGGTCGGTCACCGTCACCGACATCACGCCGGGAACCTGCTGCGTCGGCGTCTGGGGCCCCCGGGCCCGCGAGGTCGTGGCCCCGCTCGCCGGTCCCGGCTTCGGTCCCGGCGGTTTCCGCTACTTCCGCGGCGCCCGCGCGTACGTCGGCACCGTGCCCGTCACCGCGCTGCGGCTCTCCTACGTCGGGGAGCTGGGCTGGGAGCTCTACACGACGGCCGACATGGGCGCGAAGCTGTGGGACACCCTCTGGGAGGCGGGGCAGGAGCACGGGATCATCGCGGGGGGCCGCGGCGCCTTCAACAGCCTGCGGCTGGAGAAGGGCTACCGGTCCTTCGGCACCGACATGACCTACGAGCACGACCCGTACGAGGCCGGGCTCGGTTTCGCCGTGCGCAAGGCGGACAGGGGCGACTTCATCGGCCGCGCGGCCCTGGCCGAGCGCGGCGCGGCCCTCCGGCGCAGGCTGACCTGCCTCACCGTCGACGACCCCGCCGCCGTGGTCATGGGCAAGGAGCCGGTGTACGACGGCGCGTCACCCGTCGGATACGTCACCAGCGCCGCCTACGGCTACACGATAGGCAAGGGCATCGCCTACGCCTGGCTGCCCGCCGAGCTGTCCGTGCCGGGCAGGGAACTGCGCATCGGCTACTTCGACCGGCGGGTGGCCGCCGTCGTCGCCGAGGAGCCGCTGTACGACCCGGCGATGGAGCGCCTGCGTGGCTAGCGGGCCGCAGGGACGGAAGGAGACGCCGATGCGCCCCGTGATGCCGGGACCCGCGACGGTCGCGACCCCGGAGTTCGCCGGCGGGACCGAGAGGGGACGACGATGAACACCGAGGAGCTGCCCGAGCACCCCGACCGGCTGTGGAGCAGCCCCGAGCCGAAGGCCTCCTACGACGTGGTGATCGTCGGCGGCGGGGGCCACGGCCTGGCCACCGCCTACTACCTGGCCAAGAACCACGGGATCACCGACGTGGCCGTGCTGGAGAAGGGCTGGCTGGCGGGCGGCAACATGGCCCGCAACACCACCATCATCCGGTCCAACTACCTCCTGGACGAGAGCGCGGGCATCTACGAGCACTCGCTCAAGCTGTGGGAGGGCCTGGAGGAGGACCTCGGCTACCCGATCCTGTTCAGCCAGCGCGGCGTGCTCAACCTCGCGCACAGCCCGCAGGACGTCAGGGAGAGCGTCCGCCGGGTCAACGCCAACCGCCTCAACGGCGTCGACGCCGAATGGCTCGGCCCCGAGGAGGTGAGGGAGGTCTGCCCGATCGTCGACGTCTCGCCCGACGCCCGCTACCCCGTCCTCGGCGCCACCTACCAGCCGCGCGCGGGAATCGCCAAGCACGACTACGTGGCCTGGGGATTCGCCCGCGCCGCCGCGGCGATGGGCGTCGACCTGATCGAGCACTGCGAGGTCACCGGCATCGACGTCGCGGACGGGCGGGTGCAGGCCGTACGCACCACCAGGGGCCGCATCGCCGCGTGCAGGGTCGCGATGTGCGCGGCCGGGCACTCCTCGGTCGTCGGCCGGATGGCGGGGGTGGAGCTGCCGGTGCAGAGCCATCCGCTGCAGGCCCTGGTCTCGGAGCTGCTGGAGCCCGTACACCCCACGGTGGTCATGTCCAACGCGGTGCACGTCTACGTCAGCCAGGCCCACAAGGGCGAGCTGGTCATGGGGGCTGGCATCGACGCGTACAACTCCTACCGGCAGCGCGGCGCGTTCCACATCATCGAGCGGCAGATGGCGGCGGCGCTGGAGCTGTTCCCGGTCTTCGCGCGGGCCCACGTGCTGCGTACCTGGGGCGGGGTGGTCGACGTCACCCCCGACGCCTCGCCCGTCGTCGGGCTCACCCCCGTCGACCGTCTGTACGTCAACTGCGGCTGGGGGACCGGCGGCTTCAAGGCCACCCCGGGCGTCGGGTGGTGCTACGCGCACACGATCGCCCACGGCGAGCCGCATCCCCTCAACGCCGCCTTCACCCTCGAACGATTCACCACCGGCGCGCTCGTGGACGAGCACGGCGCCGCCGCGGTGGCCCACTGAAGGAGCCCGACCGATGCTGCTGATCCCCTGTCCGTGGTGCGGTCCACGGGACGAGGCCGAGTTCCACCACGGCGGGCAGGCCCACGTCGCCTACCCCGGCGACCCCGCCGCGCTCTCCGACGAGGAGTGGGCCCGGTACCTGTTCTTCCGCGACAACCCGAAGGGGCCGTTCGCCGAGCGCTGGCAGCACGCGGCCGGATGCCGCCGCTGGTTCAACGCGGTCCGCGACACCGCCACCAACGAGTTCCACGCCGTGTACCGCGTGGGCGAGCCAGGGCCGGTGGGCGCGTGAACCGCCGGGCGACCGGCGCGGCGGACCACCCGCCGCTCCCGGGCGAGGCGAACGTCCGGGCCACCGGCGCGGGTGTTCCGGCCGCCGGTGAGGGAACGGTGCGCCGGTGAGCGGGCAGCCGTTCCGCCGGGCGGGCCGTCGCGGGCAGGTGCTGCCTTTCCGGTTCGACGGCCGCGACTACGAGGGGTACCGGGGCGACACGCTCGCCGCCGCGCTGCTCGCCAACGGTGTCCGCACGGTCGCGACGAGCGTCGTGCTGGGCCGCCCCCGCGGGATCTTCGCCGCCTGGACCGAGGAGCCCAACGCCGTCGTCCAGATCGAGCACCCCTTCCCCGAGCCGATGCTCCAGGCCACCGTCGTCGAGCTGTACGCGGGGCTGGTGGCCACCGGCCTGCCGGGCAGGGGCAGGCTCGCCGCCGGGCTCGACCCGGCGCGCTACGACGGCGTGTACGCGCACTGCGACGTCCTGGTGGTCGGCGCGGGCCCGGCGGGCCTGGCGGCGGCGACCGCGGCGGCCGGGTCGGGCGCCCGGGTGATCCTCGCCGACGACCGGCCCTCGCCCGGCGGCAGCCTGCCCGACACCGGCGAGAGCGTCGGCGGCGTCCCGGGCACGGCGTGGGCCGCCACCGCGCTGGCCGCGCTGGAGAGCCACCCGGAGACGCGGGTGCTCACCCGTACCAGCGTGTTCGGCCACTACGACGACAACTACCTGGTCGCCGTGGAGCGCAGGGGAGAGGACGCCTCCTCCCGCGAGCGTGTCTGGCGCATCCGGGCCCGCCGCGTCGTCCTCGCCACGGGCGCGCACGAGCGCTCGATCGCCTTCGCGGGCAACGACCTGCCGGGCGTCATGCTCGCCGGATCGGCACGCGCGTACGTGAACCGGTACGGGGTCCTGCCCGGCCGTCGCGCGGTGGTGTTCACCACCGGGGACGGCGCCTACGCCGCGGCCCGCGACCTGGCCGCCGCGGGCGTCGAGATCGCCGCCGTCGTGGACACGCGCGCCGCCGGTGACCCGGGCGGTACGGGTGGACTGGACGGTACGGGTGGCCTGGGTGACGCCGAGGTGCTCTCCGGGCACTTCGTCACCCGCGCGAACGGCGAGCACGGCGTCATCTCCGTGACCGTCTCGGAGAGGCCCGTCGCGGGCGGCGGGCCTTCCGGGGTGATCGGTTCCGGGGCGGTTCCCTCCGGCGGGCGGGAGATCGAGGCCGATCTGCTGCTCGTCTCGGGCGGCTGGAACCCCGCCGTTCACCTGTTCAGCCAGGCCGGGGGGACGCTCCGCTACGACGAGGTGCTCGGCTCCTTCGTCCCCGGGAGCACCCGCCAGGCCGTCGAGGTCGCCGGGGCCGCCCGAGGGCTCCGTACCCTGGCCGCCTGCCTGGAGGACGGCGCCGCCGCCGGGACGCGGGCCGTCGAGGCGGCCGGTCTCCGGGCCCCTTCCACCTCCGGCGCGTCCGTCAGGAAAGCGGGGGAGGCCCCGCGGGCGGGGGAGACGTCACCGGGCGCGGAAACTCCGCGGGCAGGGCAGGCGTCCCCGGACACGGAGATCCCGCAGGCCGGGGAAGCGCGGGAGCCGGAAGCGGTCTCGGGCGACGGAGAGCCTTCCGGGACCACCCCCGCCGGGCACGTGTGGCTCGTTCCCGCCGACGACTACCGGACCCACTTCGTCGACCTGCAGCGCGACGTCACCGTCGCCGACGTGATGCGCGCCACCGGGGCCGGGCTCCGCTCGGTCGAGCACGTCAAGCGCTACACCACCGCCGGGACCGGGCTCGACCAGGGCAAGACCTCCGGTGTGCTCACCGGCGGCGTCGTCGCCCACGCCCTCGGCGTGGACGTCTCGGAGCTCGGCACCACCACCTTCCGCGCGCCCTACGTTCCGGTCTCCTTCGCGACCCTCGCCGGGCGCGACAGGGGGGCGCTGCACGACCCCGTCCGGGTCACCGCGCTGCACGGGTGGCACGTGGCGTACGGAGCGCCTTTCGAGAACGTCGGCCAGTGGAAGCGGCCCTGGTACTACCCCCGCGAGGGCGAGGACATGGAGGCCGCCGTCCTGCGCGAGTGCCGGGCCGTGCGGGAGGCCGCCGGGGCCATGGACGCCTCCACGCTCGGCAAGATCGACATTCAGGGGCCGGACGCCGCGGAGCTGCTCGACCGGCTCTACACCAACATGATGAGCACCCTCAAGGTCGGCTCGATCCGCTACGGCGTGATGTGCCGCCCCGACGGCATGGTCTTCGACGACGGCACGGTGATCCGCCTGGCCGAGGACCGTTTCCTGGTGACCACCACCACCGGCAACGCCGCCGCCGTCCTCGACTGGATGGAGGAGTGGCTGCAGACCGAGTGGCCCTCGCTGCGGGTCTACTGCACCTCGGTCACCGAGCAGTGGGCGACGGTCGCGCTCGCCGGGCCGCGTTCCCGCGAGGTGCTGGCCGGACTCGCCCCCGGCCTGGCCGTGGACAACGCGAGCTTCCCGTTCATGACGTGGCGCGACACCCGGGTGGCGGGCCTCGACGCGCGGGTGTGCCGGATCAGCTTCTCCGGCGAGCTGGCGTACGAGATCAACGTCAGCGCCCGGGACGGGCTCGCCCTGTGGGAGGCCGTCCAGGCGACCGGCGCGGTCACCCCGTACGGGACCGAGACCATGCACGTGCTGCGGGCCGAGAAGGGCTACCCCATCGTGGGCCAGGACACCGACGGCACGGTCACCCCCGCAGACCTCGGCATGGAATGGGTGGTGTCCAAGAAGAAGGCCGACTTCCTCGGGAAACGCTCCTTCGCCCGCGCCGACACCGCCAGGCCCGACCGCAAGCACCTGGTCGGCCTGCTGCCGCTCGACCCGGACGTCCTGCTGCCCGAGGGCTCCCACCTGGTGGCCGCCGACCGGCTGCCCGAGCCGCCGGTCCCCACGCTCGGCCACGTCACCTCCAGCTACCGCAGCGCCGCGCTCGGCAGGACCTTCGCCCTCGCCCTCGTCAGCGGCGGGCGCGAACGCGTCGGCGAGCGGTTGTACGTACCCGTCGGAGGGGAACCGCTGCCCGTCACCGTCACCCACCACGTTCTCTACGACCCCGAGGGAGCGCGCCGCGACGGCCCACCGGCCGGGACGAGAACGGGCCCGGCGCACGGAACGGAACCGTCCGCGACGGGGCTCTCCGGGACGGCGGAGCTCTCCGGCGCAAAGCCGCGGGGAGCGCGGTCGCGGGGAGCGGAGCCGTCCGGGCGGCCGAGCCCACCGGCCCGGCTGGAACCGGTGTCGAGCCCGGGCCTCCGCATCGCGGAACTGCCCTTCCTCACCCAGGTCGGCCTGCGGGTGGAGCCCGGGAGCGACACAGCGGCCGACATCGCCCTCGCCCTCGGCGTACCGCTCCCCACCGAACCCGGCACCTTCGCGAGCACCGGCACCGGTGCGCCACCGTCAGGTACGGCCGCGGACGACACCCGGGTGCTGTGGCTCGGCCCCGACGAGTGGCTGGTCGTCGGGCCCGCGGGCGGCACCGGCCTGGAGGCCCGCCTGCGAGCCGCCGCCGGGACCGGTCACGCCGCCGTCACCGACGTCTCCGCCCAGCGCACCGTACTGCTCGTGACCGGCCCGAGGGCGCGCGACCTGCTCTCCCACGGCTGCGCCCTCGACCTGCACCCCCGCGCGTTCGGCCCCGGCCGCTGCGCACAGACCATGCTCGCCCGCGCCCAGGTCGTCATCGCCGCCCGCGAGGACGGCGGGTTCCACATCCTCGTACGCTCGTCCTTCGCAGATTACCTCGTGGCCTGGCTCCTCGACGCGGCGGGGGAGTACCTGGGCAGGTGAGGCGATCGCCCGGAGCCCGGGCGGTCACAGCGGGGCGCCGCCGAATCCGATCTCGTTCCCGTCGGGGTCGCGGTAGGTGACCTTGCGCACGCCGTTGGAGTAGGTCTCCCGCTTGGCGGGGTCGAGTCCCCGCTCGGCGACCTGCGCGACGAGCGCGTCGAGGTCGTCGACGAAGACCGTGTGCATGGCGTGGCCGGCGTGCTCGGGCAGCTGCTCGATGAACACGGACCGGTGTTCCGCGAGCTCCCACACGGCCTCGGTGTCGCTCGCGACGAACGTCGGCGGGGAGCCCAGCAGCCGTTCGTACCACTTCAGGGCCACCGTGTAGTCGGTGACCGGGATTCCCGCGTACAGGTCGAGGGCCATAGCGTGATCATATGGACTTCGTCCGGTTCCCGTGGTCTCACGGATCGGTCGGGGCGATCACCCGTTCGGGGGCGTGACGGGACGGGGAGCCGCCGGAGTGATCACCCGTTCAGGGAAGCGTGACGAACTTCTTGAGGAAGGACCTGGCCTGAGGGGTGTCCAGGCGATAGTCGTAGTTGGTCAGCCTGCACGCGTCGTCGTCCCCGCTGATGGTCGTGGCCACGAGCAGGTCCGAGGTGGGTCCTCCCAGGAAGTTCGGGCCGCCCGAGTCGCCGAAGCAGGTGCTGCCGTCGCCCTTGGAGGAGAGCGAGAGCTTGAGCCACCTGCGGGTGAGGTCCTTGAAGGATATGGACGTCTGGTGACGGGTGTCGGTGTAGGTCAGCCGCACCTTTTGTTTCCCCCTGGCGGAGACGTGCTTGTCCTTGGCCGAGGACTTGACCGAGACCATGGCGCCGTACCCGACCGGGGTGAATCGCGTTATTTTCAGGGCGTTGGCGGCTTCGAGACGGTCGAGCAGACCTTCGGCGGGCAGCCTGGCGGGCTTGATGTCCGGGACGGCCGTGTCGAAGACGACGACGGCCATGTCGTGAAGATCGGACTTGTCCTTGTACCGCGAATCGATGACGTAGCGGCCGGTGTAGATCTTGTCCCCGTGCCGGTAGCGGCTGGAGAAGGAGACCCGGGCGGTCTTCTGCCCCTTTTCCGCGCAGTGGGCGGCGGTGAGGAAGACGGTCGGCGAGATGAGGGTGCCGGTGCAGTAGGACCAGGTGCCGTCGTCGTTCGGCTTGTCGCCGATGACGGCTCCCACCTGCGGGTGAGCGGTCAGGTCGGGTGATCCGTTGGTGATGGCCCAGGCGGGGGAGGCGGGGAACGCGGCGGTCGCGGCGAGGGCAACAGGAATCATGACAAAGGGGATAAAACGCACGCAGGAACTGTAACCACCCGAGGGTTACATTTGATACAGAGCGCGGAAAGATCTACTCGCCTCTTGCCGAAGCCGCCGGGCGCGGCGTGCCACTGGGCCGGGGTGCGGTGCCATCGCGGGCCGCTGATCGAAGCGGCGGGGTGGGACTCGCCGCCGAGCCGTATTTAATCTCAAACGATACCGTTTCAAATGAAAAGGTGATCGGTAGCATGTCCTCATGACCACCGACGCTCCTCGCGGAACCACCGCCTCGCGTGCGACCGACCGCCCCGGGGACACCTCGCCCTTCGCTCTCGGTCTGCTGCTGCGCAAGGCGCACTGGCGCGTGGCCGCGGTGATGGCGGAGGCGCTTCGGCCGCTCGGCATCGAGTTGCGGCATTTCGCCGTGCTGATCGTGCTGATCGATCGCGGGTCCACGGTGCAGCGGGACCTGGCCGCGGCGACCGGGTCGGACAAGGCGGGCATCATGCGGATCGTGGACGACCTGGAGCGTAAGGGGCTGGCCGTGCGGAAGTCCGTTCCGGGGGACCGGCGGGCACGGGCGGTGGAGATCACACCTCAGGGCGTCGAGCTTTTCGACGCGGCCCACGTGGCGGCGGAGCCGCTGGTCGAGCGTCTGGTCGCCGAACTCGGGCCCGGCGAGCCCGAGCGGCTGAAGGATCTGCTGACCCGGCTGGCCTACCCCGTGGGGGGCGAGGAGTAGGCGCGCCGGTCGCCCGCCGCGCGAGCGCGTCTCGTCTCGCGCGGCTCTCGCGGAGGATCCGGCGCCGAGGGCCGCGACGATCGCCGCTGCGCGTCACCCCGGCGCGGGCGGGGGTGGTGGACGGCGGCCGTGTTCCGGTCGGCTCCCGTGCTCCGGTCGGCTCCCGTGTGAGCCTTCATCCTCACGATGTGAGTCGTCATCCTCACGATGCGCGAGGCTTGTATAGCTATTAAACGGTATCAAGTGATACTATCGCTAATAGTACCGTCGTTAACGCAACCAAACCGAGCGCGTTGGGCGGATGGGGGCAGATGATCATGGACGTCTATGAAGCGGCCAAAAGCCGGCGGGCGGTGCGCGCGTTCACCGACCGGCATGTCCCGAGGGAGGTGCTGGAGCGCGTGCTGTCCGCCGCGGCCTGGTCGCCGTCCGGATCGAACCTCCAGCCGTGGCACGCCTACGTGCTGACCGGCGAGCCGCTGGCCGAGCTCAAGAAACGCGCCGGTCGGCGCCTGGCCGCGGGTGATCCCTGGGACGAGAGGGAGTACGAGATGTACCCGCCCGTGCTGAAGTCCCCGTACCGCGAGCGCCGGTTCGCCTTCGGCGAGGAGCGCTACGGCGAACTCCACATCTCGCGTGAGGACTGGGAGGCGCGCCAGCGGGCCGCCGCCGCGAACTGGGACTGTTTCGGCGCGCCCGCCGCCCTGTTCTGCTACATCGACCGCGACCTGGGCCTGCCCCAGTGGGCCGACACGGGCATGTATCTGCAGACCGTCATGCTGCTGCTCCGTGCCGAAGGGCTGCACAGTTGCCCGCAGATGGCGTGGTCGGTGTATCGCCGGACCGTCGCGGAGGTCCTGTCGCCCCCCGACGGGCTCATCCTCTTCTGCGGCATGTCGATCGGGTTCGAGGACGCCACGGTGAGTTGCGCCCGTACGGGCCGGGCGCCCCTCGACGAGACGGTCACGTTCGTCGAGGCCTGGCCCACGGGAGAAGGATCATGAACACCGAACGGGTCGTCATCACCGGAGCCGCCAGAGCCACCGGAGGTGCCGGAGTCACTGGAGTCACCGGAGGCTTCGAAGCCGCCGGAGTCGCCGGAGTCGCCAGAGCCGCCAGAGCCGCCAGAGCCGCCGGAGGCTTCGGAGCAGCTCTCCCGGCCGGACGTCTCCGCGCGACGGAGACCCCGTCGTCGCCGCCGATGCCGGCGACGAGGCGCTGAAGGCACCTTTTCCGACCCCGATCTCATCACCGGCCGGACCGTCGACGTCGACGGCGGCACGTTCACGCCCTGAGAGGAAACGCAATGACCTACACCGTCGGCTACATCGTCGGGAGCCTGTCCCAGAAGTCGATCAACAGGACGCTCGCCCTGGCCCTGAGCCGTCTCGCGCCGCCGGAACTGCGTCTCACGGAGATCCCCATCGGCGAGCTGCCCCTCTACAGCCACGACCACGACCTGGACTACCCCGTCGTCGCCCAGGAGTTCAAGGACGCGATCAAAGCCTCCGACGCCCTCCTGTTCGTCACGCCGGAGTACAACCGGTCCATCCCGGGCGCGCTGAAGAACGCCATCGACTGGGCGACCCGGCCCTACGGATCCAACGCGCTGAACGGCAAGCCGGCCGCGATCATCGGAGCCTCGCCCGGCCCGATCTCCACCGCGGTCGCGCAGCAGCACCTCAAGAGCATCCTGTCCTTCACCAACTGCCCGGTGCTGGGGCAGCCCGAGGCCTACATCCGGTTCACCGAGGGACTGATCGACGACGAGGGCGACATCCAGGTGCCGTCCACCGCCGAATTCCTGACCGGGTACATGCGCGCCTTCACGGCGCACATCCGGCGCCACCACGACATCCCGGATCTGTAACCCCCTGGGAGTGAGCCTTCACCGTCACGGGGTGAGTGGATGCGCGCCGCCTGATTCCCGCGGGGGTGCGATGTTCAACGGCCCGGCTGCCCGAACCCGCCCCGGCCCGCGCGCGGTCCCGGAGCCCGGCCGGTGCCGGGATCGAGTCGCCGATCCCGGCGGGACGCGGGGCCAGGTCGGGCTGCGGGCCGGATCGGACGTGTCCCCAGCCCCTGCCTAGGCGGGGGTGCGGTTCACCAGGACACGGGCGAGGACGACCGTGACGACGCCGGCCAGGACGACGGAGAGCAGCCCGACGCGCAGGCCGGCGAGGTCGGCGACGAATCCGACGAGCAGCGGGGACAGCAGGAATCCTCCGCGCAGCAGCCAGCTGACAACGGTCAGGCCGGTGCCGGCCGGCAGTCCCGGCAGTTCGTCGGCGGTGTGCATGGCGGCGGGGACGAGGGTGGCGAAGCCGAGCCCGGCCAGGGCGAAACCGGCCAGCGCGGTCGCGACGGACGGCACGGCGAGAGCGGCGCCCATGCCGACCGCGGCCAGGGCTCCTTCGGCGCGGACCACGGTGCGCTGACCGAAGCGGTCCACGACGCGGTCACCGGTGAGGCGCCCCACGGTCATGGCGGCCTGGAAGGCCACGACGGCCAGACCGGCCGTGGCGGCGTCGGCGTACAGGTCACCGCTGAGGTAGATGGCGCCCCAGGACGCGCCGGCGTCCTCGACCAGCGCGCCGCAGGCGGCCAGCACCCCGAGCACGGCGAGCATCCGCACGGCCGGGCCGGCGAGCGAGCGGCGGCCTCCGCGGGCGGGCGAGGCCGCCTCGTGACCGTCGGCGGCGAGGTCCCGGGCTTCCGCGAGACGCTCGGCGTCTTCGGGGCCGGGCAGCAGGAACCGGTAGGCGACGACGGCGACGACGCCGAACAGCGTCGCGGAGACGGCCAGGTGAGGCGCGAGCGGGAGGTGGAGGCCGGCGGCGGCCGAGCCCATCAGTCCGCCCAGGACCGCGCCGACGCTCCACACGCCGTGCAGCGAATTGAGGATGGAGCGCCGGTAGATCCGCTGGACCCGCAGGCCGTGGGCGTTCTGCGCGACGTCGACCACCGCGTCGAGGGCGCCCACGACGAACAGCGCGCCGCCGAAGGCGATCCAGTTCGGCGTGACGGCGATGACCAGCGTCGCGACGGTGGTCGCGACGATCCCGAACGCCGCAACGCGCGCGGAGCGGAAGCGGCGGATGACGGCGCCGGCGAGCAGCCCGGCCAGCAGCGCGCCGATCGGGTATCCGGTCAGCGCGATGCCGAAGACGGCGTTGCCGACACCGAGGTCGGCCTTGATCTGCGGGTAGCGCGGGACGACGTTGAAGAAGACGGCGCCGTTGGTGAGGAACAGCGCCGCGACGGCGGTACGGGCGAGGCGCGCCTGCCGGGTGGGCGCGGCGAGAGGGGCGGCAGCGGGCATCGGCTTTCCGATCACATTTCCATGGGTGCGGGCCAGGGGAGAGGGTCAGCGCAGGTACCGGTGGACGGCATGGCGGACCTGCTCGGGCGTCATCGGGTCGGTCGACAGGACGCCGTGCAGCACGAGCCCCTCGATGAGCGCGTCCAGTTCCCTGGCGGTCGTGGCGTCGAAGTGACGCTCCAGCGCCTGACGGCTGCGTGCCATCCAGGCCTGGGTGACGGCCCTCAAGGCCGGGTTGCGCGCCGCGGCCACGTACAGCTCCATGGTGAGGACGAGGTCGTGCTGTGAGCCGAGCAGGTCGTCCGACACCAGCGTGATGACGGCCTCGACCGCCGCCGCCCGGTCCGGGGCGGCGCCCAGGCGCTCGTCGAAGACGCGGGCCACCGCGCCGGCGTGCCGGGTGAACGCCTCAAAGAGCACCTCCTCCAGCGACGTGAAGTGGTAGGTCATCGAGCCCAGCGGCACGTCCGCCACCCGGGCGATCTCCCGGTGCGTCGTCCCGGCGACACCTCGTTCGGTGATGACGGTGAGCGCGGCGTCGATCAGCCGGTCCCTCCGCCCGGGGTCGTGCCGCCGAGGCCGCCGCGGAACGGGCGATCGCGCGGGAGCGGGGCCGCTCACGCCGTGCCCGGCCCGATCGTGCGGATCACCCGGGCGGGGCCGCCCACCGCGATGATGTACGGGTCACCGGCGAGCATCCGCTCGCGCATCGAGCGGTCATCCGGATCAGGTGTCATGCGTACAAGCGTACGTATGGAATGTACGTGTGTACATATCCGCGGGAAGCAACGGCGTGGACGTCGCGCCGTCGCGCGGATCCTGGCCGCCGAGGCACGGCTTGACGCCGGCGGGGCGTTCCGGGATTCCGGTGAGCCGTGGCCGGGCCGCCGGATCCGGGTGATCGGCGCCGGTCCTTCACGGCATCCTTGAACGGTGCTTGAACTCAGGGCGTCGAAGCCGACGATCGTCATGGCCCAGCTCGGTGCGGCCTGGACAGTGGGGGCGATCACGCTGCCACTGGTGTGGAGGTTCCTGCCGGTCGCCGCGACAGGGGGTGGAGAAAACGGTCTCGTCCTCCTCGCCCTCCTGGGCACACTGCTCGTCCTGGCCCACCTGACCGTAGTGATCACGGCCACCCGCAGGGCGTCGGCCCTCGGCGCGACGGTCGCCGGCCGGGTGCTGTGGGTGCTCCTCGTCCTGGGTGCGGGAACCGCCGGATGGGCGCTGAGCTGGGCGGCGACCGACGTCGCCGGGCTCGGGGTGAGTCGCAGCGGGCTGCTGTCGTCCCTTCTCGGAGGGATCCCGTTCGTCCTGGCGGCCGGGATGTCGCTGCGTGGACGGCTGCTCGGCCTTACCGCGCTGGGGCTGAGCGTGGTGTTGGTCGGTGCCTGCGTGGTGGTGCTGCGCCAGGAGTCGCCGGACGAGTTCGAGGCACGGCTGGCGACCGCCGGCGTACGCAGGGAGACCACGTACGTGGTCGCCGTCCCCGGCTACCGGCCCAACGGCGGCCGCGACTACGGCCGCGGGCTGGGCGACGGCGGCTTCCTCCCCGGGAACCCGGACGCGATCCCGCCCGATCGGCACATCACGATCACCGCGTACGACCGGCTCATGGTGGGCGAGAAGATGTGCGGGCAACCCACCGCCCTGGACTCCCGCCTGACATGGGGCTCCTGCACCGCCGAGCCGGGCGGCCTGGTGTACCGGAACAACGAGATCGTGCACGGCTACCAGGTGCCGGTCGGCCGCCGGTACGTGACGGTGGTGGGAACCCCGTCGGTCGACCATGACCTGCTGCGGGCCGCGGCGCTGAACCTGCGCCTGGCCACCGCCCGCGAACTGGGCGCCGGCCACGGGCAGACCGGCGACCACTACGCGGCGAAGATCCCCGGATACGCCGGGCAGCCGGCCGGGATCCCCGCGGGCATGATCTACCTGCCGTCGGACCGCACCGGCATCGGAGCGCAGAGCGTCGCGATCCACTTGTACGTGACCTACGAGGACGGGGAGGGCGTGTGCTTCCGCGCCGTTGAGTGCACACCGGAGGGCGCCGGCCTCACGTACGTCCGCCACGAGGACACGCACGGGTACATGACGCGGCGCGGTGAGGTGAACGTGCAGGTGCTGGGCGGCCTGCGGGTCGGCGGGACGACGCTGCGGCAGGCCACCCTGAACGCCCGCCCGGTCACCGAGGAGGAACTGCGCCGCGTCCTCCCTCCGCTGCAACCGCGTCACACCGTCGACCGCTTGCGCCGATGGCTGCGGACGTTCTGAACGCGTGTGAGCGCTTTGGACTTGACCTCAGCCGGCGCCCGGAGCCGGACGGCGCCCCCCTCGGCCCGCCCAACCGGCGGCGCGGTGGAAGCCGGCCCGGTGGGGCCGGAAACCCGGTCCCCGCCGTTGTGGAGCGGGCCGAGACGGCCACAGGACGAGCACGTCGTACCCGCCGGACGGCCGGCCGGAATTGTCGGTGCCGTCAAGCATGATCGAACCATGACCGAGGAGCCCCCGATCGCTGTCCTGGCCGACGACACGGCCTACGCCGAAGCCGTCCAACTGGCCGTTGACTCCGCCGCCGCGTACTACGCCGACGGCACCTCCACGCTCGACGACGACGCCTACGACAGGCTCGCGCGCGGGATCCAGGCGTACGAGGAAGCCCACCCCGAGGCGGTGCTGGCGACCTCCCCCACGGGCAAGGTCGCCGGTGGCGCCGTGGTCGGCGACGTGCCGCACACCGTGCCGATGCTCAGCCTGGACAACGTCTTCGGCGCCGGGCAACTGGCCGACTGGGCCATCTCGCTGGAGCGCAGGCTCGGACGCCCGGTCGAGGCGTGGAGTGTCGAGCCCAAGCTCGACGGCCTGGCCATCTCGGCCCGCTATCGTCACGGCCGCCTGACGCAGCTCGTGACTCGCGGCGACGGCGTCGCCGGTGAGGACGTCTCCCACGCGATCGGCACCATCGTGGGGCTGCCCGCCAGGCTGGCCGAGCCGGTCACGGTGGAGCTGCGCGGCGAGGTGATGATGACCGCGTCGCAGTTCGAGGCGGCATGCCTCAAGCGCCAGGCGCACGACGGCACCACGTTCGCCAACCCGCGCAGCGCCGCCGCCGGCACGCTGCGCGCCCAGGACCGGCCGTACGTGTGCGAGCTGACGTTCTTCGGCTACGGCGCGCTCTGCCACTCCGGCGACACCTCCGAGACGGCTGCGCGGCTGCGCGAGCTGCCGCACAGCGAGATCATGGCGTGGGTCGCCGCGCAGGGGGCGCAGACCCCCGCCGTCACCGACGTCGGCGGGATCGTCGCCACCACCCTGGAGCAGGTCCAGGAGCGGGTCGAGCAGATCGCCGCCAAGCGGGCCGAGCTGCCGTTCGGCATCGACGGCATCGTGATCAAGTGCGATCTCGCCGCCGACCAGGCGCAGGCCGGCTTCGGCACGCGCGCGCCCCGGTGGGCGATCGCCTACAAGCTGCCCGCCACCGAGAAGATCACCAAGCTGCTCGACGTGGAGTGGAACGTCGGCCGCAGTGGCATCATCGCCCCGCGTGCCGTGCTGGAGCCGGTCGTGCTCGACGGCAGCACCGTCACCTACGCCACTTTGCACAACGCCTCCGACATAGGACGCCGGGGCCTGATGCTGGGCGATTCCGTGGTCGTCTACAAGGCCGGTGACGTGATTCCCCGGGTGGAGGCCCCGGTCGTGCACCTGCGCACCGGCGACGAGCGGCCGATCCCGATCCCGCAGGTCTGCCCGTTGTGCGGCGACGAGATCGACGCCTCCCAGGAGCGGTGGCGGTGCGTGCGCGGGCGCGCCTGCCGGGTGATCGCCTCCATCGGCTACGCCGCCGGCCGTGACCAGCTCGACATCGAGGGCCTGGCCGAGAACCGTATCCAGCAGATGCTGGACGCCGGGCTGATCGCCGACTTCGCCGACCTGTTCTTTCTGACCCGTGAGCAGGTGCTGGGCCTGGAGCGGATGGGCGAGACCAGCACCGACAACCTGCTCGCCGCCATAGAGAGGGCCAAGGCGCAACCGCTCAGCAGGGTGTTCTGCGCGCTGGGCGTGCGCGGCACCGGCCGTTCCATGAGCCGCCGCATCGCCAGGCACTTCGGCAGCATGGACGCCATCCGCGCAGCCGACGCCGAAGCGATCGAGGCGGTGGAGGGCATCGGCCCGAAGAAGGCGCCGGGAGTGGTGGCGGAGCTGGTCGAACTCGCCGACCTCATCGAAAAACTGATCAAGGCCGGGGTCACCATGACCGAGCCGGGCTGGACACCACCCGCCGCCCCCGGCGCCAGCGCCGGCGCCGAGGCGAGCGGAGCGTCCGAGCTGCCGCTGGCCGGGATGTCCGTCGTGGTCACCGGAGCGATGAGCGGAGCGCTGGAGGCGCTGACCCGCAACCAGATGAACGAGCTGATCGAACGCGCCGGAGGCAAATCCTCCTCCAGCGTCTCGGCGAAGACGTCGCTGCTGGTGGCCGGGGAGAAAGCGGGCTCCAAGCGGGCCAAGGCCGAGGCACTCGGCGTACCGGTCGTCACCTCCGACGAATTCGCCGCCCGAGTCGCCACCTATCTGCAGCCGGATCTGTAGCCGGACCCCCGCGGCGGCCGCGTCCACACGAGGCGGCCACCGGGACCGCGGTGGACGCGCGGGTCACCGGCTGACCGGGGTCATCTGCCGGGGGTCGATTCGTTCGCCGCAGCAGGGGCAGGTCAGGGCCGGGGCGATGATCTCGCCGCAGCTCCGGTGGCGCAGGGGGAGTGGCGGGCCGTCCTCGCCCGCCATCCAGCGGTCGCCCCAGCCGGCGATCGAGATGATCACCGGATAGAGGTCGAGGCCCTTGGCGGTCAGCCTGTACTCGTGCCGGAGCGGCCGCTCGCTGTAGGGGCGCCGCTCGAGGATCCCGTGCTCGACCAGGGTGCCCAGCCGGTCGGCCAGCAGGTGCCGGGAGAGGCCGAGGTCGTTCCGAAAGTCCTCGAAGCGCCGCACGCCCAGGAAGGCGTCGCGCAGCACGAGCATGGTCCAGCGGTCACCGATCACCGACAGGGTGCGGGCGACCGAGCAGTCGACGTCCCCGATGTCCTTCCAGCGCATGCCAGGAGTTTATTGAGTTCTTTTCCGGAACTGACTAAGTTCCAAAAAAGAACTCACCGAGCATCGAGAGGGTTGATCATGGGCGAGTGGCGGCCGAGCGCCTGCATCCTGTGCGAATGCAACTGCGGTGTCGAGATCCTGGTCGGCCCGTCCGGGTCGTTCGACAAGATCCGTGGCGACAGGCTGCACCCGGCCTCCCGGGGCTACACCTGCAACAAGGCCCTGCGGCTCGACCGCTACCAGAACGGGCGCGCCGAGCGGCTGACCCGGCCCCTGCGCAGGCGGCCCGACGGGACCTTCGAGGAGATCTCCTGGGAGAGCGCGATCGGCGAGGTGGCCGCCCGGCTCGGCGCGCTGCCCGGAGAGTCGATCTTCTACTACGGAGGCGGCGGACAGGGCAACCACCTGGGCGGATCCTACGCCACGGCGACGATGAAGGCCTTCGGCGCCAGATACCGCTCCAGCGCCCTGGCCCAGGAGAAGACCGGCGAGTTCTGGGTGAGCGCCCGCATGCTCGGCGCGCCGACCCGCTCCGACGTCGAGCACTGCGAGGTCGCGGTGTTCGTCGGCAAGAACCCCTACCAGTCCCACGGATTCCCCCGGGCCCGCACGGTGCTCAAGGAGATCGGCAGGGACCCGGCGAGGTCGATGATCGTCATCGATCCGGTCCGGACCGAGACCGCCGAGCTGGCCGACTTCCACCTGCAGGTACGGCCCGGGACCGACGTCTACCTGCTGACCGCGATGGCCGCCGTCCTCGTCCAGGAGGAGCTGGTCGACGAGGACTGGCTGGCCGAGCACGCCGACGGGCTGTCCGAGGTCCGCAGGACGCTGTCGGCCGTGCCGGTGAGCCGCTACTGCGCGACGGCCGGCGTCGAGGAGGACCTGGTCCGGGCGGCCTCGCGCAGGATCGCCTCGGCGGCCTCGGTGGCGGTCACCGAGGACCTGGGCGTGCAGATGAACCGCGACTCCACCGTGGTCTCCTACCTCCAGCGGCTGCTGTGGCTGCTGACCGGCAACCTCGGCAGGCAGGGCACGCAGTACGCCTTCTCCAACCTGGCGCCGATCGCCCGAGATCGCGGGCACAAGGTCGGCGAGGGGCCGGTCAGCCCGGTCGCCGGAGCGAAGATCATCAGCGGGCTGGTGCCCTGCAACGTGATCGCCGAGGAGATCCTCACCGAACACCCGGCCCGCTACCGGGCGATGCTGGTGGAGAGCGCGAACCCCGCGCACTCCCTGGCCGACTCGCCGGCCATGCGTTCCGCGCTGGAGGCCCTGGACCTGCTGGTCGTCATCGACGTCGCGATGACCGAGACCGCGAGGCTCGCCGACTACGTGCTCCCGGCGCCGACCCAGTTCGAGAAGTGGGAGGCGACGTTCTTCACCTTCGACTTCCCGCGCAACATCTTCCATCTGCGCCGGCCGGTCGTGGACCCGCCGGACGGGCCGCTGCCCGAGCCGGAGATCCACGCGCGGCTGGTGGAGGCCTCGGGCGCGCTGCCCCCGGAGGTCGTCGAGCCACTGCGGGAAGCGGCCGCCCGGGGCCGTGCGGCGTTCGCCGAGGCGTTCCTGAACACCCTCGGCGCGCGACCGGAGCTCGCCCGGCTGGCTCCGGTACTGCTCTACCGCACGCTCGGGCCGACACTGCCCGGCGGCGCCGCGGCCGCGGCGGTGCTGTGGAGCGCGGCGCACGGCTTCGTCCAGGAGAACCCCGCGGGGGTGAAGCGGGCAGGATACGGCGAGGGCCTGGAAGCCGGTGAACGGCTCTTCGACGCGATCGTCTCCAGCCCGCACGGTCTGGTCACCACCGACGACGTACAGGAGGAGACCTGGCGGCGCCTGAAGGGGCGGCGCATCCAGCTCCACGTCCCCGAGCTCCTCGCCGAGGTGGCCGGACTCGCCGACCGGCCCGAACCCGCAGGCGACCGGGAATGGCCGTTCGTGCTGTCGGCCGGCGAACGGCGTGCCTTCACCGCCAACACGATCATCCGGGACCCGGACTGGCGCGGACGCGACACGGGCGGGGCGCTGCGGATCGCGGTCTCCGACGCCGAACGCCTGGGAGTGACCGCCGGCGACCGGGCGATGCTGACCACCCGGCGCGGCAGCGTCGAGGTCGTCGTGGAACCGACCGACCGGATGCGTCCCGGGCACATCTCGCTGCCCAACGGGTTCGGGGTCGACCATCTGGACCCCGAGGCCGGCCGGGTCGTCACCGGGATCGCGCCCAACGAACTCACCTCCGGCCAGGACCGCGACGCCTACGCGGGGACGCCCTGGCACAAGCACGTACCCGCGCGGCTCGTGGCGCTCGCCGAACCCAGGTGAGGCCGTTCGACGCGACCCGGCGGGTGACCTGGGCCGCACCCCCGCGAGATGCCCGCGGAAACCCTCGACGGCGGACACCCGGCGGCCGGCGCGGCCGAGGACGAGACCGCCGCCGGGTTGCGCCGGCACCCGGCGCCCCCAACAATTGGGGCGTCGGCGATCGATCCCGGACTCCGCAGCCCGGAGTCCGGGGCCCGGCCGTGTCCCGGCCGTCGCGGAGAAGGCCACCCGCCGGCCGCCGCGCCCGAACGGCGGACGCCTCCGTGACCCACCCCCGCCGGCGGGCGGGGCATCCGCGTCGCCCGCGACGAAACCCGCGGCCGTGCATGGGCCGCCCGGCAGCTGAAAGGCCGTGAGAGTGGTATCGGACGTTCCCGTCGACACGTACGGCCGCACCGTTCGGGAGGCGATGATACGTACGGCCAAGCTGCATCCGGTCGAGACGACCGTCGCCGACGCGTCGGCCGCGTTCGAGAACGCGCACGTCCATCTGCTGCTGCTGGTCGAAGGGACGACGCTGCGCGGGACGCTCGACCGGCGCGACCTCATCGGGGCTCCCCGCGCCGCGCCCGCGCTGCGGTTCGCACGACTGGGCGGGCGCACGGTCGGGCCGAACGAGAGTCTCGCCCAGGTGCACGCGGCCATGGTCTCGTCCGGCCGGCGCCGCCTCGCCGTCGTGGATCCGGGTGGTGCCCTTCTCGGGTTGCTGTGCTTGAAATCAAAGCGAACGGGATTCTGCACCGACCGGGGAGTGGCTTCCCGGTCCTCCTAGGCCGGCCGGGACGCGCTAGCAGGGCCACCGCGCCTGCGCCTCGGCCGCCGGCCTGACCGTCAAGGTCCTCGGCTCATCCTCCGCGGGTCACGAGGGCGCCACCGACTCCCGGTGTCTCACCGGCATGGCGACCCGGTGCACCCGGCCGGGTTCGGCCTGCTCGCCCATCTGGGCGAACAGCACCTCCACCGCCTTGCGGCCCAGTTCGTAGTGCGGCAGCGCCACGGTCGTCAGCTTGGGGCGCATCCACGACGCGATGGGGTGGTCGTCGAACGACACCACCGACACGTCCCGGGGAACCGAGAGCCCGGCGTCGTTCAACGCCTGGTAGGCGCCCAGGGCAAGCCGGTCGTTGAGGCAGATCAGCGCCCGGGGCCGGTGGCCGGCCAGCAGGGACCGGGTCGCGTCCAGGCCTTCCTCGGGCTGCCAGTCGGCGCAGACTCGGGCTCCGGCGATCCTCAGGCCGGCCTCCTCGATGCCGGTCAGGCGTTCCACCGCCGCGACGCGGGCGGCGGGCACGTCGCGCGACCTCGGTCCGGCCCCGATCAGGTAGACGTCCTCGTGGTGGCCCGCCTCCAGGAGCACCCGGGCCGCCGAGCGGCCGGCCCCGACCTCGTCCGGCACGATCGACGGCAGGCCGGAGGCCGACTTGGGCAGCGCGTTGAGCAGCACGGCGGGGCCGATGTCCTTCGGGACCTTGATCATCCGGGTGTACATGGCGGCCAGGATGATGCCGTCGACCTGGCGGTCCTGCATGGCGTGCAGCAGGCCGCGCTCCAGCTCGGGATCGCCCTCGGTCTCGCCGATGAACAACATCACGCCGCGCTCGCGGGCGGCCTCCAGGGCGCCCTTGATCATGTCTCCGGCGAGGCGGGAGGTCGCGACGGTGTCGGAGACGAAGCCGATCGTGCGGGTCGTCCCGGTCCTCAACCCGACGGAGACCGCGTTCGGGCGATAGCCCAGCTCGTCCGCCGCACGCAGTACCCTCTGCTCGACGTCGTGGGAAATGCGCAGCTCGCGGCCCCTGCCCGTCATCACGAGCGAGGCGGTGGTACGGGACACTCCGGCCGCCTGGGCCAGATCGGCCAAGGTGACCCGACGTCGACTCACGGGAGAGACCTCCACCATTCCGACCGGATTACGGGGCCTTGACACCATCGGATGCGTGCGATGAGACTATCGCATCGCTAATCCGATTTAGCAAAGGGAGACGCACCATGTCTCGTCGAGTTCACTCCCGCCGGAGCCGCGTGGCGATGGTGGTCATCCTGGGGGGAAGCCTGGCCGCCGCCTGCGCGGCGCCGGGAAGCGGCACCGCGCAGCCGACGGCCGCCGCGTCGTCGTTGTCGGCCGCGCCGACCTGCGGCACCGCGCCGGTCACGATGAAGGGCTACTTCGAAACCGGATTCCCCCTGCCCAAGGCGCTCACCGCCGAGTTCACCAAGCAGCACCCGAACGTCACCTGGGACATCCGCGAGGACCAGTTCGCGGTGATCACCCAGAACGCCCCGCGCGTGCTGGCCGACGACCCGCCGGACCTGATGCGCCTTCCCCAGGTCTCCGAACTGGTCAAGAACAACCTCCTCAAGAACCTCGACGAGTACGCCAAGGTCTACGGCTGGGACAAGTGGCCCGCCTCCCAGCTCGAACAGATGCGCATGGCGCCCGGCGGCGCCGTGCGGGGTGAGGGCTCCCTCCACGCCATGGGCCTGAACTTCTCCATGACCGGCGTGTTCTACAACAAGAAGCTGGCCGAGCGGATCGGCATGACCGACCCGCCGGAGACCCTCGCCGACCTCGACGCGGC
Source organism: Streptosporangium sp. NPDC023825 (assembly GCF_040639575.1). Taxonomy (NCBI): domain Bacteria; kingdom Bacillati; phylum Actinomycetota; class Actinomycetes; order Streptosporangiales; family Streptosporangiaceae; genus Streptosporangium; species Streptosporangium sp. NPDC023825. The sequence goes on along the minus strand of NZ_JBFAAE010000075.1, from coordinate 8,809 downwards.
CATGGCCAAGGCCAAGGACGCGGGCCTGGTCCCGATCGCCCAGTTCAACGGCGGCGCGACCGGCGGCCTGGCCTTCCCGCTCCAGGACCTGATGGCCTCCTACGGCCCGCCCGCGCCGATCAACGAGTGGATCTTCCAGAAACCCGGCGCGACCATCGACACCCCGGCCAACCTCCAGGCGGCTCAGCACCTGGAGAAGTGGATCAAGGCCGGATACTTCTGGAAGGACGTCAACGCCGTCGACTACGCCACGATGATGAGCCGCTTCATCGGCGGCGACGGCCTGTTCATGTTCAACGGCGACTGGGAGTCGGGCAACCTCGACAAGAAGATGGCGGGCGACATCGGCTTCTTCCTGATGCCACCGGCCCAGGCCGGCGGCAAGCGGGCCACCATGTCGGCCCCGCTGGCGTTCGGCATCGGGGCGAACGCCAAGAACGCCGACTGTGCCGCCGCGTTCCTCGACTGGGTCGCCACCGACACGCAGGCGCGCACGATCGGCGTCCAGGTCGGAGGCTCCCACCCGATGGGCCCGGCCGACGGGCCGATGCCGCCGGTGGCCGAGGACAGCGTGACCGCGAGCACCCTCGCGGCGGGCGCGCGGATCGCGCAGGACAACGGCGCGATGGACTTCATCGCCAACGCCACCGGCGCGATCTACGCCAAGAGCTGGACCCCGAACCTGCAGAAGCTGGTGGCCGGGGAACAGACCCCCGAAGGCCTGCTCAAGAGCGTGCAGGCCGACTACCAGAGCCAGGTCAAGGGAGGCTGAGGTGAAGGCGGCCGCCAGACGGCGGAGCGGGCCGAGATGGGCCGGCTGGATATTCGTGCTGCCCGCGGCCGCGTTCTACGTCGTGTTCGTGATCCAGCCGCTGGCCATGACGGTGCAGTACTCCCTCTACAAGTGGGACGGCATCGGAGTGGCCACCTGGGCCGGGGTCCAGAACTACCTGCGGGTCTTCACCGACCCCGACCTGTTCGCCTCCATCCTCAACGCGGTGAAGCTGATCGTGTTCTTCAGCGCGGTCCCGGTCGTGCTCGGGCTGGCCATCGCGGCGACGATCCGCCGCATCGCCACCAGCCGCCTCGCGCTGGTGGCCCGTACGGTCATCTTCCTGCCGCAGGTCATCCCGCTGGTCGCGGCCGGGATCACCTGGAGCTGGTTGCTGTCCTCGACCGGCCTGGTGAACCAGTTCCTCACGGCCGTCGGGCTGGAGGGGATCACCCGCGCCTGGCTGGGCGACTTCTCGACGGCTCTGCCGGCGGTCGGGGTGATCGGCGCCTGGGTGCTCCTGGGACTGTGCACGCTCCTGCTGCTGGCCGGGATGAGCAAGATCGACCCGGCCCTGTACGAGGCCGCGCGCCTCGACGGCGCCGGACCCTTCCGCGAGTTCTTCTCGATCACCCTGCCCAGCCTGCGGCAGGAGATCGGGGTCTGCGTCACCGTCACGGTCGTGGCCGCGCTGGCCAGCTTCGACATCGTCTACGTCTCGACCCAGGGCGGGCCCGGCAACGCCAGCATGGTGCCCGGCCTGGAGATCTACTATCTGGCCTTCTCCGAACGCCAGGTCGGCCTCGCCTCGGCCCTCGCGGTGATCCTCACCGTGCTGGTGATCGCGTGCGCACTGCCGATCCAGTGGCTCACCAGGGAACGCAAATCATGATCTTCGACCGTCGTGAGGCCTGGACCGGCCGGGTGCTGCTGCTGGTACTGATGGCGGCCACGCTGATGCCGTTCGTCAGCCTCCTCGTCACCGCGCTCCACCCCTCGGGCAGCTACCCGCTGGGTCTCGAGTGGCCCGACGACCCGCAGTGGGGCAACTTCGTCACCGCGTTCACCGCCGCCCGGATGACCGAGCTGCTCACCTCCAGCGCGCTGATCGTGCTCGGGGTGGTGCCGATCTCGCTGGTCATGGCCACCATGGCCGGGTTCGCCATCGGGCACCTGCGCATCCCCGGGCGGCGGTTCGTCTTCGTGGCGTTCCTGCTGGGGGTGACGTTGCCGTTCGAGGGCATCATCACACCGCTCTACTACCTCGTGCGCGACATGGGCGTGCTGAACACCCGGTGGGCGATCATCCTGCCGCTGATCGGGCTGTTCATGCCGTTCTCGGTGTTCTGGATGCGGGCCCACTTCGTGAACATGCCCGAGGAACTGTCCGAGAGCGCCCGCATCGACGGCGCAGGGACCTGGCAGCTCTTCTGGCGGGTGCACGTGCCGCTGGCCGCCCCGGCGACCTCGTCGCTGGCGATCCTGCTGTTCCTGTGGACGTGGAACCAGTTCCTGCTGGCCATCGTGCTGGTCGACGACCCGCTGCAACGCACCATGTCCGGGGCCCTGGGGGCCTTCCAGGGACAGTGGGGCACCGACATCCCGCTGCTGTGCGCGGGCTCGCTGCTCATCCTGACACCCACGCTCGCGGTCTTCCTGATCTTCCAGCGGCGTTTCGTCACGGCTCTGCTCCAGGGTTCACTGAAGGGATGACCATGTACGGAGCAGTCGAGGCCGGCGGCACCAAATGGGTGTGCGCGCTCGCCGACACCGACGGAAGGATCGTGGCCACCGAGGTGGTCCCGACGACGACCCCCGACGAGACCATCCCGGCCGCCGTCGGCTTCTTCCGCCGCCATCCCGCCCCGGCGGCGGTCGGCGTCGCCACCTTCGGGCCGGTCGACCTGGCGAGCGGGCGCATCACCACCACCCCCAAACCCGGCTGGTCGGGTACCGACGTGGTGACACCCTTCCGGGAGGGGCTCGGGGTGCCGGTCGGGCTCGACACCGACGTCAACGGTGCCGCCATCGGCGAGCTGCGCCACGGCGTCGGGCGGGGACTGCACACGCTCGCCTACATGACCGTCGGCACCGGCGTCGGGGTCGGGGTGATCGTCGGCGGGCGCCCGCTGCACGGGCGCACCCACCCCGAGGCCGGGCACATGCGGCTGCCTCACGACACCGCGCGCGATCCCTTCCCCGGCGCGTGCCCCTTCCACGGCGACTGCCTCGAGGGGCTGGCCTCGGGGACGGCGATGCGGCGGCGATGGGGGCGGCCCGCCCAGGAGCTCGGGGACGGCGAGCCGTGGGAACTGGAGGCGGAGTACCTGGCGCTGGCCGTGCACAACCTGGCCGCCGTCGTGTCTCCGCAGGCGGTGATCATCGGTGGCGGGGTCGGCGGCCGGCCAGGCCTGCTCGACCTGGTCCGGGCCCGCACCGCCGAACTGGCCGGCGGCTACCCCCTGGACACCGTCATCACCCCGCCGGCACTCGGGAACCTGTCCGGGATCACCGGCGCGGCGGAACTGGCCCGAGCGGCCCTGAACGGAAACGAGAACGAGTGAGCACGACGACCCGGTGGACGCGCCGCCACCTCGACCTGATCACCGAGGACCCGGCGACGACCGCGCCGCCCATCCTCGGCCCCGTCGAGGCGGCGCTGCCCGGCCTGGACCTGTGGGACATGTGGCCGATCCAGGACGAGGACGGTGCCACGGCCCTCTTCGACGGCCGCGAACTCTGGATGGGCCTGACCGCCCCCGCGACCGGCCATCCGGAGGACCGCCACGACGTCGCCCGCATCCGCCTGCTCACCCCGGACGAGGGCACGTGGGCCGACCTCGGCGACGTCTTCCGCGACGGGGAGTCGCCGGGCAGCCGCGAGTGGTCCGGCACGGCGATCCGTCGTGCGGACGGCACCGTGTCGGTCTTCTACACCGCGGCCGGGCACCGCGACGAGAAGCGGCCGACCTTCGTGCAACGGGTGATCGAGGCGCGCCTGCCGCTCGACGGGAGCCCCGGGCGGCCGGGACCGGCCGAGCACCGGGAGATCGTACGTCCCGGCGGCGAGTTCTACCTTCCGGCAGACTCACACGAAGGGGGGCCCGGGCGGATCCGGGCCTTCCGCGACCCCGCCTGGTTCCGGGGCCACCTGCTGATCGCGGCCTCCGTCCCGTGGGGCGACCGCCACATGGGCGCCGTCGCGCTGGCGGGCCCGGAGTCCGAGGGCCGGCCGCTGCGCCCGCCGCTCCTGGTCGCCGACGGGATCAACCGCGAGATCGAACGCCCGCACATCGTGGTCCACGGCGGCCTGCACTACCTGTTCTTCTGCACCCACCGCCAGTCGTTCGAGCCGGAGGGCGCCGCCCCGACCGGCCTGTACGGCTTCGTCTCCGCGACGATGGAGGGCCCCTACGAACCCCTGAACGGCTCCGGCCTGGTGATCGGGAACCCGCGGGCCCAGCCCGACCAGGCCTACGCCTGGATGGTGCTCGACGACCTGCGCGTGGTCAGCTTCCTCGACTACCGGGGCCCGGCCGAGCGGGCCCACTTCGGCGGGACACCCGCTCCGATGTCGAGACTGCGCCTGGAAGGCCCCCGCACCCGGCTCGAACCGCTCGGCTGAGGGCGGGGGACCCGCTCGACCCCGTCGCTCCCGCGCCGCGGCGAGGACGGGGCAGGCGCCGGCCGTCCACGCGCACGCCCGGTCGCGCGGCCCTTCCCCGGTCCGCGCGCAGGCGGCGGAACCGGCCGCCGACCACGAACGCGCGAGCCCTGCCGCCCGGTCGGAAGGGGGCGGCAGGGCTCGGCTCCGGTCAGGGACCTCTGCCCGCCAAGACCGTCGAACGGCCTTTCAGGGGGCGGCGGGCGAGAGGATCACCCGCGGTTCCAGCGCTGGTTGGCGCCGCCGGTGCACGTCCAGATCTGGACCTTGGTGTTGTTGGCCGTGGCGTTGCCGGCGACGTCCAGGCATTTGTTCGCACCGACGGCGGTGATGGTGCCGTCGGCGTTGAAGCGCCACTTCTGGTTGTTCTGGCCGTTGCAGTCCCAGATGAGGACGCCGGTTCCGTCGGCGGTGCCGTTGTTGTTGACGTCCAGGCACTTGTTGCCGTAGACCCGCAGCTCACCGGCGGCGGTGGAGGTCCACTGCTGGTTGCTCTGGCCGTTGCAGTCCCAGATCACCACCAGGGTGCCGTTGGCCTGCGAGGCGCCGGTCACGTCGAGGCACCGGTTCGACCCCACACCCCGGATCGGGGTCGTGGACGCGGTGGGCGTGGGGGTGGGCGTCGGGTCAGGGTCGGGCGTGCCGCCGCTGACCCGGAACACGACGGTGCCGTGCGCCGGCACGCTCGCCGAGATGTTCCCGGTGGTCGAGGTGACGGCGTTGCTCCAGGCGTCACGCAGGCCGAAGGAGTTGCCGGACAGGCCGATGGCGGACGTGGTGGTGCTGATCGTGGTGGTGCTGCCGCCCTGGTTGAACAGGGCGACCGCGACGTCGCCGTTGCTCAGGCGCTTGGCCAGGATGCGGCGCGTGCCGTCGTTGCTGATCTGGGTGGCCTGGAGGCCGAGCGTGTCCTGGTTGATGGCGATCAGGTTCTGGTTCTTCAGGATGGTGCTGGTCGCGCTGTCCATGTTCCGGACGTCGTTCCCGGCGATCAGGGGCGAGGCCATCATGGCCCAGAGCGCGAAGTGGCTGCGCATCTCGGTGTCGGTCATGCCGCCACGGCCGACCTCCATCATGTCGGGGTCGTTGAACGCCCCGGGCTTGGCGTAGCCCGCCAGGGGGACGGTGACGTTGACGATGTTCTGGATGCCCATCGGGTAGCCGTTGGTCTGGCCGGTGTCCCACTTGTTGGTGATGTCCTCGGTGGTCCGCCAGATGTTGGCGACATCGCCCCAGTTGCGCTGCGGGCCGGTCTTCTCGTGGATGCTGTTGGGGTTGATGCTGTAGAGGATCGGCCGCCCGGTCGCCGCCAGCGCGTCGCGCATCTTGGCGAAGATGCGCACCTGGTCGTTGATGGTGCCGGTGGGGGAGCACCAGTCGTGCTTCAGGTAGTCGACGCCCCAGGCGGCGAACTGCCGGGCGTCCTGGACCTCGCGGTTGAGGCTGCCGGTCGCGCCGGGGTAGGAATTGAAGTACTGGGCGCAGGTCTTGTCCAAGGGCGCCTGGTAGATGCCGAACTTCAGCCCTCTGGCGTGCAGGTAGTCGCCGAGCGCCTTCATGCCGCTCGGGAACCGCGACAGGTTGGGCTGGAGGTTGCCGGCGGAGTCGCGGTTGGGGTCCATCCAGCAGTCGTCGACGACGACGTACTGGTAGCCCAGGTCGCGCATGCCGTTGCTGACCATGGCGTCGGCCGTCTGCTTGATCAGGGTCTCGTTGATGTTGCAGCCGAAGGTGTTCCAGGTGTTCCACCCCATCGGCGGGGTACGGCCCACGCCGTTCTCCAGCGCCTGCGCCTGGGTGGCGGGGGTGAGCGCCACGGCCAGCGCCGCCAGGCTCAGCAGCACACGTGCTCGTTGTTTTCTCATGGATGTCGCTCCTGGTGAGGGTCAGGCGCAGAGGACCGGGGGGTGGTCGCGCTGTCGCCGGTCATGGGACCGAAGGTGGTGCTCGTGCAGGCTGCGGACGAGCCGTTCCACCGGGGCGAGACGAAGGTGGTGCTCTCGCCGGCCGGCCGCCGGACGACGAGAGCCGTGACCGCGACGGCCGTCAGCGGTGATCGGTGTCCTGGCACGGCGCGTCTCCCGTCACTGGAAGGAGGCGTCGTCGATGTAGAGGTTGTCGGTGCCCGCGGCCGTCTCGACGTAGAAGGAGGCGTTGGTCAGCGTCCCGGTCCACGAGACCGTCGCGGTGCCGGTGAGCTGGGTCCACCCGTTGGCGTTGACCGTCTGCGCCGGGGTGAGCTGGACGTAGTTCGTCGTGCCGTTCGCGGTCAGCGCCAGCGTCGCCTTCGCGCCGGGAGTGCCGCTCTGCGAGCGGACCCACACGCTCGTGGTGTAGCTCTTGCCGTTGGTGAGCCGCGCGGTCACGTTCTGGTGCGGGCCCTGCCAGGCGGACGTACGGCCGGAGTTGAGCAGGGACCGGCTGCCGCCGTGAGCCACATCGGTGGCGGAGGACAGGGTGCCGCCGGAGCTGGTCCAGCTCGTCGTGCCGTCCTCCATCGTGCCGTTGGCCAGCAGGTTCCCGCCGCTGCCGCCGCTCGGGGTGAACTGCCACCAGTTGAGGTTGAGCAGGTAGCCGCTGTTGCCGGCGAACCGGAGGTAGAGGTCACGCGTGCCGGTGGCACCGGAGACGGGACAGGTGACCGAGGTCCAGCTCTGCCAGCCGCCGGTGCCGGGGACGGTGCAGGTGCCCACGAGGGTGCCGGTGGCGCTGCCGAGGCGGACTTCGATCCGGCCGCCGCTGGTGCCCGAGGCCACCCGGGCGGTGAAGGAGGACGCCCCGTTGCCGAAGGCGACGCCCTTGACCTTGATGTGGTCGCCGTTCTCGATGAAGCCGACGTTCATGCCGCCCTCGCCGGAGGCTTCGGTCTCCACCCCGGATGCCCAGGCCATGGTCTCGGCCTCTTGGCGGACGAACGGGTCGAGGGTGCCGACCTGCGGTGGTCCTGCGGTGGTCATGTTGATGGTCGGGATGGTGCCGTCGGCGTTGTAGGCGAACCTCTCCACGGCCACCGAGCGGGTGTAACCGCTGCCGCCCGGCAGGGCACCGTTGTGGTAGAAGAAGTACGAGTTACCGGCGAAGTCGACGATCCCGGCGTGGTTGGTGAAGCTCGACCCCTGCCTCGGCATGATCGTTCCCCGGTAGGTCCACGGCCCGGTGGCGCTGGGGGCCGTCGAGTAGCCGATGAACTCCGAGCAGCATTCGGCGGCGAACACGTTGTAGTAGAGGTTGTTGCGCTTGAAGACCCACGGCCCCTCCTCGTAGAGGGTGGGGCGGCTGGCGTTGCCGTTCCGCGTGCCGAACCCCGCCGTGGTGAGCGGGATCTGGGTCGGGCCGCCGGAGAAGGAGATCATGTCGGTGTTGAGCCGGACGTACCACAGGCGGGGGTTGCCCCAGTAGAGGTAGGCCTGGCCGTTGTCGTCGATGAACGCGTGCGGGTCGATCTCGCCGTTCTCGACCAGCGGGCGGCCCAGCGCGTCCCGGAAGGGCCCGGTGGGGCTGTCGCCGACCGCGACGCCGATGGCCATCCCGCCGGTCGCCCGGTTTCGCACCGGCACGTACCAGTAGAACTTCCCGTTGCGGGGGATGACGTGGCCGGCCCAGGCGTTGGCGTCGGCCCAGGCGAAGGTGGCCAGGCTCATGGGCGAGCCGTGATCGGTCCAGTTGGCCATGTCCGTGGAGGAGAAGACGCGCCAGTCGCGCATGGTGAAGTAGGTCGAACCGTCCTCGTCGTGGCCTGTGTAGACGTACACGCGGCCGTTGTGGACGAGCGGCGCCGGGTCGGCGGTGTAGATCGTCTGCACGATCGGGTTGTCCGCCCTGGCCGGGGACGGGAACAACACGGTCGCAAGAAGCAGGCCCACGGTGCACAGGACCGTACGCAGAGCAGGTCTCACCTGTCTTCTCCCTCTGAAACGTGTTTTGCGGGGGGTGTTGGTAGGTCCCGGGCGCGGTGAGCGCTCCCTCCCCCGCGCCCGGGACCGGTTCAGGGGGTGATCGGCAGGGGAAGCCGGTCTGGATCGGCTGTCACGGTGTTAGCGCTGCAGGGTCAGCAGGCCCGGCCGGTAGGGCAGGAGGCCGTAGTCGACGCCGTCGGACCTGGGGTCGCGGCCCTGGTAGAGCAGCTGGAGGTTGCAGGGGTCGACGGTCATGGTCTGGTCGGCGTTGGTGCGCAGCAGCTCACCGTGGCTGATGTCGTTGGTCCAGGTGGCGCCGCTGTTGACCTTGCCGGCGAACGGGTTGCTCTGGGTGGCGGCCTGCGGGGTCCACGAACCGTTGAGGCTGGTGGCGGTGAAGGAGCGGAAGTAGCGCCCCTGGGAGCCGATGGCCTCGACGATCATGAGGTAGCGGCTCTGGCCCTGGAGCTTGTAGAC
>NZ_JBFAAE010000074.1:0-40909 GCF_040639575.1 Streptosporangium sp. NPDC023825 | reverse complement strand
GGCTCGGCCGGCACCGCCCAGGCCAAGAAGGACGCCCTGGAGAAGGTCGGCGTCCGCGTCGGCAGGACCCCGAGCGAGACCGCCCGCCTGATGCGCGAGGTCGTCGAGTCGCTCTAGCGCACGGCCCCGGGTTCACGGCCCCGGGAACGGGCTGACGCGGCGGCGCATCGCCCCGGAGCGTGCTCCGGGGCATGGGCTCCGGGGCACGGCTCCGGGTGAGTGAACGCGGTCGGGGCGCCGCACGATCGGTGGCGGGCCCGGCACCGGGTCGCGCGCCGTTCCCGCCGCGTCGATGAACGTCGATGAACGTCGAAGGGCGTCCGGCATCCCGCCGGGCGCCCTTCGTCATGCGGCCCCGGTGCGCGGCCCCGGTGGGATCCCCCCCCCGCCGCCCCGCCGCGGTTCCTCACCGGTTCCTCACGGGTGGTCGCTCGATCGCCTGATGGCCTGGTGGCCTGGTGGCCTGATCGGCTGACGGCCGTATGTCCCTCTCCGGGGAGGGGACGCAAGCGGTTCCCGTGCCGGCGCGGTCCGGATACCACAGGGGACTCCTGTCACACGGTGCGCGACACGCGGGCGCGGGAGTCCCTTCCGCACCGAAGATCCTGAGACCATCGACTACTGTGACGGCCCTTTTCGATCAGCTACGGACGGCTCCCCGCAACGTCCTCAGCCGTATCCCCCTGCCCGGCCTCACGGGTGACGACGATGACGTCCGCCGGCCGCTTCCCGTCTCCGGGATGCTCGCCGCCGCGTGGACCCTCGGCGTGGGGCTGGCGGTGCTCACCACGCTCACCCTGGTCGGCTGGATCGCCGCTCCCCGCGGTGCGCTCGGCGCGGGCCTGCCCGCGGTGTTCCGCACCGCGTCGCAGCTCTGGCTGGCCGCGCACCACGCGGGCTTCGCGATACCCGGTGGCTCGGTGGGCCTGCTCCCGCTCGGGCTGACGGTCCTGCCCGCCTTCCTGCTGTACCGCGCCGGGATGTGGATGGCCCGCGACGCGGACCTGCGGCTCCGGCTGCCCGCCCGGCTGCCCAAGAACACCCCGAAGGAGGTGTCCAACGCCCGCCGCAGGGCTCAGCTGGTCCTGATCGCGCAGGCGGGCATCTCGCTGGCGGCGCCGTACGCGCTGCTGGCCGGGCTGATCGCGCTGGTCACCAGGAACGAGATCACCCAGCCCTTCCTCGGCGACGTGCTGGTCAGCCATCTGGCGCTGGCCTTCATCGCGGGCTCCGTGGCCGTCGCCAGGACGATCGGGCCCTGGCGGTCGATGCTGCGCCTGCTGCCCGAGCGGCTGCGCTCGGTCGTGGTCGGGACGTCCGCCGCCCTGGCGATCATGCTCATGGCGGGTGCCGTCATGGTGCTCGGGGCCGTCGTGGTCAACTTCGGGCAGGTCCAGGAGCTGTCCGGGATCCTGGCGCCGGGGTTCGTCGGCGGGATGCTGCTCCTGCTGGTCCAGGGGCTCTACCTGCTCAACGCCGTCATCTGGGGGCTGGCCTACATCGCGGGTCCCGGTTTCGCGGTCGGCACCGGCACGCTGGTCGCGCCGACGGGCGTGCAGCTGGGTACGGTGCCGAGCCTGCCGATCCTGGGCGCGCTGCCCGAGGCGGGCCCGACCCCGGCCTGGGTGATGATGGTGATCGCGGTGCCGTTCGTGGCCGGGGCCGTGGCGGGCGTCCTGGTCGTCCGGATCTCGCCCTCCTCCTCGTACGAGGGGGCACCGCTGTGGGGGTTCGTCTGCGGGCTGGCGACCGGGGCGACGGCGGGCCTGCTCGCGGCGCTCTCCGGCGGCTCGCTGGGCGGCGCGCGGCTGTCCGCGCTGGGCCCGGCGGGGTGGGAGGTGATGCTCTCGGTGACCCTGGAGGTGGGCGTCGCGGCGGGGATCGCCGCCGGGCTGGCCAACTGGTGGCTGATCTTCCGTGGCCACAACACGGCCGTCACCAAGGCGGCGGCCAAGGTCGGCACGGCCACCGCGCCGGTGCGCAAGGCGGGTGTCAAGATCGCCAAGGCGGCGGCCTCGGCGGCCGGCAAGGTCGGCTTCGCCGAGCCGGAGGAGCTCCAGAAGCTCCCCGGCTACTGGTTGGACGCCACGGAGTGCGACACCCAGCCGATCCCGGTCATCAGGGACGACTGGGAGGACGAGCACGCCTCGGCCGCGTCGGAGAGCTCGCAGAAGGCCCGCCGCCCCGACCCGCCGCGCCCGCCCCGGCGCGACATCGTCGACGAGACCGACGACAAGGGCGGCCACGTCATCTACGTCGACCCCTACGCCTGGGACCGCGACTGAGAATCCGGTGACCGGGGATCCGGTCATGCTTGGAAACCCTTCGCACGGGGCCGGGCGTATGGACGGGTATGAGACCTAAGACGGCCGCGTGAGCGGTCACGAGGGGTTCACCGAGTTCGTCGCGGCGCGGGGAGCGAGCCTGTTCAGGATCGCCCACCTCACCTGCGGATCCCGCGACGAGGCCGAGGACGTCCTGCAGAGCGCGCTGGAGAAGGCCTACCGCAGCTGGAGCCGCCTGCACGCGGGCAGCGATCCCGAACCCTACGTGCGCCGCATCATCGTCAACACCGCCATCAGCCGCGCCCGCCGTCGCGCGGTCCTGCGGATCTTCCTGACCGGCTCGCCCCCGGAGACTCCGGCACCCGACTCCCTGAGCGGCGTCGAGCTTCGTCAGGTCCTGATCGCCGGTCTCCGGAGCCTGCCGCCCCACCAGCGCGCCGTACTGGTCCTGCGCTTCTTCGAGGACCAGACCGAAGCCCAGACCGCCGAGGTCCTCCGCTGCTCGATCGGAGCGGTCAAGAGCCAGTCGTCCAAGGGGCTGGCCCGTCTGCGCGCCCTGATCGGCGCCGGCCTTCACGAGGAGGAGTTTCCCCATGCCGAACGTTGAGCAAGAACTCCGGCTGGCCATGGTCGAGGAGACCGCCGCGCTCGGCGCGCCTCCCGGCCTCGCCCACCGGGTCGTACAGGGCGCGAGGCGGGGAAGGAGGGCCCGTACGACGGCGGTGGCCCTGGTCGCCGCGGCCGTGCTGGCGGCGGCCGTACCCGCATATCTGACCGTGAGGGACCGGAGCGGCGTCGCCTCCCCCACCCAGGCGGTGGGCGTGGACGGGGTGAAGGTCGGTTACCTGCCCGCGGGTCTCGGCGCCCCCGTACTGGAGAGAGCCGACGCCGGAGGTCTCCGAGGCACCGGCGCGACCTGGGGGTCGGGGGACGACTTCGTCCGCGTCACGGTCTACCGGGACCCGGCCTTCCACACAGGGGGGGCCGAGCGCGTGCTCGGCGGGATCAAGGGCACGCCCGAGACGCTGCCGGGAGTCCTCGCCGTGCAGGTGCGCGGCCGCGGGGCGTTCACCCGCGCCGAGAGGGACGACCTGGTCTGGGAGGAGCGGCCCGGCCTGGTCCTGCGCGTCACGGTGGGCGCCCGGCACCGGGACGACCTGCGGAGGATCGCCGGTGGTCTCATCCCCAAGGATCCGACCGGCGGAGTCTTCCAGGAACTGCGCGTCACCTACGTTCCTCCCGGCCTGTACCTGAAGACTCCCTTCTCCGTGGTCGACCAGACCGGGTGGGCCGAGCTCGGGTGGGGCGGGGACGGCGGCGCCTCGGTCCGGCTCCTGGCGGTGCGCGGGGTGAGCGCCGCGGACGCGGAGGCGTTGCTCACCTGGGCCAGGACCCGCCAGAAGCTGTCCGCCGCGACTCCGGAGAAGGTTCGCGGCAAACCCGGGTACCGGGCCGCCGGGGGCGCGGGGGGCGCCTCGCAGACCCGGATGCGCCTGTGGCTGGAAAGGCCCGGTCTCGGATACGTCGTGGCGGTGAACCAGGGCCTCGAGACCACGCTGGACAGGATCGTGAAGGGCCTCGTCCCCGCCGAGCCGTCGCCCGCCTCCGGTAAGCCGTCCACCTCAGGTGACGCGGTCGACCACGTCACCGTCGCCTACCTGCCTCCCGGCCTGCGGCGGGTCGCCGGGGAGACGACACGGCTCGGCAAGGGCTGGAGCGCGAAGGCCGGACGCTGGTCGGACGGCTCGCGCGACGTCGAGGTCACCGTGATACGCGGCGCGGTCCTGCACAGCAGCCAGTGGGCGGACGAGTTCCTGCGCGGGGAGAAGCGGGAGTCCGCGCGCACGAGAAGGCCGCCCATGGGCATAAGGACCACCGGTCCGGACGGTCGCCGGGGGATCTTCTTCGAGAGCCCGGAGGTCGCCGTCCATGTCAAGGTCGATCCCGCCCTGGCCGGCGAACTGGACAGGATCGCCGCGAAGATCCGCGTCCCGCCCCCGTCCTACAGGCCGTAGCTCCCGCAGGCCGTAGCTCTCACCGCCACCGATCGAGGAGGCAGGACCTGCCCGCACTCTCCCAGGACCTGCCCGCACTCTCCCAGGACCTGCCCGCACTCTCCCGGGAGTTGCCCGCACTCTCCCGGGAGTGCGGGCGGCGTCGCCACCGGCGGCCGGTCGTGGCGGGAACGGGCCGTCAGGGAGGAAAGATGCGGGTCAGGGCGGAAAGGGCGCGTCAGGGCGGGAACAGGCCGGCAGGGCGGAAAGGGGCGGGTCAGGGCGGCAGGGCGGAAAGGGGCGGGTCAGGGCGGCAGGGCGGAAAGGGGCGGGTCAGGGCGGCAGGGCGGAAAGGGGCGGGTCAGGGCGGGAACGGGAACTGCACCTGGCCCGGCTGGAGGAAGGGCATCTTCTGCTCCATGGCCCGTTCGAGCTGCTCCACGCACTCGTTCTGCGACGCTATGGTGCCCGCGCCCCTGCCGCACTCGGTGTAGGCGGCAAGCTCGTCACCGAAGTAGAACTGCAGCGCCGTCACCGCGATCGAGATCAGCAACGCTCCGGCCGACAGCACGACGCCCACCACGGCGGTGCCGGCCGGCTTGGGGATGGAGCGGAGCGTCCTGATCGCGCGGATCGAGGTGATGAGGGCGAAGATCGCCATGACGATTCCCGCCAGGGGGAGCACCAGCGTCATCACCACCGCGGCGACCGCGAGCCACAGCGCCCTCCGACCGGCGCTCTCAGCAGGCCGGACCTCGACCGGTAGTGTCACCTGACCTCCTTGCGTTGTTCGTGCGGACAGGCCGATACCCTTGCAGCGGCGTGAGTCCCCGTCCGAATGGAGTGCGTCGGTGTCATCCCAGGCCGTTCGGCTTGTGGTTCTCGTGTCCGGTTCTGGAACCAACCTACAGGCCCTGCTGGACGCTGTGGCAGACGAAACCTACGGTGCCCGGATCGTGGCCGTGGGTGCCGATCGCGCCGGTGTCGAGGGCCTGGTGCGCGCGCAGCGCGCGGGGGTTCCGACCTTCGTGGAGAGGCTGGCCGACCACCCCACCCGCGAGGAGTGGGACGAGAGGCTCGCCGCCCGCATCGCCGCGTACCGGCCGGATCTCGTGGTCTGCGCGGGGTTCATGAAGATCCTCGGCGCGCCGACGCTGGAGGCCTTCCCGGTCCTCAACACCCACCCCGCCCTGCTGCCCTCCTTCCCCGGCGCGCACGGCGTCCGCGACGCGCTCGCGTACGGCGTGCGCGTCACCGGCTGCACCGTGATGCTCGCCGACGCGGGTGTCGACACCGGGCCGATCATCGCCCAGGAGGCCGTGCCCGTGCTGGACGGCGACGACGAGGCGGCCCTGCACGAGCGCATCAAGACCGTCGAGCGCCATCTGCTCGTCGACACCGTCGGCCGGATGGCCCGCGAGGGCTGGACCGTGACCGGCAGGACTGTCCGATTCGGACGACCCGGTGGATGAGCCGGGCGCCTCGGAGAAAACCGGAACCAACCAGGAGGAGCACGAAGTGACCCGCATCGCCATCCGGCGCGCGTTGATCGCGGTGTATGACAAGAGCGGGCTGGAGGAACTGGCCCGCGGGCTCGACGCCGCGGGCGTGGAGATCGTCTCCACCGGGGGCACCGCCGCGAGGATCGCCTCCTTCGGCGTCCCCGTCACTCCTGTCGAGTCGCTGACCGGCTTCCCCGAGTGCCTCGACGGCCGGGTCAAGACGCTGCACCCGCGCGTGCACGCCGGGCTGCTGGCCGACGGCGGCAACCCGTCCCACGTCAAGCAGCTCGAAGAGCTGGAGATCGAACCGTTCGAGCTGGTGGTGGTCAACCTCTACCCGTTCCAGGAGACCGTGGCCTCCGGCGCCTCCGACGCCGAGTGCGTGGAGCAGATCGACATCGGCGGTCCCGCCATGATCCGGGCCGGTGCCAAGAACCACGCCACCGCCGCGGTCGTGGTCGACCCCGCCTCCTACGGCGACGTGCTCGCCGCGGTCGCCGCGGGCGGCTTCACCCTCGACGAGCGCCGCCGCCTGGCCGCCGCCGCGTACGCCCACACCGCCTCGTACGACACCGCGGTGGCCTCCTGGTTCGCGAACGTCTACGCCGCCGAGGACGGCGCGTGGCCGCGTTACATGGGCGCGGCCTGGGAGCTGCGGTCGCCGCTGCGCTACGGCGAGAACCCGCACCAGGGCGCCGCCCTGTACTCGGGGCAGAAGGACGGCCTGGCCAACGCCGAGCAGCTGCACGGCAAGGAGATGTCCTACAACAACTACCTCGACGCCGACGCCGCCTGGCGGGCCGCCTGGGACTTCGACGGGCCCGCCGTGGCGATCATCAAGCACCAGAACCCGTGCGGCATCGCGGTCGGCGCCGACGTCGCGGAGGCGCACCGCAAGGCACACGCCTGCGACCCCGTCTCGGCGTACGGCGGGGTGATCGCGGTCAACGCGGAGGTGACCGGGGAGCTGGCCCGGCAGATCGCCGAGGTGTTCACCGAGGTCGTGGTGGCCCCCTCCTTCACGGAGGAGGCGCTGGAGGTGCTCACCGCCAAGAAGAACATCCGGCTGCTGTCCTGCCCCGCGGGGCCGTCCAACCCGGCGGAGTTCCGCCGGATCGACGGCGGCCTGCTGGTGCAGATCGCCGACCGGGTCGACGCCCCGGGCGACGACCCGTCCGCCTGGGAGCTGAAGGCCGGGCCCGCCGCCTCCGCCGAGGTCCTCGCCGACCTCGCCTTCGCCTGGAAGGCGTGCCGCTCGGTGAAGTCCAACGCGATCCTGCTGGCCTCGGACGGCGCGAGCGTGGGCGTCGGCATGGGCCAGGTCAACCGGGTCGACTCGGCGCGGCTCGCGGTCTCCCGGGCGGGCGAGCGCGCTTCAGGGGCCGCGGCGGCCTCCGACGCGTTCTTCCCCTTCGCCGACGGCCCGCAGATCCTCATCGACGCGGGAGTGCGGGCGATCGTGGAGCCGGGCGGTTCGATCCGGGACGAGGAGGTCGTCGCGGCGGCCGAGGCGGCCGGGGTGACCCTCTACTTCACCGGCACCCGTCACTTCTTCCACTGATCCATCCCCTGCGTGCGGCCGCCGCACGGCTGTGGCGGCCGCACACAGGAGATAAGAAAGTGGCGGATTAGACAGGACTCCCTGGATGAAAAAGGTTTGACCTGCGGTTAGTCTGAAGCATCCCTTTCGTCCCAGTCGTGGAGCTCCCCTATGCCCCTGCTCGACCACGCCCTGTACGCCTTCGTGATCATGCATGGTTTCTGGATCAGCCCCTGGATGATGATCATCATCGCGCTCGGCGCGGCCTACCTCAGCGGGCGGGCCATGGAGTGGATTCCCTTCACCCGCAGGATCATCGAGCGAAGGGAAGCGAGGGAGGCGGAGCGCGGCTGATCCCGGGGGACCCGGTGCTCCCGCCGATCCCGTGAGAGGGTTGTCCGCATGAGCGCGCGGATTCTCGACGGCAAGGCCACGGCGGCGAAGATCAAGGCAGACCTCACGGCGCGGGTGGCCGCGCTGAGGGAGCGGGGTGTCGTCCCCGGGCTCGGCACCGTCCTGGTGGGCGGTGATCCCGGCAGCCAGATCTACGTCGCGGGCAAGCACCGCGACTGCGCGGAGGTCGGCATCTCCTCCATCCGCAGGGACCTGCCGGAGGACGCCACCCAGGCCGAGGTCGAGGCGGTCGTCGACGAGCTCGACGCCTCCGCCGAGTGCACCGGCTACATCGTCCAGCTCCCGCTGCCCCGCCACCTCGACACGCAGGCGCTGATCGAGCGGATGGACCCGGCCAAGGACGCCGACGGTCTCCATCCGGTCAACCTGGGCCGCCTGGTCCACATGGTCGACGCGCCGCTGCCCTGCACGCCGTACGGCATCGTCACACTCCTGCAGGCGTACGGGGTGCCGATCAAGGGGGCCGAAGTCGTCGTGGTCGGCCGCGGCATCACCGTGGGCCGCTCGCTCGGCCTGCTGCTGACCCGCCGCTCGGAGAACGCCACCGTCACCCTCTGTCACACCGGCACCCAGGACCTCGCGGCCCACACCCGGCGCGCCGACATCGTCGTCGCCGCGGCCGGGGTGCCGCACCTGATCACCGCGGACATGGTGAAGCCGGGCGCCGCCGTGCTCGACGTCGGCGTCTCCCGGGTCGACGGGAAGATCGCCGGTGACGTGGCCCCGGGCGTCGAGGACGTCGCGGGCTTCCTCACCCCCAACCCCGGCGGCGTGGGCCCGATGACCCGGGCCATGCTGCTCACCAACGTGGTCGAGGCCGCCGAGAGGCGTGCCCGCGAGCGGGGCTGATCCCACTCGCGGGAGCCCGCGGTCCGCTATGAGGCCCTGCGGTTCGCGGTGGTGGACGACGCCGTCTGAGGCTCCGGGGAACCGGCCGCGCGCTGCGGCGGCACCACGGGGGTGGGCCTGACCAGCCCCAGGGCGACGACCTCGTTCGCCAGCCTGGTGCGCCGGTTGGTCCCCTCGGGAATGCGGAACTTCTGGTAGAGACGCAGGAGGTGCTGCTTGACAGCCGCCTCCGTCACCACCAGATCGTCGGCTATCTCCCTGGCCGTGGCCGGTGCGACGAACGCCTCGTCCGACAGCGCCGGACGGCACAGCGACGTCAGGACATCAACCTCCCGCCTGGTCAGCTCCGGTGCCGCGGCGCGGCGGAGCTCGACCTCCGGGGCGAAGTCCTCGCGCGGCACTCCGCCGATCCTGCCTCGTGCCGCGCCGAAGGACACCACGTCACCGTCGTCAAGCACCCTCCGGGCGATCGGCCGGCCGTTGACCCGAGTGCCGTTGCGGGACAGGCCCAGATCAACGACGTACAGGTAGGGTCCGCGCCGGACGAATTCCGCGTGCAGCCGGGAAACACTCGGATCGGTGAGCCGGATGTCCACTCCCCGGCCACGTCCGATCGTCGTGATCTCGGGGCGCAACGGGACCACCTCGCCAGTGTCCTCGATGCGTATGAACGGCCCCTCCACGGCAGTTCCTCCCCAGGTAGCCCGCCGTAACTATTCCTACAGCTCCGGCTTACCCAAACGAGGTGATGGGGAATCGCCTTTGCCAGAAGGAGAATCCTTCGTGAAATTGGTCTGTACCTCTCGGGAGGGTTTCCGCTGCTCACAGGTAGACTTCGGACACAGATAAGCGGAGGAAACACTCATGGCGGACAAGCCCACCAAAGGTCTCGCCGATGTCGTAGCCGCGTCCACAGCGCTCAGTGACATCGACGGTCAGGCCGGTCGCCTCTTCTATCGTGGCTACGACATCCACGATCTGGCCGGCCGCACCACCTTCGAAGAGACCGCCCACCTGCTCCAGTACGGCACCCTCCCCACGCGGGAGCAACTGTCGACGTACGGGGAGGAACTGGTCCGAGGGCGCACGCTCGGCACGCTCGCCGAGGCCAACATCCAGGAGATCGCGGAGAAGCAGGCTCCCATGGAGGCGCTGCGCACGCTGGTCTCGATGGCCGGAGGCGACGATCCGGACAAGGGCACCAACGCCCCCGAGGCGAACCTGCGCAAGGCCGCCAGGCTGACCGCGCAGCAGCCGATCCTCGTGGCCCGCTACCACGCGGCCAGGACCGGGGCCACCGTGCCCGATCCGGACCCCGAGCTGAGCGTGGCGGCGAACTTCCTGCTCCAGATCACCGGCCGTACCCCCGGTGAGCGCGAGGTCGAGATCTTCGACGCCTGCCTGGTCCTGCACGCCGACCACACGATGAACGCCTCCACGTTCGCCGCCCGCGTCTGCGCCGCGACCCTGTCCGACATGCACTCGGCGGTCGTGGCGGCGATCGGCACCCTCAAGGGCCCCCTGCACGGCGGTGCCAACGAGCAGGTCATGCGCACCCTGGAGTCGCTCGACGCGGGCTCGGTCGCCCGGTCCGTCCGGGACCGGCTCGCCGCCGGCGAGAAGATCATGGGCTTCGGGCACCGCGTCTACAAGACCGAGGACCCGCGCGCCACGCACCTGCGCAAGATGTCGCAGGAGCTCGGCGAGGCCTCCGGCGACGACACGTACTACCGGATGTCGAAGGAGATGGAGGAGGTCGTCTTCGAGACGAAGGGCCTCTACCCGAACGTCGACTTCTACGCGGCGACCGTCTACCACTATCTCGGCATCCCGACGGACCTGTTCACTCCCGTCTTCTCGGTCAGCCGCATGTCAGGATGGACCGCACACGTCATCGAGCAGCACGCCGACAACCGGCTGATCCGCCCGGACAGCGAGTACATCGGCGAGCGCGACCAGAAGTGGAAGCCGATCTCCGAGCGATGAGCCGACGTCAGGGGCGAGAGCGGGTGGTGGGCCGGTGAGCGCGCGAGCGGCCGAGGTGAACAGGGAGCGCTGGGGGGCCTATCCCCTGGTGGTGGGCGGCGCGCTCGTCGCGCTGGTCCTCGCCGTGCTGCTGGGCATGCCCTACTGGGGCGGGATCGCCATGGGTGCCGTCATGACGCTGGGCGCGCTCGCCCGGCTGTTCGGAGGCGGGCGGCTCGCTGTCCGCCGCAAGGTCACCGACGTCGTCACGCTGGGCGGTCTCGGCGTCGTGCTGATGGTGGCCGGGGTCATCCTTGAGTTCAAGGACCACATACCGATGTGACGGGTCGGATGGCCGGGTGCGCCACGAGGGGATCGACCACGTCCGATAGCCTCAACGGCCAGTGAGCCTCAAAAAGGACTGTCTGGCCAATTTAGTTCAGAAGGGGAACCACACGCATGCCCAAGATCAAGGTAGAGGGCCCCGTCGTCGAGCTTGACGGCGACGAGATGACCCGGATCATCTGGCAGTTCATCAAGGACCAGCTGATCCTTCCCTACCTCGACGTCGACCTGAAGTACTACGACCTCGGGATCGAGCACCGCGACGCCACCGACGACCAGGTGACGATCGACGCCGCGAACGCGATCAAGCAGTACGGAGTCGGCGTCAAGTGCGCCACGATCACCCCCGACGAGGCTCGGGTGGAGGAGTTCGGCCTCAAGAAGATGTGGAAGTCCCCGAACGGGACCATCCGTAACATCCTCGGCGGCGTCATCTTCCGCGAGCCGATCATCATGTCCAACGTGCCGAGGCTCGTCCCCGGCTGGACCAAGCCGATCATCATCGGCCGTCACGCGTTCGGCGACCAGTACCGCGCCACCGACCTGAAGATCCCCGGCGAGGGCAGCCTGACCCTCACCTACACCCCCAAGGACGGCTCGGAGCCGATCGAGCTCGACGTCTACGACTTCCCCGGCCCCGGCATCGCGCTGGCGATGTACAACCTGGACGACTCGATCCGCGACTTCGCCCGCGCCTCCATGCGGTACGGCCTGTCGCGCGGCTACCCGGTCTACCTCTCCACGAAGAACACGATCCTGAAGGCCTACGACGGCCGCTTCAAGGACATCTTCGCGGAGGTCTTCGAGACCGAGTTCAAGGCCGACTTCGACGCCGCCGGGATCACCTACGAGCACCGTCTCATCGACGACATGGTCGCCGCGGCGCTCAAGTGGGAGGGCGGATACGTCTGGGCCGCCAAGAACTACGACGGCGACGTCCAGTCCGACACCGTCGCGCAGGGCTTCGGCTCGCTCGGCCTGATGACCTCGGTCCTGCTCACCCCCGACGGCCGGACCGTCGAGGCCGAGGCCGCCCACGGCACGGTGACCCGCCACTACCGCGAGCACCAGAAGGGCAACCCCACCTCCACGAACCCGATCGCCTCGATCTTCGCGTGGACCCGGGGCCTGCAGCACCGCGGCAAGCTCGACAACACCCCCGCGCTGATCGACTTCGCCGACAAGCTGGAGCAGGTCTGCGTCGAGACCGTCGAGGGCGGCCAGATGACCAAGGACCTCGCCCTGCTGGTCGGCGGCGACGCCAAGTGGCTGACCACCCAGGACTTCCTGGCGGCGCTGGACGAGAACCTGAAGAAGAAGATGAGCCTGTAAGTCGAAACGGCCGTTGCCCGGCACGGTGAGTGCCGGGCAACGGCCGTTTCTTCGTTCTGGGCCGTTGCGGCTCGTGATCACCGTGGGACACGGCGGCGGTTCACGGCGAAAAAGCGGTGTCGCATGGAACGCATGTTCCGGAGAGGCCACGGAAAAGAGTCCGCTGGCCCATGGTGAGCCGACGCCGTGTCGCGCCGGCTCACCATGGTTTTTCTAGATCCAGATGATGTCGCACATGTTTCCCGCTACCCGTGGTGAGCCGGCGCTTCACAGCGGAAATGCGGTGTCACCTGAAACGCATGTTCAGGTGAATCGCCGGAAAGAGTTCGTCGGGTGCGGGTGAGCCGACGCTCTGGCGCATCGGCTCACTGCGGAGTTTTCCTTATTCCCATTCGACGATGCGCATGTTTCCCCTCCCCGTGGAGTCGGTGGTTTACGGCGGAGTTTCCTTTAGTCCCACTCGGTGCTGCGCATTTTTCCCCCTCCCCCAAGAGGTCAACGCTTTGCAGCGGAAGCGCGGCATCGCCTGAAACGCATGTTCAGGTGAGTCGCCGGAAAGAGTTCGTTGGGTGCGGGTGAGCTGGCGCTTTGGCGCATCGGCTCACCGTGCAGGATCCCCTAGTCCCATTCGAGGATGCGCATTTTTCCCCCTCCCCAAGAGGTCAACGCTTCGCAGCGGTAATGTGGTGTCACCTGAAATGTAGTTTCAGGTGTGCCAAAAGGAAGTATGCCTATATCACGATTCGTATGTCAAGGATGGAGGTGGGGACATGTGATGGGATATGTACGCCCAGGTGCGGGAAAAGCCCCTGACCTGAGCCGATGGGCAGAATGGGCGGCAGGGGCGCATCGAAAACGTTGCGTCGGCAAACACTTTTCCCCGCCCGGTCGACGCGGACGAACACGCGCGGCGACGGTGCGCGCTACCGGACGTCAATTCGCCGGACGACCCGCGGTTGAATGTCCCGTGCGGAGGTCGCGGCCGGGAACGGTGTGAGGGGCGCGGACGGGAAGCGCCCCCGCGCATCTCGCCGATGACGAGAAACGGTGGCCGAAGGGGGTTGTCACAGGCGGGAAGGCGCGGCGCGATCTCGCGTACCGAAGGTGAACCGGGTCGCACCGCGCTCACGGGGCCACCGGCCCGCCCGGCGACCGCGGAGTCGTCGTCACGACGCCGGGAGGCCGGTCACGGTGCCGCCCACGGCCCCCAGGTCACGGTGCCGCCCACGGCCCCCAGGTCACGGTGCCGCCACGGCCCCCAGGACGAGCGGGGCGTTGGCGGGGAGGCCGGGCACGCGGTGCGACCGCCCGGTGACGGCGTCCACCCGGAAGGAGCCGAGAGGGCCGCCCCCGGCCTTGGCGCTCATCCTCACGACCACCTCGCGGTTGTTCAGCCAGCTCACGACCTCGGCCGTGGCGGGCCGCCTCACCTCGGGGAGCGCGAGCCGTTTGAAGACCCGTCGCGACTCGGCGTCGATGATGTGGAGGCTGCCGAGGTCCTCGCCCTTCCCCGCGACGACCGCGGCGGAGTGTCTCCCGCCGGGAGAGTCCGACCAGGTCCCGTACCTCTTCTGGAGCCAGGGGGCGATCCGCTGCGCCGGAGGCGTCTGTCCTGCGGGTACAGACGTCAGGGCGCCGGTCGCGAAATCGGTTCGCAGCCGCCGCTCGCCGAGGGTGACGGTGAAGTGGCGGCCGTTGGGGGAGACGCTCACCCGCGCGCCGTTCTCGGTGTCGGCGGGGACGAGGACCGGTGACAGGTAGCGCTTCACGCCACTGCTGAGATCGTGGGCCACGTACCGGCGCTCCGCCGCGCTCAGGTAGGCGATGCGGCGCCCGTCAGGACTGATGGCGGGGGAGAGTCTCGGGCTCTTCTCCTCGTCGCCGTGCGCGAGGCGCTGGGCGGCGTCGGGGACGCGCAGCGTCGCCGCGCAGGGTTTCCGGCCATCGCACCCGGCCAGGCCGGGAGCGGGGCTCTCGGGGCCGCCGGAGGCCATTGTCAGCGTCCAGCCCGCGCAGGTGACGTCTCCGGCGCGCGCGGGAGGTGTCCCGACGGGGGCGTCGGGACACGGCCCGGGGACCGCGTAGCGGATCACCGAGGAGGTCCGCGGGGCCCGCCACGGTGCCGGGACGGCGCCGGATTCCCCGCCGCCCGGCCCCGAGCCGTCCGGCTCCGGGCTGGAGACCGCGCCCACGGGCTCCTGCGCCTGTGCCGCGTGCGGCCGGCTGCGCTCGCCCAGCGCCGAGTTCCACACCTCGCCCTGCTGGGACACGACGAAGGCGGCGATCAGGCCGACCGGCACGAGCGCCGCCGCCACGCCCAGGAGGGCCCCCCTGGCGCGACGCCGCCTGAGCGTGCGCATGGACCGGACGGTGAGGTCGGGGACGGAGGCCTCACCCGCGGCCGTGGCCATCCTGGTGATCAGACGGCTCTCGCTGCCCTTGGTGAGGGTGTCGACCGCCTCGGCGATCTCCGACTTCACGGTCTCCTCCGGGAGCCCGAGGAGGGAGGCCATCTCCGCGCGGGACCTGCCGTCGTGCAGGCAGGCGACCACGAGGAGCCGCTGCCGGGGCGGGATCCGTACCAGGGCCGTCGGGCCGGCGGCGCTCGGCCGCTGGAGGAAGCGGCGGTAGAGCGCGATCTGGGCGTGCGTGGTGGGGTTCTCCCACAGCGGCGGCGGCCAGGAGAGGGCGACGGTGTGGAAGGAGCGCAGGGTGAGGCGGATGGCCTGCTCGTGGCTGCCGGTGAGGAGAAGGGCGGTGCCGACGAGGGAACGCTGATCGCGCTGCACGAACTCGCGATAACCGATATATCGGCGCATGGAAGTTTTAGCTCCGGCTTGCCTGAGGGACGTACAACGGTAGCGATCTAAGCGGCTGGAGCCCCAGATTGGGGTGAATGTCGGAGATTGGGGGGTGGGGGCGTCTGCCGTTTTTCATCGTGACACGGGCGGGGACAGGTCGTTGTCGTGAGAAATGTGAGGTCACGTCGGGATAACAGGGAGAGAGGGCGGGTCATGGCGCCGTAAAGTTTGCCACGTCGAAGATTACGAGACCGTGGGGACGATGATGCCGGAGATCGCGCCACTGGAAGCGGGAGAGCCGCGCCAGCTCGGGCCGTTCCGCGTCGTCGGGCGGGTCGGCGAGGGCGGGCAGGGCATCGTCTACCTGGGGGTCAACGCCGCGGGGGAGCGGGCGGCGATCAAGCTGCTGCACGTGAAGTTCTCCGGCGACACCATCGCCAGGTCCCGGTTCGCCAGGGAGGCGAGGGCGGCCCAGCGGGTCGCCTCGTTCTGCACGGCGGGCGTGATGGACGCCGATCTCGAAGGCGACACCCCCTATATCGCGAGCGAGTACATCGAGGGCAGGTCGCTGCGCGAGGTCGTGGAGACCGACGGCCCTCTCAAGGGTGCCCCGCTGCAGCGGCTGGCGATCGGCACGGCCACCGCGCTCACCGCGATCCACCACGCCTCGATCGTGCACCGCGACTTCAAGCCGGACAACGTGCTCATCGCGGCCGACGGCCCGAGGGTCGTCGACTTCGGAATCGCCCGCATCCTCGACTCCACCGGCACGATCACCAGCCGGGCCATCGGCACCCCCGCGTACATGGCACCGGAGCAGATCTCCGGCGCCGACGTCGGGCCGCACACCGACGTCTTCGCCTGGGGGGCGACCATCGCGTTCGCCGCGACCGGTGAGACGATCTTCGCCGGAAGCTCGATCGCCGTGGTGCTCAACCGGATCCTCAACCACGAGGTCGACCTCGGCGCGCTGCCGGAGCCGTTGCGCGGCGTGGTCGGCTCGGCGCTGGCCAAGTCGCCCGCCACGCGGCCCTCGGCCGACCAGCTCCTGCTGCGGCTGCTCGGCCACACGGAGACGGTGAACGCCTCGTCCGCGATCCTCACCCAGGGCGCCAAGGTCGCCGTCCCGGAGCCGCCCCGCGACGAATCCCGTTCCCGGGAGCGTGACCGTGAGCAGGGCCGTGAGCAGGGTCGCGACCGGGGACCCGCCGACGACGGCGATCATGGCCGTGACCACGACGCCACCAGTCCCATGCGCACCCCGAAGCCCCGGACGGGCGGCGTCTCGGGCGACCTGCCCCTCCCGTCCACGGGATTCCAGGCCCGGCACCCCGTCCATGACCAGCACCCCCACCCCGTTCACGGCGATCAGACCGGGCCGGGTCAGGGCGGTCAGGGGGTTCGCCCGGGACCGGGTGGTCAGACCGGGCCGGGCCAGGGCGAGCGTCGCGCACCCGCCGCCCACGGCGGGCCGTCACACCTCCCCGCCCCTCCTCCCGTGGAGCATCCGTCCTTCCCGGACCAGCGCTTCCCGGACCAGCGCTTCCCGGACCAGCGCTTCCCGGACCAGCGCTTCCCGGACCAGCGCTTCCCGGACCAGCGCTCTCCCGAGTCGCGCCCCGAGGACCGCCGCCTCCCGCAGCAGAGCCCACCGGACCCCCTCTCTCCGGATCGCCGCTCACCGGCGCGTCACGACCACCCGTCGTCGCCGGACTACTGGGACCACCCTCCGCCTCCCGCGTACGGCGACGTTACGGGGTACACGGATCACGGGGGCGAGGTGCCGCCGCCCAGCTGGCAGGCGTCCACGACCCTCGTCGGGGCCCCGGAAGCGCCGCCGCGCCCGCGCAGGGGGCGCTGGATCGCCGCCGCCGTGGCCGTGCTGCTGCTGATCGCCGGCGGGGCCGCCGCGGTCCGCTGGTGGCCGGGAGCCGCCTCGGAGGGCGGACCGGAGGAACCCGTCCCCACCGCGTTCACCTCCGTGGTGGACAAGGCCGCCAAAACGGGCAGGCTCGTCGTCGGCGTACGCGACTTCCTGCCCGGCATCGCCCTGCAGAACCAGAGCAGGTGGAGCGGCTTCGAGATCGACCTGGCCCTGGAGATCGCCAAAGCGCTGGGAGTGCCGGCGAGCGGTGTCACCTTCCGGGGCACCGGCCGCCCCGAACGGCCGAAACTGCTGGCGGACGGAGACGTCGACCTCGTCCTGGCGACGTACTCGATCAACGAAACGGACGACGTCACCTTCGCCGGGCCGTACTACCTCGCCCACGTCGACGTCCTCGTCAAGGACGGCTCGCCGATCACGAACCTGGCGGGCCTGGAGGGCGGAAGGATGTGCCAGCCGGCCTCCAGCGCGGCCGTGGCCGTCCTGCAGGGCGCGGTCGAGAGTCTCACGCTGGTCGCCGCCCAGACGTACTCCGAGTGCGTCAACATGCTGCAGGCCGGGCAGGTCGACGCGATCCCGGGCGACGACCTGCTGCTGGCCGGTTTCGCCAACCGGGAGAGCATCCGCTACAAGCTGCTCGGCCTGAAGCTCACCGACGAGCGCTACGCGGTGGCCCTCAAGAGAGGCGACGTGCGCACCTGCGAGGCCGTCAAGGGGGCCGTCGCCGACCTCTACCGGAGCGGCACGATCCGCACGCTGCTCGACAAGCACTTCTCCAGGGTCAAGTTCCCGGCGCGGGAGAACGACGCCCCCACCATGGCCGCCTGCACCTGACCGCGCCGGGCCTCGCGGGGACCTCTGCCGGGGCCCTGACCTGGGGCCGGTGCCAGGGCCGTGCCCCGCCGTCGCGGGGCGCTCGTCGTGCTCGCCCTGCCGGCCGACTGCCGGCCGACTGCCCGGAACGCGGATCGGGGCACTCGCCGGACGGCCGTCCACCGTGGACGGGTAGCATCCGAGCGTCACAATTCATCCTTCGAGTGGGGGAAGGTCATGGCCCAGACTCCCGTAAAGGTCACCGTCACCGGCGCCGCCGGTCAGATCGGCTACGCGCTGCTTTTCCGCATCGCCTCGGGCCAGTTGCTGGGCGCCGACGTCCCGGTCACGCTGAGCCTCCTGGAGATCCCGCAGGCCGTGAAGGCCGCCGAGGGCACCGCGATGGAGCTCGACGACTGCGCGTTCCCGCTGCTGAGCGGCATCGAGATCACCGACGACCCGAACGTGGCGTTCAACGGCGCCAACGTCGCGCTGCTGGTCGGTGCCCGCCCCCGGAGCAAGGGCATGGAGCGCGGCGACCTCCTCCAGGCCAACGGCGGCATCTTCGGCCCGCAGGGCAAGGCGATCAACGACAACGCGGCCGACGACATCCGCGTGCTGGCGGTCGGCAACCCGGCCAACACCAACGCGCTCATCGCCCAGCAGCACGCCCCGGACGTCCCGGCCGAGCGCTTCACCGCGATGACCCGCCTCGACCACAACCGCGCGCTGTCCCAGCTCGCCGCCAAGCTGCAGGTCCCGGTCACCGAGATCAAGAAGATGACGATCTGGGGCAACCACTCCGCCACTCAGTACCCGGACCTCTTCCACGCCGAGGTCGGTGGCAAGATCGCCGCCGAGCTGGTCGACGAGGCCTGGCTGCGCGACACCTTCATCCCCACCGTCGCCAAGCGCGGCGCCGCGATCATCGAGGCCCGGGGCGCGTCCTCGGCCGCCTCCGCCGCCAACGCCGCGGTCGACCACGTCTTCGACTGGGTCAACGGCACCGCCTGGACCTCGGCCGCGATTCCCTCCGACGGCTCGTACGGCGTGCCGGATGGGCTCATCTCGTCCTTCCCGGTCACCTCGCGCGACGGCAAGTGGGAGATCATCCAGGGTCTGGAGATCGACGCCTTCTCCCGCGAGCGCATCGACGCCACGGTGCGCGAGCTGGAGGAGGAGCGTTCCGCGGTACGCGAGCTCGGCCTGATCTGAGCCGTCCCGCATCCAGGCCGTCCTGACATGGGCCGTCCCGCATCCGGGCCGTACTGATCTGGGTCGCCACGCGAAAGGGGCCCCGGCGTGCCGGGGCCCCTTTCGCGTTCCCCGCCTCCCGGGTTCCCGCCCTTTCGCGTTCCCGGCCTTTCGTCCCTCCCCGGCCCTCCCGCCGCGCGGGTGGCGGGGGAAGGCGGAGGAAAAGGCGGCGTGTCGATCATCGCGGAGCGGCGCGACCCGGCGTTCAATGATCACTTGTGGTCGGGGGATCGGTGTTCAGGGAGTACGCCGCGGTGCGGATCGTCGCCGGGGTGATCTGTCTCGCGCTCGTGGCGACCCCCCGGGGGGCGCCCGCCTCCCCCGACGACGACGGCTGGGGCGGCGCGGACCTGTCGGTGCGGCTGACGGTCTCCCCGAAGCGCGCGCAGCCCGGGCGGCCGCTGACCTACCGGGCCGAGGTGCGCAACGACGGTCCCGGCGACGCGGTGCTTCCACTGCTCACCGTACGACTGCCCGAGAAGGTGGCGGTGGCCGGCGTCAACGTCGCCGAGTGCCTTCCCGGCGCCGTGGCCGGAGAGGTGGTCTGTCCCTCGCCGACGGACGTCCTGGCCGGGCAGACCGGCGGGGTGACGATCACCGGGGTGGTGGGGTCCGGCGCGCGGGGCACGCTGAGGGCGAGCGCCACGCTCTCCTCCGAGGTCGTGGACGACGACGAGACGGACAACTTCGCCGAGACGCTCACCGAGGTGGACGAGGGTGCGGACCTGGCCGTCAGGCTGTCGCGCGCGACTCGTGCGGGCCGCCTGGTCACCGTGGCCGCCGTGGTGCGCAACCGCGGGCCGCGGCGCGTCCACGACGCCGGGGTCCTCTTCGACACCGGCGGGGCGCGTCTCATGTCGGCGAGGGGCGCGCGGTGCGACTCCCACCCCGCCTACGTCGGGTGCAGGCTTCGCACGGTCGGCGCGGGCCGGCGGGTGAGCTTCATGCTCGCCTTCACGGCCCGCGCGCACACGCCACGGGCCGAGGCGACCGTCTACTCCCTCCGGCTGGGCGACCGCCGCCCGGCCAACAACACGGCCCGCTTCAGTCTGAGGTAGGCACGGCCGGCCGGTCCGCGCCCGGCCCCGGTTGCAGATCTCCGAGACCGGTGGCGCGGCCGGGGCGGCGGGGCGGGGTGGTGTCAGCCGAGCATGGCGGCCCAGGCGTCGGCGACGACGTCGCGGACCGAGGGGTGCTCGGGTTTCCAGCCGAGCTCGCGCTGGATCTTCTCCGACGAGGCCACCAGCACGGCCGGGTCGCCGGCGCGGCGCTCGCGCACGACCGCGGGGATCTCGTGGCCGGTCACCTCACGGCAGACCGACAGCACCTCCTGGACCGAGAAGCCCGTCCCGTTGCCCAGGTTGTAGATCTTGTGTTCGCCCGGCGAGCAGGCGTCCAGCGCCAGCAGGTGGGCCCTGGCGAGATCGGCCACGTGGATGTAGTCGCGCACACATGTGCCGTCGGGAGTGGGGTAGTCCGTGCCGAACACGCTGACCGACTCGCGACCGCCGAGTGCGACGGCGAGGATGTTAGGGATCAGGTGGGTCTCCACGGTGTGACGTTCGCGGTAGACCCTGCCGTCTCCGGCGGTGTAGGCGCCGCCCACGTTGAAGTAGCGCAGGCTCACCGCGGCCAGGCCGTACAGCCCGGCGAACGCGCTCAGCGCGGTGTCGACGGCGAGCTTGGACGCGCCGTAGGGGTTGGTCGGCCGGGTCGGGTCGGTCTCCTCGATCGGGGAGCGCTCCGGCTCGCCGTACGTCGCGGCGGTGGAGGAGAAGACGATCCGGCCCACCCCGGCGCCCCGCATGGCGTCGAGCAGGGCCAGGGTGCCGCCGAGGTTGTGCGCCCAGTAGAGGCCGGGCCGCTCCACGGACTCGCCGACCAGGGACTTCGCCGCGAAGTGGAGCACGGCGTCCGTGCCGGGCAGCAGGCCGGCGGCCTCGGTGATCGACCCCTCGACGAAGCGGGCGCCCGGCGGCACCGCGTCGGCGTGGCCGGTGGAGAGGTCGTCCAGCACGGTGACCTCGTGGCCCGCCTCGACGAGTTGCGCCGCCACGACCCCGCCGATGTATCCGGCGCCTCCGGTGACGAGCAGCTTCACGGAGCCTCCTGTTTGATGATGTTTGTACTTGTTTACTTTTGTAAGTCTATCGCCAGCATATGCTGGCACATCAAATATCGGCCACCGCCGAAACAGGCGACCGCCACGACGGAGACGATCTCGTGAACAGCGTCCTGGCGAACATCGCCTTGGTCATGCTCTTCGTACTGATCGGGGGATTCTTCGCCGCGGCCGAGATGGCCATGGTCTCTCTCAGGGAGAGCCAGGTCAGACGGCTCGACACCCGGGGTCGCAGGGGGGCGCGAGCCGCCAAGCTCGCCCGCGACCCCAACCGCTTCCTGTCCGCGGTGCAGATCGGCGTCACCGTGGCGACCATGCTCTCGGCCGCCTTCGGCGCCGACACCCTCGCCCAGGACCTCATCCCCGTGGTGACCGGCTGGGGGGTGCCGGAGGCCGTGACGGCCCCGCTCTCCCTGGTGCTGGTGACGCTGGCGATCTCGTACGCCTCGCTGGTGTTCGGCGAGCTGGCCCCCAAACGGATCGCAAGGCAGCGCGCCGAGGGGATCTCCCTGCTGGTCGCGCCGTTCCTCGACCGGATGGCCGCGCTGTCGCGGCCGATCATCTGGGCGCTGTCCAAGTCCACCGACGGGGTCGTCAAGCTGCTCGGCGGCGACCCCGACGCCGACCGCGAGGAGATCTCCACCGAGGAGCTGCGCGACATGGTGGTGGGCCACCAGGAGCTCACCGCCGACGAGCGCCACCTGATCGGGGAGGTGTTCGCGGCGGGCAAGCGGCAACTCCGCGAGGTGATGCTGCCGCGCACCGAGGTGGAGTTCATGTCCGCAGACACGCGGCTGGCCGAGGCGGCGGTCCTGGCCGCGGCCATGCCGCACTCCCGTTTCCCCGTCTACCGCGACTCCTACGACGACGTCGTGGGCTTCGTCCACATTCGCGACCTGCTCGACCCGGTGCTGACCGGGTCCATCGAGCCGATCAGCGAGCTGGTGCCGATCCGCCCGGTCAAGCTGGTCCCCACCAGCAAGCGGCTGATGGCCACGCTGTCGGAGATGCGCAGGGAGGGCCACCACCTGGCGATCGTGGTCGACGAGTACGGCGGCACGGCGGGCATCGTCACCCTGGAGGACCTCGTCGAGGAGCTGATCGGCGACATCCGCGACGAGCACGACGTGGCGGACGAGCACGTCGCGCTGCCCGCGGGGGAGGTCGAGCTCGACGGGCTGGCCAACCTCGACGAGGTGGCGACCGAGAGCGGGATCCGCCTGGCCGACGGCCCGTACGAGACCCTCGGCGGGTTCGTCATGTGGGCGCTCGGCCACCTTCCCGCGCTGGGTGAGCGGGTGGAGATCCCGGGATTCGACCTGACGGTCACCGAGATGGACGGGCGCAGGGTCGCCCGGGTGAGGATCAAGCGGAGCACGTCGCGGCCGGAGGCGCCGCCCGCGCCCGACAGCTGACGGGGAGCGCCCCGCGCGACCGGGGTTCTCCGGCGAGGCCGTGAGCGGGGTCCGGGGGGAGGCCGTGAGCGGGGTTCTCCGGCGAGGTCGTGAGCGGGGTCCGGGGTGAGGCCGTAGGGGGGTCCGGAAGGGGGGGCCGGGGGCGGGATGCCGTGATCGACGGGCCAACCACTCCCGGCAGCTGACAGAATTGGCTGCTATGGCCAGTCCTCGTGTCCTGTCGGGAATCCAGCCGACCGCAGACTCCTTCCACCTGGGAAACTACCTCGGTGCCATCAGGCAGTACGTCGCCATGCAGGAGGGGTACGACGCCTTCTACTGCGTCGTCGATCTGCACGCGATCACCGTGGACTACCAGCCGGACGTGCTGCGCAGGCGTTCCAGGGTCGCCGCGGCCCAGCTCTTCGCCGCCGGTCTCGACCCTGAGCGCTCCACGGTCTTCGTGCAGAGTCACGTCCGTGAGCACACGGAGCTGGCCTGGGTGCTGATCTGCCTCACCGGCATGGGCGAGGCCGGGCGGATGACCCAGTTCAAGGACAAGGCGGCCAAGGCCGGTGAGAGCTCGGCCAGTGTCGGGCTGTTCACCTACCCGATCCTGCAGGCGGCCGACATCCTGCTCTACCAGGCCAACCGGGTTCCGGTCGGCGCGGACCAGAAGCAGCACCTGGAGCTCACCCGCGACCTCGCGCAGCGCTTCAACCACCGCTTCGGCGAGACCTTCACGCTGCCGGAGCCGCACATCGTCAAGGGGGTCGAGAAGATCACCGACCTCCAGGAGCCCACGGCGAAGATGTCGAAGTCGTCCTCCTCGCCCACCGGGATCCTGGACCTGCTGGAGCCGCCGGGACCGCTCCGCAAGAAGATCATGCGCGCGGTCACCGACACCGGCTCCGAGGTCCTCGCCGACGACGAGAACAAGCCCGGCGTCACCAACCTGCTGCGCATCCAGTCCGCGCTGAGCGGCGTCCCGATCCCCGAGCTGGAGGCCCGCTACGCCGGGCAGGGGTACGGCACGTTCAAGAAGGACGTGGCCGAGCTCGTGGTCGACACCTTCACCCCGATCCGCGAGCGCACCGAGAAGCTGCTCGCCGACGAGACCGAGCTCGACCGGATGCTCGCCGTCGGGGCCACCCGGGCCCGCGCGGTGGCCGCCGAGACCATGGCCAGGGTGCGCGACCGGGTGGGGTTCCTGCCCACCTCGTGATCCTCCTACGCGCGGCCCGGGCGGGATTCCCGCCCGGGCCGCGGCGTTCTCCCGTACAGCGGCGTTCTCCCGTACACACGCACGCTCCCGTACACACGCACGGCCGCTTTTCCGCCGCCGTCCACGATCGGGACGGAGGTGGTTGGGTAGGGGGCGCACGTGACAAGCGTGCTGGAACGCATCCAAGCGGCCCGTGAGCGGTTCGGAAGGACACTCGGCACGGCCCGGGTCAGGTGGCACTGGCTCGACCACCTGGTCAGGACCTTCCAGCGCTACCAGATCCAGTCGGGAGACCGGCTCGCCGGAGCGGTCAGCTACTTCGCCTTCCTGTCCTTCTTCCCGATCGTCGCGCTGGCCTTCGCGGTCTTCGGCTACTTCCTCTCCACCAGGCCCGAAGCCACCCAGGCCCTGCAGACGGCGATCAACCAGTACCTGCCCGGCCTCGCCGACAAGCTGCCGATCAAGCAGATCGCCGACTCCCGGACCAGTGCCGGGATCATCGGCCTGCTCGGGCTCCTCTACGCCGGGCTCGGCGCGATCGACGCCCTGCGCGGCGCGCTGCGCGAGATCTCCATGACGACCGAGGCGCCGCTCAACTTCGCCCTGGCCAAGCTGAGGGACCTGGCCGCACTCGTGATCGTCGGCACGACGATGGTGGCGTCGGTGCTGGTCGCCGGTTTCGCCACCCAGGCCAGCGGGGTCGTGGCCGGATGGCTCGGCCTGTCGGGGTCGGCGGTGGCCACCGCCACGATCTGGCTGGCCGGGCTGGCGGTCAGCGTGCTCACCGACGTCGTCGTCTTCCTGGTCATCCTGCGCGGGCTGGGCCGGTCCAGGCAGCCGTGGCGGGTGCTGCTGCGTGGAGCCCTGCTCGGCGCGGCCGGTTTCGCCCTGCTCAAGCAGCTCGCCGCACTGATCCTCTCGGGCACCCTGAACAACCCCGTCTACGGGGTGTTCGCCGTGGTGGTCGGCCTGCTGGTCTGGATCAACTTCTCGGCCCGGGTGATCATGTACGCCGCAGCCTGGACCGCGACCGCCTCCCTGGGCCCTCCGCCCGACCCCACCCCGGTCCCGGCGACCGCCATCCGCGCCTGAACGCCCGGCGTCGCGTGAGATCCGCCCCTCGTCATATCCTGCTTGCCGATATATGCTGCGAAGCATGACTCCAAGGATGATGACGGAGCCCGCGTTCCTCGTTCTCACCGCGCTGGTCGACGAGCCGTGTCACGGCTACGGCATCGTGCGGGAGGTCGAGCGGCTGTCCGGCGGGCGGGTCCAGCTCAAGGTCGGCACGCTCTACGGCGTGCTCGACCGGCTGGCGGGTGACGGGCTGGTGGCCCTCGACCGCGAGGAGGTCCAGCAGGGGCGGCTGCGCCGCTACTACCGGCTCACCGACTCCGGTTCGCGGACGCTGGAGGCCGAGGCCGTCCGGCTCGCGGAGAACGCCAGGACCGCCGTCGACCGGCTCCGCGCCCGGCACGCTCAGCATGCTCAGCACGGCCGGCCGTCCGCCGCCGGAAGCCCCGCGTGAGGGCGGGCGCGAGGTCCTGCGCGAGTTCCCGCGTGAGGACGAGCGCGAAGTACCGAGTGAAGTCCTGTGTGAGAGCGAGTGGGAGAGGGGCGTGCCGATGAGCCTGCTGGAGGATCGCTACCGGAGCTGGTTGCGCCTGCTGCCCGCCTCCTACCGAGCCGAGCGCGAGGAGGAGATGGTCTCCGTATTCCTGGAGGGCTCGCCGGGCGTCTCCGACGCCGACGGGCCCCGGCCTCGCTGGTCGGAGATCGTCAGCGTCGCCGTGCTGGCGGTCCGGGTCCGTCTCGGGGGAGCGGGTCACACGG
Source organism: Streptosporangium sp. NPDC023825 (assembly GCF_040639575.1). Classification (NCBI taxonomy): domain Bacteria; kingdom Bacillati; phylum Actinomycetota; class Actinomycetes; order Streptosporangiales; family Streptosporangiaceae; genus Streptosporangium; species Streptosporangium sp. NPDC023825. Next base: position 15,356 of record NZ_JBFAAE010000074.1, on the reverse strand, counting down.
TGCCGAGGTTCCTCGCGTGGGGAGAGACGATCCGCCTCGTCGCCCTGCTGGGGGTGGGCTTCCAGGCGTTGCTCGGAGCCCTCGCCGCCACGGCCACGCTGCGCATGTACGGGGTGATCGGCGAGGCCCACCCCCTGCTCGCCCAGGGGGCCGGGCCCCCGGGCTCACCCGAGCGGCTCGTGGTCATCCTGGGAGGCTTCACGGGCGCGCTCTGGTTCGCCCCGCTCGTGGCGCTCCTCGCCGGGCGTCCGCGCGCCGCCAGAGCGCTGGCGCTCCTCGCGTTCGCGCTGAAGCTGCCGTTCCTGCTCCAGGAGCGCGTGGACGTCTTCCTGTGGAGCGCGCTGATCGGCCTGCTGCCGTCCCTGGTCACGGTGCTGGCCCTGTGGGCCGGTTTCCACCGGGACGCGCGGCTCGTGCGCCGACCGGCGTGGCTCCTGCTGCCTCCCCTCGTCGCCGGTGCCGCCCTCGTCGCGCTGCACGACGCGATCGCGTCCCCCACGACCGCCGCCTGGGTATGGCCGTGGCTGGACGATCCCGGCCTGGCGAGCGCGCTCATCCTGGGCGCGGGCGTCGCGTACGGCTGCGTGCACGTGTACGCGCCCGCCCGGCGTACCCCGTCGTGGCCGATCGCCCTGGCGATCCTGGCGCTGCCGATGCTGTGTGTCCGCCTGGCCACGATGGGGTACGGTGCCGACTTCGACGACGAGGTGAGCCGGACCATCACGCTCGGCATGGCCGGCCAGACGGCCCTGCTCCTGGCCTTCGCCGCCTGGAGCGCCGTCCTGGGAATCAGGACCCTCCCGGCCGCACCGGCCCCGGACCGCGGGGAACCGGCCGAGGGGTGACCGGGCCGCCGGGAACGGGCGGACCGCCGCGGTGGAGCCGTTCACCCGGCCCGGGGCGTCCACCCGGCCGGGGGGGCGAGCCGTGCCCGTACCGGAGCGGGTGCCCCGGGCACGATGAGGGTCCTCGGATCACCGCGGACGGCGGGATCGCCCGCGCAGGCCGTACACCAGCCAGGCCAGGCCGCCGAGCAGGGCGGCGCCGAGGGCGTAGTAGCCGATCGGGACGCCCTCGTCGGCCGGTCTGGCGGCCGCGGCCGGGTCCTGCGCGGAGACGGGGGCCGGGGCGGCCGGGGTCGCCGAGGCGGCGGGCCCGGTGGGCAGCGGGGCGGGCTCGGGGACCGGGTCGACCAGCTTTCCGACCGGGAGGACCTTGCCGCGGTTGGCGAAGCCCCAGTCGAGGAGGTCGGCGACCTCCTCCCAGAAGTAGCCGTCGTGACGCATGATCGACACGATGACGGTGTGGCCGTCGCGCTTGGCCGCGCCGACGAAGCTGCCCAGGGCCTTGGACGTCCAGCCGTTCTTGACGCCGATCATGCCCTTGTAGCGCCAGAGCAGCTTGTTGTGGTTGCCGATCTCGTAGTAGCCCTTGGGTGCCGGGAATTTGTCAGTCTTTGTGCTGATATATCGCCGAAAATCGGCGTTGGCCAGGCCGGCGCGGGCGATCAGCGCCAGGTCGTAGGCCGAGCTGCTCTGGCCCGGCTTGTCCAGCCCGCTCGGGGTCTTGGCCACCGTGTCGAACGCCTGCAGGCGCTTGGCCTCGGCGTTCATGTCCGCCAGGGTCGTGGCCAGGCCGCCGTTGGCCTCGGCCAGCGCCATCGCGCAGTCGTTGCCCGAGACGAGCATCAGCGCCTTGAACAGGTCCTCGACGGTGTAGAGGGGCTTGGGGACCAGGCCGACCGCGCTGCCCTCCTCGTTCACGGCGCGCCTGCTCGGCGTGATCTTCCGGTCCTTGTCCAGTTTCGGGATCAGGGTGAGGGCGGTCAGCGCCTTCAGCGTGCTCGCGGGAAGGTAGCGCCCGTGGGCGTCCTTGGCGGCCAGCACCGCGCCGCTCTCGGCGTCGGCGATCACGTACGCCTTCGCGGCCGTCTTGGGAGGGGCCTTCACGCCCACGGGAACGACGAGGCCCCGCCCCCCGAGCCGGGTGCCGCCGACCGGTTCCCGCTCGCGGCGCGTGCGCGGGCCCGCCGCGGAACCGGCGCCCGTGCGCGCTTCCGCCGGACCGGCGCCGGTGCGCGGATCCAGTGGACCGGCACCCGCGCGCAGGTCAAGCCCACCGTTCGCGGGCACGTGCGCGACCCGGGCCTGTGCGGGCGCGCCGAGAAGGGCGGTCGCCGCGAGCAGCACCCCGACGGGCGCGACATGTTTGATCCCCATGATGATCTCAGGGTAGCTTCGTACCGGTTCGCATGGAGTTACCGGTGCCCTGACCAGGTACGAACCACTCGGCGGAATACTGACATCATGCAAATAACGCGAAAGACAGCCGTTTTTCTGATCGGTCTTGCCGCTTTCATGATCTTTGAATGGATCACCCTTGGCTTCAACCTCGCGGACGGTCATCCGACGGCCTTCTACGTGGTCCACGGAATCCTGATCGCCGTCAACCTCGTGCTGGCGGCCGTGCTCGGTGTGATCGGCCTACGCTGTCTGGCGAAGCGTGGCCAGCGTCCTCCGGTGTAGCTCGGCGGCCTCCTCCGCGGAGTCGCCGATGCTGGTGAACCCGAGCTTGCCGTACTTCGGGATCCCGCCCAGCATGTGCAGCACGTTCCCGGTGCGGCGCTCGCGGTCGAAGCCGAGGCCCTCGTCGTGGACCAGCTTGACCACCTCCCCGGGGGTGCGGCCCCGCAGGGCGGGCGCGGCGCAGTTGTCCGTCGCCACGTAGTGCTTGGGCCGGCCCGCGTGCACGAGCGTGCCGGTCCCCGGGTCGTACGACGCGCCGGTGGTCAGGAGCGCGGCGCCGAACGGGTGGGTGGTGCCGCCGATGCGCAGGTTGATCTCGCACATCAGCGTGCGGTAGCCGCCGTCGGTCTTGACGGCGAAGAAGTCGATGCCGAACAGCCCCACCACGCCGCGGCCCGCGAGGATCCTGGCGATCCGCTCCGCGTGCGCGCCCAGCTCGGCCCGGTACTCCTGCCGGGCGGGGAAGGTGCAGCCCTGGTAGACGTCGCCGTTGGGGCCGCCGAGGATCTGCTCGTGGGTGGCGACCACGTCGTACACGCCGCCGGGGGTGATCCGCGCCAAGGCGCTGGGGGAGTACAGGGGCCGGTCCTCGATGAACTCCTCGATCACCGCTCCCCGCTCGGCGACCTTCTCGGCGAACGTCGTCCAGTTCTCGTCCGACGCGGAGAAACTCGTGGGGCAGGAGACGAGCGGCCGGTCGTCCTTGGTCACGATGGCGTTGCCGAGTCCCGAGTAGCTGTTGTTGAGCTTGACCATCAGCTTGCTCGTGGGGCTCATCGCGCGGGCGGCGTGCTCCACCTCGGTCAGCGAGCGCAGGTCGCCGAAGCCCCTGACCAGCGGTACCTCGGCCTCGTCGCCGATCGTGCGTCCGCCGCTCTTGGACCCCAGGTGGGCCAGGGAGGTGGCGGGGCCGTACACCGGCAGGGAGAGGATCCCGGCGAGACGCTCCTCGTACTCGCTCACCACGAACGGCACCATCCAGGCGGTCCTGCCGTTGCCGCCGTCGCCGTCGTCCCCGGCGGCGTCGCCCTCCCGGTGGCCGCCGAGGGCGGCGCGGATGCGCGCGATCGCGTCCGGGCGGCGCAGCAGCGCCTCGGTGAGCGGATGCGTGTCGGGATCATCCAAACTGATCATCTGCAGGCGCGTGCGGGCCTCGTCGGGATCGTCGAGGAAGCCCAGGTAGTAGTCCACGATCGCACTGTCCACCGGCGTCGAGGTGAGGTAGACGACCTCGACTTTCGGCTTCCTCAGGGTGAGGAGGAGAAAAAGCAGCCGCTCCTCGTAGCAGAGGGGGCCGGTGATCCTTCGCAGCTCATCCTGGGGAAGCGACAACGAGGGAAGGACCACCAGGGTGCCCTCGTCCGGTTCAAATATGCTCAAACGCGACTGCCTCTCCCCGAATGGGATGTTAGCGATCATGTGAGGAGTGAAACACGCATTCCTCCCGTTTGCATCACTCCGCCGGGTTCGATGACCGGCACCTGGGGTCACGTAAATTGCCAGGTCGGCGACGTTTGGAAATGGCCCGGGGGCTACCGCCTCCCGGATCGTCCGTCCCCCGACCTAACCATCGTCTCATAGTCAATTTGGGCTATCTTTCCTGGTCCTCCCGGGTCGGAAGGTGTACGAGTGGGGCATGGGGTGACAAAACATTTGGCCTGGATGTCGGCGAGCTGCTCGGGGGGAGGGATAAAGTCGTTGTCATCGCCAACGCGGCGGCTTCTCCGGGTCACCGGCCTGCCGTTTTCGCGTCGGTGACCGACCAGCCCGCGCTGATGCGGCCCGTGAGACCCCACTCCGGCCCGTCGGTGCGGCGATCGCTTTTTTTTCGAGACTGCCTCATGGGTTTCGAGATCCTGGGCAGTGGCACGGTGCGTCGAGGATCCAGGCCCGCCGGCGCGGATGGGACGGTGAGCAATGCGGGGGCGTAATTTGCGGGGAGAACTCGACACGTTCCTCGCCGGTCGCGAGCAGGAACTGATCAACTTCCGTCGAGACCTGCACATGCATCCCGAGCTCGCGTTCGCCGAATACCGCACGACGCAGCGCGTCGCCGAGCGCCTGACCGCCGCGGGGCTGGTCCCCTCGGTGCTGCCGCGCGGCACCGGCCTGCTCTGCGACGTCGGCAGCGGCGACGGCCCGACCGTGGCGCTGCGGGCCGACATCGACGCGCTGCCCGTGCCGGACGAGAAGGACGTCTCCTACAGCTCGACGGTCCCCGGCGTGTGCCACGCCTGCGGCCACGACGTGCACACCGCGATCCTGCTCGGCACCTCGCTCTTCCTCGCCCAGCAGGCCGAGGCCGGTCTGCTGCCCGGCCGGGTCCGGCTGATCTTCCAGCCCGCCGAGGAGCTTCCCGGCGGCGCGCTGGAGGTGATGGCCTCGGGCGGCATCAGCGGTGTCGACCGCATCTTCGGCCTGCACTGCGACCCGCGGCTGGACGTCGGCAAGGTCGGCCTCAAGGCCGGTCCCATCACCTCGGCCTGCGACAGGGTCACGATCAGGGTGAGCGGTCCCGGCGGGCACACCGCCCGGCCGCACCTCACCGCCGACCTCGTCTTCGCGCTCGCCAAGATCCTCACCGAGCTGCCCGCGGCGCTCTCGCGCCGGATCGACCCCCGCTCCTCGCTCAGCCTGGTCTGGGGCCGGGTCGAGGCGGGCTCGGTGGCCAACGCCATCCCGGACGACGGCGTCGCCGAGGGCACCGTGCGCTGCCTGGACGAGGCGGCCTGGCACGCGGCCCCCGACATGATCAAGTCGCTGCTGGAGTCGGTCGCCGGCGCGTACGGCGTCGAGGCCGAGATGGACTACGTGCGCGGCGTGCCGCCGGTGGTCAACGACAAGGTCAGCGTGCAGATGCTTGCCGAGGCCGCGGAGGGCGTGCTCGGCGAGGGCGCTCCGGTGCCGACGGAGCAGAGCCTGGGCGGCGAGGACTTCGGCTGGTACCTGGAGTCCATTCCCGGAGCGTTCGCCAGGCTCGGCACCCGCGAGCCGGGCTCGACGCACCTGGCCGACATCCACCAGGGCACCTTCGACGTGGACGAGACCGCCATCGGCGCCGGGGTGCGTTTCCTGGCGGCGACCGCGCTGACGGCCCTGTGGGAGGGTCAGCGTCCCATCGCGGGCGAGCCGCTCATGGCCCTGAACGCCGACAACTAGTCGGTCCTGACATCTAGTCAGCCGAAAAGTCCGGACATATCCTGAGGAACCGGTCGATGATCCCCGGAGACGATCGTCGACCGCCGGACAGGTGCGCCAACGCCAGGCCGCGTCGGCCATCCAGGGCTACCGGCGGGTAGTTCCGCCCCGCTTCCCGGGTCACAAGGTGGCGTGAGCTGGATAACGGACCTGTTGCGGACTTGTGTGCTGGTTTGGTCAACCCTGATGGACCAACTATCTTCCGTGCAGGGTTGCCGTGCGTCTCTTCGCGCGTGCACTGAAACGCGAAGGGAGTCCATCTTGCTTCAGAACCGATTCGGCAAGCTGGCCGCGACCGCACTGGCGGGCAGCATGCTCATGGGAGCTGCCGCGTGTGGTGGAAGCGAGGAACCGCCCACGTCGGCTCAGCCGAGCGGGGCCGCCAGCAGTGCGGCGCCGGCCGCGACGGGACCGAAGGTCGGTCTCGCGTACGACATCGGCGGGCGTGGCGACCAGTCGTTCAACGACTCCGCGGCGGCGGGCATCGACAAGGCCAAGACCGAGCTGGGCCTGGCCGAGGTCAGCGAGCTGGAGGCCGGTAACGGCGAGACCGAGGCGGCCAAGGAGGAGCGGCTCCGCCTGCTCGCCGACGGCGGCTTCAACCCGATCATCGCCGTGGGCTTCGCGTACTCCAACCCGGTCAAGAAGGTCGCGACCGAGTTCCCCGACGTCAAGTTCGCGATCGTCGACGACGCGGCGGCCGTCGCCCCCAACATCTCGAACCTGCTGTTCGCCGAGCACGAGGGTTCCTTCCTGGTCGGCGCCGCGGCGGCGCTGAAGAGCAAGAAGAACCACGTGGGCTTCGTCGGCGGGGTAGAAGTTCCGCTGATCAACAAGTTCGAGGCCGGATTCGCCGCGGGCGCCAAGGCGGTCAAGTCCGACGTGAAGATCGAGGTCAAGTACCTCACCCAGCCGCCGGACTTCACCGGCTTCAGCGACCCGGCCAAGGGCAAGACCGCGGCCGAGGGCATGTTCGACGCGGGTGCCGACGTGGTCTACCAGGCCGCGGGCGGCTCCGGTGGCGGCGTGTTCGAGGCGGCCAAGGCCGCCAAGGGCCTGGCCATCGGCGTCGACTCCGACCAGGCGAAGACCGCCGCCCCCGAGCTGCAGAGCGTCATCGCGACCTCCATGCTCAAGAAGGTCGACGTCGCCGTCTTCGACTTCCTGAAGAGCTTCACCACCAACTCCGTGAAGTCGGGCAGCACGATCTACGACCTCAGGGCCGGCGGCGTCGACTACTCCACCACCGGTGGCCAGGTCGACGACATCAAGGCCAAGCTCGACGAGTACAAGCAGAAGATCATCTCCGGCGATATCACCGTTCCGGACAAGACCTCCTGACCTGGTACTAATGAGGGGCCCGGCGGACATTTCCCCCGGGCCCTTTGTCCTCTCTGACCACCACGTTCCGTATCGGGGCATCCGTACGGAGGAGGCCGTCATCAGCACCTCGGCACCGGCCGTCGAGCTCGAGGGAATCACCAAACGATTCCCCGGCGTCGTCGCCAACCGTGACATCTCCCTATCCGTACGTCAGGGGCACGTGCACGCCGTCGTCGGCGAGAACGGCGCGGGCAAGTCCACCCTCATGAAGATCCTGTACGGCATGCAGCGCCCGGACGAGGGGCGGATCCGCGTCAACGGCCAGGACGTGAGCTTCCGCTCCCCCGGGGAGGCGATCGCCGTGGGCATCGGCATGGTCCACCAGCACTTCATGCTGGCCGACAACCTGACCGTGCTGGAGAACGTGATCCTCGGCAGCGAGCCCCGCAAGGGCGGGATCGCCCTCGACTTCGGCGCCGCGCGGAAGAGGATCCGGGAGATCTCCGACTCCTACGGCCTCGGCATCGATCCCGACGTCACCGTCGAGGACCTGGGCGTCGGGGCCCGCCAGCGGGTGGAGATCCTCAAGGTCCTCTACCGGGGCGCCCGGATCCTCATCCTGGACGAGCCGACCGCCGTGCTCGTGCCGCAGGAGGTCGACGAGCTCTTCGCCAACCTGCGTGAGCTGGTCCGCGAGGGTCTGACGATCATCTTCATCTCGCACAAGCTGGACGAGGTGCTCTCGGTCGCCGACGCCATCACCGTGATCCGGCGCGGCACGACCGTGGCCAGCGTGGATCCCAAGGACGTGACCGCCAGGCAGCTGGCCGAGCTGATGGTCGGCAGCGAGCTGCCCAGCCCGGAGACCCGCGAGTCCACCGTCACCGACGTGGTGGCTCTGTCGGTGCGCGGGCTGAACGTCCACTCGGCCGAGGACCGCTGCGTCGTGGACGGCGTCACCTTCGACATCCGCAAGGGCGAGGTGCTCGGCATCGCCGGGGTCGAGGGCAACGGCCAGGCCGAGCTGGTCGAGGCCATCATGGGCATGCGCGCGGCCGAGGGCGAGATCCGCCTCGGCGAGCACGACATCTCCGCCTGGACGACGCTGCGCCGCCGCGAGGCCGGCATCGGCTACATCCCCGAGGACCGTCACCGGCACGGCCTGCTGCTGGAGGCCCCGCTCTGGGAGAACCGGATCCTGGGCCACCAGACCCGGCGGCCCAACGTCAAGGGCCCCTGGATCGACCGCGCGGGAGCGCGCGAGGACACCCGGCGCATCGTCGAGGCGTACGACGTGCGGACCCCGGGCATCGACGTGGACGCCGCGGCCCTGTCCGGCGGCAACCAGCAGAAACTGATCGTCGGCCGGGAGATGAGCGGGGAGCCGGTCTTCCTGATCGCGTCCCACCCGACGCGCGGCGTCGACGTGGGCGCCCAGGCCGCGATCTGGGACCACCTGCGCGCGGCGCGCGCCGCGGGCCTGGCGGTCCTGTTGATCTCGGCCGACCTCGACGAGCTCATCGGCCTGTCGGACACCCTGAAGGTGATCCTGCGCGGCCGGATCGTCGCCGAGGTGGATCCCAAGGACGTGACACCCGAGCAGCTCGGTTCGGCCATGACGGGTGCTGGAGAGGCGGCATGAACACCCACGTAGCGCACACGCCCCCGGGGACGCGCGGCATGAACACCCTCGTAGCGCACACGCCCACCGGGACGCGCGGATGAGCCGGGAAAAGTCCACCTTCGCCGACCGGCTGCTCGGACGGGTCTCGCCGGCGGGGCTGCTCTCGCTCGTCGCCCCGCTCGTCGCCATCGTGTTCGCGGCGCTGGTCACCATGGTCATCCTGGCGATCACCGGCGCCCCGCCGCTCGACACGCTGGTCGTCATGGGCGAGTACGGCATCCGGCCGCGCTCGATCGTGCTGACCCTGAACTACGCGACGACCTACTACCTGTCCGCGCTCGCGGTGGCGATCGGGTTCAGGATGAACCTCTTCAACATCGGCGTCGACGGCCAGTACCGCCTGGCGGCGCTCACCGCCGCGGCCGTCGGCGGCGCGGTCACCCTGCCCGCCCCGCTGCACGTCGCGCTGATCATCTTCGTCGCCCTGCTGGTCGGCGCCGGATGGGCGGCGATCGCCGGGCTGCTCAAGGTGCGGCGCGGGGTGAGCGAGGTCATCTCCACGATCATGCTGAACGCCATCGCCACCGCGCTCGGTGCCTGGCTGCTCAACAAGGAGCGCCTCGCGGTCGAGGTCGCGGGCAGCAACAACATCGGCACCAAGCCGATCGGCCCCTCCGGCCAGGTGCCGGGGCTGGAGATCATCTCCGGCACCCAGACGAAGGTGTTCGGCCTGATCATCCTGTCGGTCGTGATGGGCGTCCTCTACCACGTGGTGATCAACCGGACCCGCTTCGGCTTCGACCTGCGCGCCACCGGCCGCTCGGAGTCGGCCGCGGTGGCCAGCGGCGTCAACGTCAAGCGGATGATCCTCGTCTCGATGATCCTGTCCGGCGCGATGGCGGGCCTGGTCGGCATGCCGCAGCTGCTCGGCGCCTCCTACAGCTACAGCCTGGACTTCCCCACCGGGCTCGGTTTCACCGGCATCGCGATCGCGCTGCTCGGCCGCAACCACCCTGTCGGCATCGCGTTCGGCGCCCTGCTGTGGGCCTTCCTCGACACCTCCGCGGGCATCCTGCAGATCCAGAAGATCTCCCCGGACATCGTGACCATCATGCAGGGAACGATCGTGCTCTCGGTGATCATCGCCTACGAGCTGGTCCACCGCTACCAGATTTCCGCCGAGCAGCGCCGGGTGAGCCGCCAGCTGGCTGGCACCACCCCGACCAGGGAAGGAACGCCGGCATGAGCCAGGGCGCCCTCACCACGCCGGAGGCTCCCTTCGTGGAGCCGAAGACCCCCGCCCGCAGATTCAGGGTCACCTGGCGGGTCCTGCTGCTCGCCCTCGGCGCGCTCGTCCTGCTGCTCTCGTTCGCGCGGACCGTCACCGGCGCCGTCGACCTCACCTCCGCGGGCGCGATCAACGCCTCCGTCGCGCTGGCCATCCCCATCGGCCTGGCCGGTCTGGGCGGCCTGTGGGCCGAGCGGGCCGGCGTGGTCAACATCGGCCTCGAAGGCATGATGATCCTGGGCACCTGGTGCGGCGCCTGGGGCGCGCTCCAGTTCGGCAACCCGTGGGCGGGCGTCGTCGCGGGCGCGATCGGCGGGGCGCTGGGCGGCCTGCTGCACGCGATCGCCACCGTGACGTTCGGCGTCGACCACATCATCTCCGGTGTCGCGATCAACATCCTGGGCCTGGGCGTCACCCAGTTCCTGTCCAAGGTCACCTTCGCCGAGATGCCGGGCGGCGGCGACTCCCAGTCGCCCCCGGTGCCCAAGCCCGGCGTGGTGAGCGTGCCGTGGATCGGGGACCCGCTCAGGACGCTGGAGGCCAAGCAGTGGTTCCTGCTGTCGGACGTCGCGGGCATCCTGCGCGGCCTGACCACGAACGTCTCGCTGCTGACGATCCTGGCGATCCTGCTCGTCCCGCTCTCGTACTACCTGCTGTGGCGTACGGCGTTCGGCCTGCGCCTGCGCTCCTGCGGGGAGAGCCCGGTGGCCGCGGAGTCGCTGGGCGTCAACGTCTACACCTACAAGTACATCGCGGTCCTCGTCTCCGGCGCCCTGGCGGGCCTGGGCGGCGCGTTCCTGGCACAGGTGGCCGCCAGCGCCTACCGCGAGGGACAGACCGGCGGGCGCGGCTTCATCGGCCTCGCCGCCATGATCTTCGGTAACTGGCGGCCGGGAGGGCTGGCCGGGGGCGCCGTGCTGTTCGGCTACACCGACGCGCTCCAGCTGCGCAGGGGTGGCGAGTCGGTGCACGCGCTGCTGCTCGTGGTGACGATCCTGCTCGCCGCGGTCGCCGTCTACCAGCTCGTACGGCAGAACCGGACGCGAGCCGCACTGATCACCGGGGTCGCGGCGGTCGCCGTGTTCGTGGTGTTCGCGCTGACCGACTCCATCCCCTCGGAGTTCACCTCCGTCACCCCGCACATCACCACGCTGCTGGTGCTGTCGCTGGCGGCGCAGCGGCTCCGCCCGCCGGCCGCCGACGGCGTGCCGTACCGCAGGGGGCAGGGCAAGTGACCATCACGCGGCACCTCACGAGCGGATCTGATTCGATGGGCACCGAGACGGGCAATGAGACGGGCGCCGAAGCGGGTGCCGAGACGGGTGGTGAGATGAGCACCGGGACGGGCATCGACTGGGCGGCGCTGAAGGCCGAGGCCGTGCGGGCCATGGGCCACGCCTACGCCCCCTACTCCAAGTTCCCGGTCGGCGCCGCCGCGCTGGTGGACGACGGGCGGATCGTGTCCGGCTGCAACGTCGAGAACGCCTCCTACGGCATCGGGCTGTGCGCCGAGTGCGGGCTGGTGTCCTCGCTGCAGGCCACCGGCGGCGGCCGTCTCGTCGCGTTCACCTGCGTCGACGGGCACGAGGAGCTCCTCATGCCGTGCGGCAGGTGCCGCCAGCTCCTGTACGAGTTCGGCGGCCCGGAGCTGCTGCTGGAGACCATCGACGGCCCGAAGCCGATGGCGGAGATCCTGCCCTACGCCTTCGGGCCCGACGACCTGAGCCGGGGGGCCTGAGCATGGACGCGATCGACGTCATCGTCACCAAGAGGGACGGCAGGGAGCTGTCGGCCGAGCAGATCGACTGGGTGATCGACGCCTACACCAAGGGTGTCGTCGCCGACGAGCAGATGTCCGCCCTCGCGATGGCGATCCTGCTCAACGGCATGAACCGGCGGGAGATCGCCGAGTGGACCCAGGCCATGATCCGCTCCGGATCCAGGATGGACTGGTCGTCGCTGCCGGGGGCCACCACCGACAAGCACTCCACCGGGGGTGTCGGTGACAAGATCACGCTGCCGCTGGCACCGCTGGTCGCCGCGTGCGGGGGGTACGTGCCCCAGCTGTCCGGCAGGGGGCTCGGCCACACCGGCGGCACCCTGGACAAGCTGGAGTCCATCCCCGGCTGGCGGGCGTCCCTGTCCAGCGACGGGATGCTCGACGTGCTCGGCAAGGCCGGAGCGGTCATCTGCGCGGCCGGCGACGGCCTCGCCCCCGCCGACAAGAAGCTGTACGCGCTCCGCGACGTCACCGGCACCGTCGAGGCGATCCCGCTGATCGCCTCCTCGATCATGTCGAAGAAGATCGCGGAGGGTACCGGCGCGCTCGTCCTGGACGTCAAGGTCGGCTCCGGAGCCTTCATGAAGAACGTGGAGCAGGCCCGCGAGCTGGCCACGACCATGGTCGAGCTCGGCACCGACGCCGGGGTCAACACCGTCGCGCTGCTGACCGCGATGGACCGGCCGCTGGGCCGGGCCGTGGGCAACGCCCTGGAGGTCACCGAGTCGGTCGAGGTGCTCGCCGGAGGCGGGCCCGCCGACGTGGTCGAGCTGACCGTGCGGCTGGCACGGGAGATGCTCCAGGCGGCGGGCCTGTCCGTGGGCAAGGACCCCGAACGCGCCCTGGCGGACGGCTCGGCGATGGACGCCTGGCGCCGGATGATCGCCGCCCAGGGCGGCGACCCCGACGCACTGCTGCCCAGGGCCGCCGAGACGATGGAGGTCACCGCGCCCTCCTCCGGCGTGCTGTCCAGGCTCGACGCGTACGGCGTGGGCCTGGCGGCCTGGCGGCTCGGCGCGGGCCGGGAGCGCAAGGAGGACCCGGTGTCGTTCGGGGCGGGCATCGTACTGCACGCCAAGCCGGGGGACCTGGTCCGCGCGGGGCAGCCGCTGATGACGCTGCACGCCGACGAGACCGCGCGCTTCGAGCGGGCGCTCGCCGCCCTGGAAGGCGCCTACACCGTCGGCGAGGCCGCCGACCCGGACCTGCTGCCCCTGGTGATCGACCGCGTCACCGCCTGACGCAGGCGGCCGGAACGCCTTCCCGGTCCGTCTCGCGGGCCGGGACATCCTTCTGCTCCGCCTCGCGGGCCGGAACGCCTTCCCGGTCCGTTTCACGAGCCGGGACATTCTTTTTCGCCTCGCGGGGCGGGTGCCTTCCCGGTCCTCCGCTCAGCGGGCCGGGACGCCCTCCCGGTCCGTCTCGCGGGCCGGGACGCTCTTTTGTTCCGCGTGGCGGGCCGGTGAGCCGAAGATCTCGCCGATCACGGCGCGGTGGGTGGGCAGGGCGGTCGCGTGGCGCTCGCGGCCGTCCTCGGTGATGCCGACGAAGATGCCGCGCCGGTCGTCCTCGCAGATGCGGCGGGTCACCAGGCCCGCCTTCTCCAGGCGGGCGATCAGCCGGGAGCAGGCGCTCTGGCTCAGATGGACCGCGTCGGCGATCTCCTGGACCCGGTATTTGCCCTGGCCGCCCTCGACCATCCGCTCCAGGACCTCGAACTCGCTCATGCCGAGCCGGTGCCGTTCGGAGAGCTCGCGTTCCAGAGCGCAGGCGGTCGCGGCGTACTTGGCGAGCGCCTCACGCCACGCTCGGACCGGGTCCTCCTCGTTCATGCCGCGGATCGTACCATGCGTGAACATTAAATGCACAGGCATTAAATGCTTTTGCATTAGATGTGCTTGCATGTATTGTCGGACGACATGACCTCTTCATCGACCTCGACGGCTCCACCCGATCCGTCGGTCGCAACCGTTCCAACCGCTTCACCTGCCGCTTCTGTTCCCCGGGTTCCGCTGGTTTCGCCGCCCGACGAGCGCTGGGGCGCGGGACTGTGGGCCGCGCTCACCGTGCTCTGCGCCGTGGTCTTCCTCGACGCGCTCGACGTCTCGATGGTGGGAGTCGCCCTGCCGTCCATCCAGGCGGACCTGGGACTGTCCACGTCCTCCCTGCAGTGGGTGGTCAGCGGTTACGTGCTCGGCTACGGCGGGCTGCTCCTCCTCGGCGGCCGGACCGCCGACCTGCTCGGGCGTCGCAGGGTCTTCCTGGTCGCCCTTGCGGTCTTCGCCGTGGCCTCGCTCCTCGGGGGTCTCGTCAACGACGGCACGCTGCTGATCGCGGCCCGCTTCGTCAAGGGCGTCAGCGCCGCCTTCACCGCGCCCGCCGCGCTCTCCATCATCACCACGACCTTCGCCGAGGGACCTGCCCGCAACAGGGCTCTCAGCGTCTTCACCGCCTCCGGCGCCAGCGGGTTCTCCCTGGGCCTGGTCATCTCCGGATTCCTGACCGAGCTCGGCTGGCGCTGGACGTTCCTCATGCCCGTCCCCGTCGCGATCATCGCGCTGGTCGCGGCCCTGAAGTTCCTCCCCAGACAGCGGGAGGAGCGCGCCGAGGGCGGACACGACCTCATCGGCGCCGTCACCATCACCGCCTCCATGCTGCTGCTCGTCTACGCCGTGGTGGAGGCGCCCGGCGCGGGCTGGGGCTCGCCGCGCACGATCGCCTCGCTGCTGGGAGCCGCCCTGCTGCTGGCCGTCTTCGTCCTCACCGAGCAGCGCGTCAAGCACCCGCTGGTACGCCTCGGCATCCTGCGCTCCGGCCCGATCGTCCGCGCCAACCTGGGACTCGTGATCCTGTTCGGCTCCTACGTCGGCTTCCAGTTCGTCGCCATGCAGTATTTCCAGAACTTTCTGCACTGGTCGGCCCTGGAGACCGCGCTGGCCTTCCTGCCCGCCGGACTCCTGGTGGCGGTGACCTCCACCAGGATGGGCAAGCTGGCCGACCGGTTCGGCACCGCCCGGCTGATCGTGATCGGCTCGGCCGCGCTGGCCGCCGGGTACGCGTTCTTCCTCCGGATCAACGGCGAGCCCAGCCTGGCCACGCTGATCATTCCCGGCATGGTCCTGCTGGGCATCGCGTTCGCCCTGTCCTTCCCCTCACTGAACATCCAGGCCACCAACGGGGTGGCCGACGACGAGCAGGGCCTGGCCTCGGGGCTGCTCAACACCTCGGGACAGGTCGGCGGGGCGGTCGTGCTGGCCGTCGTGACGGCCGTCCTCACCTCGGGTACGGGCGCCGACCCGATCGGCACCTTCCGTGCCGCGATCACGGTCTCGGGGATTCTCGCCGTGGCCGGCCTGCTGATCGCCCTCACCGGCCTCCGCGGCGGCCGACGCGCGGCCGCCGCGGCCGAGGGGGAGAGGGAGAGGGCGCTGGAGACCGTCTAGGCCCGGCGCACCGCTCGCGTCCGCCGTCCCGCACGGGGACGGGGACGGGGACGCGAGTCCCGCGGGTCGCGGGGAGGGGGCCGCCGCCGGGATCCCGGGGCCGGCGGCGGCCCCCACGCCCCAGATCGGAAGAGGACACGGCTGAAATACAGTCACGCAACCGGGGTTCGGGTTT